>JAURFJ010000018.1 GCA_030834365.1 Flavobacteriaceae bacterium | reverse complement strand
TGCTCGGTAAGTTTCTCAGCAACGCTAAGTGCACCGTAGGTTTTTGAAAGTAAATCTTCTAATGAACTAGACTCAAGTGCAAGCTGTGCAATGTCATTAGCCATAGCAATAAAAGAATCGTTCTTAGCCACAAAATCGGTTTCGCAGTTTAAAGAGATCACTACTCCACGTGTAGCTGCCGAGTTAACGACGGCTATAGCGGCTCCTTCAGAAGAGTCACGGTCAGCTCTGTTGGCTGCAACCTTCTGACCCTTCTTGCGAAGAATTTCGATGGCCTTTTCAAAGTCACCCTCGGCTTCAACTAATGCCTTTTTACAGTCCATCATTCCGGCTCCGGTGGTCTTTCTTAATTTGTTAACATCTGCTGCAGAGATTGCGCTCATATCTTCAATGGTTTTTGGGTTCTTCTAAAATACCTAAAGCTTAAAGGTCTGTTTTTCGAATAAACACAAGGTTAAGAAAAGGTTGTAAACTTAGGCTTGGTCAGTTTCCTCTTCGCTAGCCTCTGTACCTAGCTCTTCTTGCGAAGCGGCATCGGTCTCTTCTATTTCTTCGGCGTCATTCTCTTCGAAGTCAACCTCGTCGATAGCTCCTTCGCTAGCGTCTAGTTTGTCAGCTTTACGCTCAGATAGACCCTCATTGATGGCTGCTGTAACACTAGATAGAATGATATCTATCGACTTTCCAGCATCATCATTTGCTGGAATGACATAATCGATATCTCTTGGGTCACAATTGGTATCTACCATGGCGAAAACTGGGATATTCAGGCGCAAGGCTTCTTTAACCGCGATGTGCTCTCTCATTACGTCTACAATGAATAGCGCTCCTGGCAAACGAGTCATATCAGAAATAGACCCTAAGTTTTTCTCTAGCTTGGCACGTAAGCGCTCAACTTGAAGTTTTTCTTTCTTAGAAAGGGTGTTGAAGGTGCCGTCTTTCTTCATGCGATCGATAGAACTCATCTTCTTCACCGCCTTGCGGATGGTAATGAAGTTGGTTAACATTCCACCGGGCCAGCGCTCAGTGATGTAGGGCATATTTACTGCCGCCACCTTCTCTGAAACGATACCTTTTGCTTGCTTTTTTGTGGCTACAAAAAGAATTTTGCGCCCTGATGCAGCTATCTTCTTGAGGGCTTCATTAGCCTCTTCGAGCTTAGCTACGGTTTTGTACAGATTAATTACGTGAATTCCATTACGCTCCATGTAGATGTAAGGAGCCATGTTCGGATTCCATTTTCTAGTGAGGTGACCAAAATGCACGCCTGCATCTAGAAGCTGTTTAACTTCGACTTTTGCCATTTTTAATTTAGTTTACGTTCTGATTTAGCAATAAATCGGTGGTCATTTTTAACAAATTCGCCCGATCTATTTAGATGCTAAACTAAACTGGTTATTATTAGTATGTATAAAGAACAAGTACGCTAAAACGCCATTAACGTTTAGAGAACTGGAATTTCTTTCTTGCTTTTTTCTGCCCGAACTTTTTGCGTTCTACCATTCGAGGGTCTCTAGTGAGTAATCCTTCTGGTTTGAGTGACAATCTAAACTCTTGATCAATCTCGCAAAGTGCTCTAGAGATTGCTAGTCTTAGGGCCTCAGCCTGACCGGTGATTCCTCCGCCAAACACAGAAGCTTTCACATCGTATTTTCCAGCTGTCTCTGTCAATTCAAAGGGTTGATTGACTTTGTATTGTAGTGTGCCCGTAGTAAAATAGTTATCTAGGGGTCTTTTGTTGATTACTACAGTTCCGTTTCCTTCAGATAAGTAAACGCGGGCTACTGCCGTTTTTCTTCTACCGATTTTATGAATTACTCCCATTACTGTTTAAAGCTATTTGAGGTCATTAAGATTGATTTGAACCGGCTGTTGAGCTTGTTGATCGTGCTCTGGTCCGCTGTATACTCTCAGATTTCTGAAAAGCTCGGCGCCTAACTTATTCTTTGGAAGCATTCCTTTAACCGCATTTTCAATAATGCGTTCTGGATGACTCTGAAAAAGTTCTTTAGTGGTTGTTTCGCGTTGTCCGCCTGGATAACCTGTGTGGCGAAGGTATTTTTTATCTGTAGCTTTATTTCCCGTCAAAACCACTTTTTCAGCGTTGATAACGATTACGTTATCTCCACAATCAACGTGAGGGGTAAAGCTAGGCTTGTTTTTTCCTCTAAGAATCATAGCAATCTTTGAGGCCAATCGTCCCAAAACTTGCCCTTCGGCATCAACCAATACCCATTGCTTAGTCACACTAGCTGCGTTGGCTGATTTGGTTTTATAACTTAATGTATCCACAGTATAAATAGGTTTTATATCGCTACACGTTAAAACTAACGGGCTGCAAATGTACAATTATTCGGTTGAAATGCAAATCAATGAAAAAAGGTTTTTGAAGTTTAATGTGCTTCAAACCAGTTGGCTCCAAATCCTACTTCTACCTCAAGCGGTACTGTTAATTGAGCCGCGTTCTGCATTTCGCGTTTAACAAGCGCGGTAAGTTGATCGATTTCTTCTTTGGGGCAGTCAAAAACAAGCTCATCGTGCACCTGTAAAAGCATGGAGCTCTTTAGGCCTTCTGTCTTTATGTGTTGATCTATTGCGAGCATAGCCCTTTTAATGATGTCTGCCGCCGATCCTTGAATTGGGGCGTTCACCGCGTTGCGCTCTGCCGCTGATCGAACCACTGCGTTTGCAGCGTTTATATCACTCAAATACCTGCGGCGTTTAAACAGGGTTTCTACGTAGCCGTTTTCACGGGCAAAGCTCACTTGGTTCTGCACATATGCCCTTAATTTGGGATAGGTCGCGTAATACGTTTCTATGAGTTCTTTGGCGTCTGATCGCGATAAGTCGGTTTGATTGCTGAGTCCGAATGCGGAGACCCCATAAATGATTCCAAAGTTGACCGTTTTCGCCTGGCTTCGTTGTTCGCGGCTGACCTTTGAAAGTGCAACTCCGAATACCTTGGAGGCGGTTGAGGCGTGAATGTCTTCTCCGTTTTTAAAGGCCTCTATCATAGTATCTTCTTCGCTCAGCGCCGCTATGATACGCAACTCTATTTGAGAATAATCGGCAGCTAAAAGCACGTGAGAGTCGTCTTTAGCAACGAAAGCTTTTCGGATAAGGCGCCCGTTTTCTGTTCGAATCGGAATATTCTGGAGGTTTGGATGCACGCTGCTTAATCTTCCGGTAGCCGCGACGGTCTGCATGAATTGCGTATGAATGCGTTTTGTCTCTGCGTTGATCTGTTCCGGCAGTGCCTCTACATACGTGTTGAGTAGCTTGGCAAGCCCTCGATAGGTCAAAAGATCTGAGGCGATCTGGTGTTTTTTAGCGAGCTCGGTCAAGATCTCTTCAGAGGTAGCGTATTGTCCTGTTTTTGTCTTTTTAGGTTTATCAATCAACTTCAATTTTTCAAACAGCACAATCCCTAGCTGTTTTGGAGAGGCGATGTTAAAGGTTTCCTCGGCTTGTGCGTAAACCGATTGCTCGAGCTGTTCTAACTGCTCGCTGAACTGTGTTTTAAGTGTATTGAGATACGCATCGTTGAGCTTAATGCCGTTAAATTCCATTTGCGCAAGCACCCTTACTAAGGGTACCTCTAGCTCTTGATAGAGTTCGAAAAGTTGCCATTTATGCAGTTCTTGCTTAAGCGGATGGTACAATCTCAGTGTGTAGTCGCTAAGACTGCAGGCGTATTCTTTAAAAATGGCCGGATCTTCAAGCTCTAGACTTACGCCCTTACTCGACTTTAGATCAAGTACTGTTTCAAGTCTAGGCGCATCTGAGCCGAGATAGCTTTTGCTTAATACACTTAGATCGTGAGACCTATCTGGATTTATTAAATAGTGTGCTAATGTGGTGTCGAATAGCGATGCGTTTACAGTAAATCCGTGCCTTCTCAAAATGTTTAACGTTTCTTTTAACTGATGGCCAATCAGCGTAATCTTCGAATTGAAGAATTGCTGAAGCTTGTGCCAGAGTGCAGTTTCCAAAAGCCCATCTAAAGGCAGCGGCACATAAAATCCTTTGTAGGCCTGCCACGAGAAGGCGATACCAAACAGGGATCCGCTCATAGGATCGGCAGCGGTATTAAACACCGAAATGCTTACCTCTGTCTGTTGATATAGAGCTTCAAAAAAGAGCTCTACAGTTCTCGGGCTATTAACAAGCTGGTATAAGTGAATAGTGTCGGTTGGACTTTGGGCGGAGGGCTCAGCGTCAAAAAGTGAAAACTGACCACTACCGGCGAAGGTATTTAGTGCGTCTAGCGGCTGTGCCTTGAAATCTTGAGCGGGAGCCTGAATCGCCTCGGGTGAGGCCTTGTGGGCAAAAACCTTGTGAAACTGTTCTTTGAGTCTTCTGAATTCCAAGGTGTCGAAAAGGCGGTCAATTTCGTCCAGGTTTGGGGCAGAACGAATAAAGGTATCCGGATTGAATTCTACATCGCAATCGGTTTTAATGGTGGCCAATTGCTTAGATAGAATGCCTAATGAGGCATGTTCTTCGATGCGCTCTTTCAGTTTTCCGCTCAGCTCATGAAGGTTTTCAAGTAGCTTTTCTAAGCTGCCGTATGTTTGGATGAACTTCTTAGCCGTTTTGTCGCCAACACCGGGCAAGCCGGGAATATTATCGCTGGCATCACCCATCATACCCAGGTAGTCGATAACTTGCTCTGGACGCTCTACCCCGAAACGCTCTTGAACCTGCGGAATACCCCATATCTCGATGTCGTTGCCCATTCTTGAGGGTCGGTACATAAAAATATGCTCGCTGACCAACTGGCCGAAGTCTTTGTCTGGGGTTACCATAAACACCTCGAATCCTTGTTTTTCAGCTTGTTTAGAAAGGGTGCCAATAAGGTCATCGGCCTCATAGCCTTCTTGAACCACAATAGGAATGTCCATGGCCTTTAACAATGATTCGATGTGGGGTATGGCGAACCGAATCGCGTCTGGGGTTTCTTGACGATTAGCCTTATACTCCGAGAATAGCTCTGTGCGTTCAGTACTTCCTCCTTTGTCAAAGCAAACAGCAATATATTCGGGCTGTTCGCGCTTTATGAGATCTAAAAGCGCGTTCATAAACCCCATTATTGCAGAGGTGTCTTCGCCCTTAGAATTTACCCTGGGATTCTTGATTAGCGCGAAGTAGCCCCTAAAAATAAGTGCGTAGGCGTCGACTAGAAAAAGTCGTTTTGCGGTATTCTTACTCATATTTCAGCCGTCAAGAGGGTGCAAGATAACGGAATTTTAACGGTTCATAGGCTATTTAAAACGTACTTTTACAGGCCTTAAACTGAGTTGTGTTTTACGTCTTTTTCACTCTTTTCTATATAGCCCTTGTTTTTTATGGCCACAGCGCTCTTAAGGTGCTATCGCGTTCAAACCGGGTAATGTGGGTCTTTTGGGTGCTTACCTTGGGGCTCTTTTTTGCAGGCTTTGTTTTGCGGGCATTCAACATCTCTTTAGGAACGCGCGTCGAACTTTACCTGACTGGTTTTCTTTTTGCGGTGACGTTCGGCCTTTTGCTGTTAAGCTTCTTTTTGATTCTTGAAGATGTGGTTCGCTTGTTTTCCTGGATAAGGGCGAAGCTAAAGTCAATGCTTGGCACGCCTCATCACACGCGCATTGATCGAAGGCGGTTTATTAGTGCTACTGCGGTTACGGTCGGAGCACTTCCGTTCTCTTCACTCGTGATTGGAATGGGCGCGCGCAATAAGTACACGCTGCACACCTATGACCTGGTCTTTGACCGACTTCCAAGCGCATTTGATGGGTATACTATTGTTCAGATTTCAGACCTTCATCTGGGTAGTTTTGCCTCTCTAGATGAATTTCAACCCGGCCTTGATCTGATCAATGAACAGCAATCAGACTTATTGCTGTTTACCGGAGACATGGTGAACAATAAGTCTTCAGAGGCCAGGCCTTACATAGACGCTTTGGCTGCTCTGCAGGCCAAAGACGGAAAGTTTGCCGTATTAGGCAATCACGATTACGGCAGCTACAACAGAGACTTTGATGAGCAGATGGCCAAAGACGATGTGCGGAATCTGCTGAATATTCAACGGCAAATGGGGTTTAGCACCTTGAATAACCAAAGTGTAAAAATTTCTAGAGGGGAGGCATTTTTCAATTTGGTTGGCGTTGAGAATTGGGGTAGCGGCAGATTTCTCAAGGCAGGAGATTTGAAGAAGGCTACCAGCCAAATTGACGACTCAGTATTTACCCTCTTGATGTCGCACGATCCGTCACATTGGGAGGCTGAGGTGCTGAATCACGAGAAAAAGATAGATCTCTGCTTAAGCGGTCATACACACGGCTTTCAATTTGGGGTGGAGATTGCCGGTTACAAATGGAGCCCGATACAATACAGATATCCGCAATGGGCCGGAATGTACGAGAAGAACAACCATCTATTGAACGTGAACCGCGGATTTGGTTTTCTAGGCTATCCGGGCCGTTTTGGTATATGGCCTGAAATTACCCGCATTGGTCTAAAATCAAGTGGATTCAGCTCAGTTGAATAGCAATTTTACTAACTTGCAGCACCAATTGATTTAAACATGTCAAAATTTGGTGATTTAATCGACCTAGAGGTTCCGGTTCTTTTCAATTTCTATGCCGAATGGAACGACGCCTCCCTTTCAATGACGCCCGTTCTCAAAGACGTGGCTGCAGCCCTTGGAGATAAGGGTAAAGTGATCAAGATCGATGTAGACAAAAATCAAGAATTATCTCAGGCCCTGCGCATCAAAGGGCTTCCTACGCTCATAATTTATAAAAAGGGCGAAATGATGTGGCGCCAAAGTGGCGAACTTGACGCGAACACTTTGCTAGGCATAATAAGCGAGTACGTTTAAGCCCTTTATTCTATTCTTGCTCAATCTGAGCGTTTTCTAAAATATACACTAGGTCATTGATGTACCCGTTGTACGCTTCGGTGAATGGAGCAACAAAGTCTTCGTCGTTTGCCTCAGTCGATAAATCGAGTACGCGCCTAGTAGCTTCTAAATCACTGTAAATTTCTTCGATTCGTCTGTAGCTTTCCTCGGCATTTAGGGTGGTGTAATAGGCCAAATGATCTAAATAAATGGTCAGTAGTTCAGTAGATAGTTTTTGGGCTTTGTCTACAGCAGAAACGGCGTAATAGCCTTGAATAAAGGGTTCAACAAAGGTGTAGTACCTAAATGCTTTGAGTGGCATTTTCTCGACGGCTAGATCGATTACGTTTTCGGCCTTTTCGAACTGCTGGTTTACTATAAGCTGCTCGACCAGTCGCGCCATGTTGCTTCTGAAAGATATTCCTTGGGCTCTAGTTTGCGGATCTATATACACTGAAGGGTCGTTTGAGTTTCCCCATTCCCAATCCATCACAATTTCGTACATAAGGTCGGTATCTATTCTTCCCATGTCGAATGCGCCGCTGTCTTCAGTATAAATCGGCACGAGTTTATACACCAATCCGTCGAGTTGTAAATAGTCTTTCATGTACAGGTATTCTGCCGAATCGAGGCTACCACCTGAGAAATAGATCGGGCGCTTCCAGTTGTTGGTGTTGAGCATATCAAGCATCAACAACCTGTTTTTGGGCAGCGCACTCTTCGGAAGATCAATGTCTATATAGTCTAGAATCTGATCGGCGTCTTTGGCAGCAACTAGGCCTGATTCCAAGACTGCATTTTTATCTACCGGCACCCTTATCTTGTGAGTAGGGTAGTAGACGATGTCAAGCTGTTCTTCTTTGAAATCACTCATGTCTACCCCTTGCTGCCTCATCAGGTAGCTCAATTTGGTTTCTGGCTTTCCGCTGCTGACCCAATCCATGAATTTACTCAGTGTCCAGCGCTCTTCGGCTAATTCGGGAACCGGCTGATAATACAGTACGTCTCGAGTTCCAAAGCGGTATTGATTATGGGTAAGTTGAGACGGAATAGGCTCGCTCCCATAGGCCTTTCGCTTCATTTGATCGATGTACCAATCGGTGGCTAATAGGCTTGAGTTGACCACCCTGACATCGGTGCGGTATCCTTCAATTTCTTGCATGTACCAAAGCGGAAAGGTGTCGTTGTCTCCTATGGTAAAAAGCAAGGCTCCCTGGTCTTCAGCACATGAATCGAGGTAAGCCATTGCCGTGGATCTGGCAGTCTGCCGATTGGAGCGGTCATGATCGTCCCAATTCTCGAATGCCATAAGTAGCGGAACTGCCATCAGGCATAAGGTCGTCGTACTTAGGGCTACCTTTGGCGTTCGTTGTTTGATCGCGGTGGCTATGAGGTCGAATAGCGCGAGTGCCCCAAAACCTACCCAGATACTGAAAATAAAGAATGAACCTACTAGGGAGTAATCGCGTTCTCTAGGCTGAAAAATGGTCGGGTTAGTGTAAAACTGAATGGCCAGACCAGTGAATAAAAAATACACCAGTAGCACGTAAAAGAGCTTCCACTGGCGCTTGGCGTGAAAATAGAATCCTACTAATCCCAATAGAAGAGGTAAAAAGAAGTAGGTGTTTCGCGCCTTGTTATTTAAGAGGTCATCGGGTAAATTGGATTGATTGCCAAGTCGGATGCTATCTATAAATGAAATGCCGCTAAGCCATTCTCCGTTCGCATTGAAACGACCTTGTTCGTCATTTTGGCGACCGACGAAATTCCAAAAGAAGTAGCGCCAGTACATGTAGTTAAACTGAAAATCGATCAGGTAGCTCAGGTTCTGGCCAAGCGTAGGAGGCTTCACCTCAATGTAGTCGGCAAAGTTCTTTAAGAAGTCTACATACTGAGAGGTCTCAATCTCACCCTCATTACTCATTTGCTTAAACTGGGCAACGGCATTTCTAAGCTCAGTGTCTCCTTGGTATCGGGGATTGATACTGAAATCGAGGCGTCCGTAGTAGCGCATGTAATTCTCGGCCGAAGAGGCGCTCCACATTCTAGGCAGAAAACCTATGTGATTGGGATTTGGCCCTTGGATGGCATCTTCGTAGTAATTTACGATTTCGTAGCGTCTGAGCTTTTTATTCTTCTCATACTTTGGGGTTCCGTCTTGGTCTGGGCCTGCAGGAGCGAAATAGTCAGAGTAAAACGAACCGTAAAATGGACTTTCAGGGGCCGGATATTGTTCTCTGTTGTAGTAGGCCAAAAGTGAACGAGCATCTTCTGGATTGTTCTCGTTCACCACGGTTTGGGCATTGGCTCTAATGGGTAGCATCAGCCAAGTAGAGAATCCGATAATTAAGAATAGTACCATGTGAGCGATTAAATGCAATCGCGCTAACTGTCGTTTTTTGCTGAAACGTATAAGGTAGATGAGAATGGCCGCTAAAGTAATTCCGGTAATCACCGAACCAGAATTAAAAGGCAATCCTATTTCGTTGACGAAAAAGACTTCTGTCACTCCGAAGAGCTTGAGTATATAAGTTAACGAGAATCGGTAGACCAGAAAGAGAAGGGCCACCACTCCAATGTTAGCTAAGACAAAGTT
The DNA here is from genome assembly GCA_030834365.1 of Flavobacteriaceae bacterium. Classification (GTDB taxonomy): domain Bacteria; phylum Bacteroidota; class Bacteroidia; order Flavobacteriales; family Flavobacteriaceae; genus UBA3478. Next base: position 7,967 of record JAURFJ010000018.1, on the reverse strand, counting down.
TTTGGGAGTGATGCGTTCGGTTTTTTTGAAATAGTACAGCAGCCCTATAGAGGGTATGGCCAAAAACCCCATGAACTGTATGCCAAAGACAAGCCCTACGACAAAAGAAATAAGAATCAGGTAGCGTTCGCCTTGAGGCTCTGTTAGTCTGTCGGTCCACTCAATACCAAGCCACAGCAATAACGCCATTACCAGGCTCGCCATGGCGTAGACCTCAGTTTCAACTGCGTTGAACCAAAAGCTATCCGAGAAGCAAAGGGTTAGCGCGCCAACTAGAGAAGCACCTAAAATGGCTAGGGTATTAGCCGGATCCAAAGTTTCTTCTTTCTGCTTGTTGTCAAGCCCGCTTCTCACCCACTTCTCACCGAGATTGGCTATGATTTTAAACGTAAAAAAAATGGTGAAGGCACTCGAAACCACTGAGACCCAATTGACCATGAGGGCTACTTTAGCCGGGTCTCCAAAGGCGAATGTAGAGAAAAAGGCGCCTATGAGCTGAAACAAAGGTGCCCCTGGCGGGTGTCCTACTTGTAGTTTAGCTGAGGTAGATATATATTCTCCGGCGTCCCAGAAACTGCCGGTGGGCTCAACGGTAAGCCCATAAACTATGAGCGCGACAAAAAATACTACCCACGATAAAAGGCGCTGCGTTCGCCTGAATTCTAACTGCATATAGTACCGTTTTATAGCCCTTTTGAGCTCAACGAAAATAGCGTTTTTAATTTTTGCAGATTCTAAGAATAGTTTAAATTTGCAGCCTCGATTGAGTAATGGCCTATGGTGTAATTGGTAACACAGCTGATTTTGGTTCAGTCGTTCAAGGTTCGAGTCCTTGTAGGCCAACATCTTTTTCATGAGCGCTCTTTGGAGCGCTCGAAGAGCTTAAAAGAGGGGACAGCAGTCCCCTCTTTTGTTACTGTATTATGAGTGAAACGTTTAGAAAAGAGGTTAGTGTGCTTTTAGATGCTTTTTTTGAAGAGCGTCCAGATCTCTTTTTGATCGAACTCAATATAGGCGCCGACCTTAGTGTGCGCGTAGTTGTAGATGGAGACAACGGAGTCAACGTCAACGATTGTGTTGAGGTCTCTAGGGCTATCGAACATCACCTAGATCGAGAGAAGTATGATTTTTCACTCGACGTGTTATCAGCCGGAGCTACCGCTCCCTTAAAGCATCTGAGACAGTTTAAACAGCACCTGGGCAGAACCTTAAAGATTGATACTGCTGAGGGTAGTTTTAAAGGCGAATTCACATCAATTAGTGATCAATTGATTACTTTGAGATGGAAAGAACGACAGCCCAAGCCTGTAGGCAAGGGTAAAACAACTGTTGAATGTGAACAACAAATTGAATTTGACCAAATAATTAATGCACAAATAGAACTAATTTTTTAATCCCTGATCATGGAAAATTTAGCACTTATAGAATCATTTTCGGAGTTTAAAGACGATAAGTTTATCGATCGAGTAACCCTAATGGCGATTCTTGAGGAGGTGTTCCGAAATACGCTTAAAAAGAAATTTGGTTCAGACGACAACTTCGATATTATCATCAACCCAGACAAGGGTGATTTGGAGATATGGCGTAATCGGGTTGTTGTTGATGACGGAATGGTTGAGGATGAAAACGAAGAAATTTCGCTTTCGGAGGCCCGCAAAATAGAGCCTGATTTTGAAGTGGGTGAAGACGTTTCTGAAGAAGTGAAGCTTATCGATCTTGGACGCCGTTCTATTCTGGCTTTAAGACAGAATTTGGTCGCTAAAATTCAAGAACACGACAACACCACTATTTACAAGCAATTTAAAGATCTAGAAGGGGAGCTCTTTACGGCTGAGGTTCACCACATCCGCCACAAAGCTATTATCTTGCTTGACGATGAGGGCAATGAAATCATTTTGCCAAAAGACCGTCAGATTCCATCGGACTTTTTCCGCAAAGGAGACAACGTAAGAGGAGTGATTGAAAGCGTAGAGTTAAAAGGTAGCAAGCCTACCATTATAATGTCGCGAACCTCTCCTAAGTTCTTGGAGCAATTGTTCTTCCAAGAGATTCCAGAGGTCTTCGACGGACTAATTACCATCAAAAAAGCTGTTCGAATTCCTGGTGAAAAAGCAAAAGTAGCCGTTGATTCGTACGACGATCGCATTGATCCTGTTGGAGCATGTGTGGGTATGAAAGGGTCTAGAATTCACGGCATTGTTCGCGAATTAGGCAACGAAAATATTGACGTCATAAACTGGACCAACAACAAGCAATTGCTAGTCACTAGAGCTCTTAGCCCCGCCAAGGTGAGCTCGGTTAAATTGAACGATGAGAACATGACTGCTCAGGTCTACTTGAAGCCCGAGGAGGTTTCAAAGGCGATCGGAAGAAGCGGGCACAACATTAGATTAGCTGGGCAACTAACGGGTTACGAAATCGACGTCTTTAGAGAAGGTGTCGAAGAAGATGTTGAGCTTACCGAGTTCTCAGATGAAATTGACGCTTGGATCATTCAAGAGTTCAAGAAGATCGGTTTAGACACGGCCCGCAGCGTCTTAGAACTTGATATAGAAGACTTAATTAAGCGAACAGATCTCGAAGAAGAGACTGTACGTGAGGTGGTTAGAATACTAAAATCCGAATTTGAAGAGTAACTTTTATATTTGTAGCTGTACCTCCGCCTTTAAAAAACACTAGACGAATCATACTATATGTCTGAATTAGAAACCATACGATTAAACAAAGTACTTCGAGAACTCAATATCTCCCTCGACCGTGCAGTAGAGCATCTCAAGGAGAAAGGTCATGAGATTGAGGCCCGCCCAACCACTAAAATTAGTGGAGAGGTGTATCAAGTACTCTTGGACGAGTTTCAGACAGATATGTCGAAGAAGGCAGCCTCTCAAGAGGTGAGCGAAGAGAAGCGCAAAGAAAAAGAGGCATTGCTTCAGCAAATTGAAAAAGAGCAAGAAGAGAAGCGTCAAGCCAAAGAGAAGAAAGACAACGAGCTTATCAAGGCTAAGAGCAGTTTAGAAAAGCCGAAAACGGTTGGTATAATTGATCTTGAGCCTCAAAAACCAGCTGCTGCCCCCGCTGAGAAGGCAGTAATTGAACCGGCTAAAGAGGTAGAGGTTGCAGCTCCTGAAACAAAAACAGATTCTGCAGAAACCGAAGTGGTAAGTACAGCAGATGTGGCGGCTGAAGCTGCGCCTACTGAAGCTATTGCTAAGGTGAATGAAGCTCCAAAAGCAGAAGAGCCGGCCTCAGACCAATTTAAGACACAGTACCAGAAGCTGTCGGGCCCAAAACTCACAGGGACGACTGTAGATCTCTCGCAGTTTGAGAAGAAAAAGAAAGAGACAGCAGCCGGATCTGCTGCGCAGAATGCAGATCGCAAGCGCAAACGCAAGCGCATTTTAAACGACAAGAACGACACCAATCAGCGCAATCAGGCTGCAAAGGGAAAACAGACTCCGGTCGTACGCGCCGAGCCCAGTGAGGAAGAGGTGCAACGTCAGGTGCGTGAGACCCTAGAAAAGCTTCAAGGGAAGAGCTCTAAGGGTAAAGGAGCGAAGTATCGCCGAGAGAAAAGAGACCTGCATAAGCAGCAGTCTGATAAAGAACTTGAGCAGCAAGAGTTAGACAGTAAAATTCTTAAGGTTACTGAGTACGTTACGGTCAACGAGGTGGCGACCATGATGGATGTGTCGACCACTCAGATCATTTCTGCGTGTATGTCACTGGGGATCATGATGACGCTTAACCAGCGCTTGGATGCCGAAACGCTTTCAATTGTGGCTGAAGAATTTGGCTTTGAAGTGGAGTTTGTTCAAACCGAGCTCGAAGAAAATCTGACATCAACAATCGAAGATTCGCCCGAGTCGCTGAAGCCGAGGGCTCCCATCGTTACGGTAATGGGACACGTCGATCATGGAAAGACTTCTCTCTTGGATTACATCCGAAAAGAGAATGTGATCGCAGGCGAGAGCGGTGGAATTACCCAGCATATTGGCGCCTATTCAGTTACGCTTGAAAACGGACAGCGCTTAACCTTTTTAGATACTCCCGGTCACGAGGCCTTTACCGCCATGCGTGCTAGAGGTACTCAGGTCACCGACATTGTGATTATTGTAATCGCTGCAGACGACAATATAATGCCTCAGACCAAAGAGGCCATCGCTCACGCTCAAGCAGCTGGAGTGCCTATAATTTTTGCCATCAACAAGGTCGACAGGCCAGAGGCTAATCCAGAAAAAATTAAAGAAGGACTTGCTGGTATGAATCTGCTTGTAGAAGATTGGGGCGGTAAGATCCAATCGCAAGACATATCGGCTAAAACCGGTTTGGGCGTTAACGAGTTACTGGAGAAAGTTTTGTTGGAGGCTGAATTGCTCGAGCTCAAGGCTAACCCTGATCGCAAAGCTACCGGTACCGTTGTTGAGGCCTTCCTAGATAAGGGAAGGGGATACGTATCGACAGTTTTGATTCAAAACGGATCGCTCTCCATCGGTGATTTTGTTTTGGCCGGAACCTCTAGCGGTAAGGTCAAAGCTATGCAAGACGAACGCGGAAACGCGGTTAAAAAAGCTGATCCGGCTACCCCTATATCGATTTTAGGATTAGACGGAGCTCCTCAAGCCGGTGACAAGTTCGTGGTGCTCGAGGACGAGAAAGAAGCCAAGCAAATCGCCCTGAAGCGCATGCAATTGCAGCGCGAACAGAGTGTTAGAGCTCAGCGTCAATTGACACTAGACGAAATAGGAAGACGTATTGCCATTGGAGACTTCCAAGAACTAAACATCATTTTAAAAGGTGACGTAGACGGTTCTGTGGAGGCACTGAGCGACTCGTTTCAGAAGCTATCTACTGAAGAAATACAGGTTAAAATTATCCACAAGGGCGTTGGTGCAATTACCGAATCAGACGTCTTATTAGCTAGTGCTTCTTCGGCAGTAGTCATTGGATTCAATGTGCGTCCCATGGGTAATGCACGTACTATCGCCGAGAGAGAAGAGGTCGATGTGCGCACTTATTCTATCATTTACGACGCGATTGACGACATTAAAAAGGCCATGGAGGGCATGCTTAGCCCAGAGATGAAAGAAGAGATCAGTGGAACAGCTGAGATTCGTGAATCGTTCAAGATTTCTAAGATCGGAACCATTGCCGGCTGTATGGTATTGTCAGGCAAACTCTTTAGAAACTCTAGGATTCGAATCATTCGCGAAGGCGTCGTCATCCACGATGGCGAACTTTCATCGCTAAAGCGCTTCAAAGACGATGCTAAAGAAGTAGCCAAGGGATACGATTGCGGTTTGCAGATTAAGAACTACAACGATATCGAGATTGGGGATCAACTGGAGGCCTATAGCGAAGTGGCTGTTCAGAAAAAGCTCTAATTTATTTCGCGACTACCGGGCTGCAGTATCAAGGCAGAAGGAAAGATTTTTCGCAATTCAGAAAATGCCTTTTCCGCTTCGATGCGGTCAGCGAAATACTGAAGTCTTACGCGGTAAGTGGGCGACTCAAATGTCAGTTTCAATTCTTTATTCGGGAAGAAAAGCGGATCTCGATCGGCGAGAGCGCGAAAATCTTTTATCACTTTGTTGGCTTGTTCAAGGGTTCCGAAACCCAATTGAATTTGATAATCGGGTAGAGCTCTCAAATAATCGGCATAAATGTCGGCCATCAGCTGGTATTTCTCTTTCTTTTTAGCCTGCTTATTATGGGGTACCGCCTCCGAATTAAGCTCTTGATCTTGAGCAAATAACACCGCAGGCAATAGCAAAAACAAACCTAAGTTTAGAAGTCGAATGATCACCGTTGTCTGAGCCTTGAGCATGAGGTAAAGATAGTGTTCTTCAAAAATTCAGCGCTTAAACAGTTTAATTATTTAGAATAAAAATAAATTGAATTATGCGGTTTGGGGGCTTTTTTTTAACCTCCCTTGGCCTTATTTTTGTGCCACTTTAAACAGGATCATTAGTGGTCTTTTTTGTACGACATTTTGTCTAATTGAGAGTTTATGAAAGTTATACCTAGCCGCCTTTCAACTATTTTCTCGGCGCTGCTCTTTGCGCTGATAATAACTCCTTCGTTGGCCCAAGATGCCGAGGCTGCAGGAGACCCTGCAAAAGGGAAACAGCTGTTCAATCAAAACTGCGCCGCTTGTCACGCCCTAAATCGCAAGATGACTGGTCCCGCTCTGGCTAATGTAGAGCAGCGCCTTTACGATGACGAAGGGTTAGACAAGCAATGGCTTTACGCTTGGATTAAGAATAGTGCAGGTATGATCGCAGCTGGGGACGATTATGCCAATCGCATTTACAACGAATACAACAAAGCGGCCATGACCGCCTTTCCTACACTCTCCAATGCAGATATAGATAATATTCTAGCCTATACAGCTGCTCCGCCCCCTGCTGCCCCGGTGGCCGCTGCTACTGCCGTTCAATCGGTAGCCGCTTCTGAAGGTAATTCGAGCTCTAATGACCTTGTATTAGCCGTTCTTTCTTTTGTACTGATCGTGCTTATTGCTATGCTTTACTTGGTCAATAAAACCTTAAGGCAAATCGCTTCAGCTAATGGAGTTGAAATTCAAGAACGTGCCGCGCGCACACCCATTTGGAAGGCTTTTGTTCAGAATCAGTTTTTGGTTTTTGTCTCTGTAATTGTTCTGCTTCTAGCCAGTGCCTATTTCGCCTACGCTTATATGATGCAAGTAGGTATAGATCAGGGCTATGCTCCGGTTCAACCTATACATTACTCGCACAAAATTCACGCAGGAGACAATAAGATTGAATGTACCTATTGCCACAGCTCGGCGCGTGTCTCTAAACACTCAGGGATACCGTCGCTTAATGTGTGTATGAATTGCCACAAATCGATTTACGAGTATAAGGGCAACCCAGAGGGTCCTTCTGCAGAAGATTTGGCCAACGGTTATACCAACGAGTTTTATACGGGAGAGATTAAAAAACTATATAAGGCCGTTGGATGGGATGAAGAGACTCAGAGTTACACCGGTGAATCTCAACCAGTAGAGTGGGTACGCATTCACAACCTTCCAGACTTTGTTTACTTCAATCACGCACAGCATTACAGTGTGGCCGGGGTAGAGTGCCAGACGTGCCACGGTCCAGTCGAGGAGATGGAAATAATGTATCAGCATGCTCCTTTAACCATGGGCTGGTGTATCAACTGTCACAGAGAAACCAATGTGCAGTTGACGACGAATCCGTATTACGAAAAGATTCACGAAGAGCTTTCACAGAAATACGGAGTTAAAGAATTGACTGCCGCTCAAATGGGCGGACTTGAATGTGGTAAATGCCACTATTAATTACTCGGAATCCTAACTGATTATGGCGTCACATAAAAACTATTGGAAAAGCGAAGCTGAACTGTCTGAAAAAGATCAGGTCGTTGCGCAGTTAAAGCAAAATGAATTTGCTGAAACGCTTCCAGTGAATGATTTTCTAGAAGATGAGTCTAACTTAAAGGCCTCGGATACTTCGAGAAGAGATTTCTTAAAGTACGTAGGCTTTAGCACTGCCGCTGCAACTTTGGCGGCTTGCGAAGGTCCGGTAAAGAAGTCTATTCCTTATGTGATTCAGCCCGATGAAATTGTTCCTGGTATTGCCAACTATTATGCCACAACCCTTTCAAATGGATACGATTTTGCCTCTGTTTTAGTTAAAACAAGAGAGGGCCGACCTATCAAGATCGAAAACAACGACCGCGCCTCTCTCTTCGGTGGCGCTAATGCTCGGGTTCAGGCCTCGGTACTTAACCTCTACGATAAATACAGGCTTCAAGGGCCCCTAGCTGCTGGGTCAGACGTTTCTTGGGATGCCCTTGATACTGCAGTGATCGCTCGACTGAATGCATTGAGTGCATCTGGCCAAAAAGCGGTCATTCTCTCAGCGACCAATGCTAGCCCCTCATACAAAGCTCTCGTGGCTCGACTTCAAGAGGTTTACCCT
>JAURFJ010000017.1 GCA_030834365.1 Flavobacteriaceae bacterium | reverse complement strand
TATCGCGATGACCCCCGCTGTGAGCTTGGTATCGGTATAGTCAATCGCGGCCTCGTTGGCTAGGTAGATTTTCTTCTCTCCCTGCCGTATGGTTACAGAGTCTTTTGCACTGTATTTAATCAGGCTTTCGAGTTTTGAAGAGATGGCTATACTCGTTTTCTTTCGCTCTTTGGAAACAAGGGAATCGAGTAGCTGTTTTTTTTCTTGGCTAACCTCTGGTAGATCGAATCCGCTAGGCAGCTGAATAAAGAGCCCCTTAGATTGAGGAGCCAAGTAGGTGCTGTCTTGCTGACCGAAAGAAAGGGTGGGATGAAGTAAGCACCCTATACAGAGCACAAAATAGAATCGCCAGAACTGCAATACGAAATCCTTGGTTTTATTGAGTTTAAAGCGTTTAAACTCGGGTCAAACTTACATAATATTTGTGGTAACTCTCCGCTATTGCTTAATTTTACTCAACGTCTTACGTATGAGTAAAACTGTGCCAAAACTCCGGTTTCTTTTGCTTTTCAGCCTATTCTTACTCTTATGGGTTTCGGCTAGTGCTCAATCGCGGCCTACGTTTACGGTTTTTTTAGATCCGGGTCACGGGGGTAAAGACCCGGGCAACATGCATAACGGTTATGTTGAGAAGAAAATAACGCTAGCTATTGCCCTTAAAGTTGGAGAACTATTAGCTAAAGAGCCCGGAATCAAGGTGCATTATTCGCGTACAGACGATCGTTCGGTCGACCTTTATGCCAGAGGCCCTATGGCAAATCGAATAAATGCAGACGTATTTGTATCTATTCATTGCGACGCCCACGAATCGAGTGCATACGGAGCAGGTACATTTGTATTAGGTCTTCATCGGGCTGATAAAAACTTGGCCGTTGCGCAGCGCGAGAATGCGGTGATCTACAATGAAGAAAACTACCAGTCTAAATACGCTAAATTCAACAGCGACCTAATTGCTTTAAACGCTATTCAAGAAGAGAATCTCGATCAGAGTATTCGCCTAGCGGCCTATGTTCAGCGCGAGATGGTGGCTACAGCCAAGCGTCGCGATCGCCAAGTGAAGCAAGCAGGGTTCGTAGTGCTCTATGAAACCATTATGCCATCTGTGCTTGTAGAGACAGGGTTTTTGTCTAATGCGAATGAAGGGGCTTTTTTAAATTCTACCAAAGGTCAAGATTTAGTGGCAAAATCTATGGTCAACGCTATCCTAACCTACAGAGACGAGATTGCATTAAACACGATTAACACTGTAGGCCCTTCGACCAATGCCGTTTACAGCGTTCAACTCTTTGCCTCCGAAAAAAGTATACCCGTTGGTGACCCTAGATTTCGAGGGTTAAATCCGATCTGGTATGAAGAAAAAGACGGTTTAAAGCGCTATTTTTACGGAGAGGCCAATTCTGAAGAATCAGGCGCCTTACTAAGAAAGAAAGCTATTGAAAAGGGTTTTTCAGACGCTTTTGTGGTCATAAAGACACGCTAACCCATCTGCTATGAAACAAAGAGGATTTCTAAAATTATCAAATGAACTAAAGGCTGGGATCGTTGTTCTGGCAGGTGTTTCCGCGCTCATACTTGGATTTAGTTACCTGAAATCAACTTCTCTTTTTGGCTCTTCAAAAAAGCTTTACGCTGTCTATGAAAATGTCGGCGGGCTTCAAACCGGAACGACCGTCAGTCTTAATGGATACGTGGTGGGCACCGTAGATGCTATCGATTTTTTGAAACCCGAGGGAAACCTTCTGGTCACCTTTACGTTGTTGACAGACTATTCGTTCTCGAAGAATTCGGTAGTGGAGCTTTACGATACTTCTGTTTTAGGCGGTAAAGGTCTGCAAATTATTGTAGCCAATGACGGTGGTAGGCCCGTTCAGTCGGGTGATACCTTGCCTTCGAGTATTCAAGTGGGCATGTTGGATAAGGTCCAAACTATATTGGATCCACTCGAACAAAAGGTTAGCCAGGCGCTAATAGAGACCGAGATTCTGGTCAGGGGGTTAAACGAGGTTTTAGATGGCGAAACGCAACAAAACTTGCGAAACACCCTAAAGCAGTTTAGCGAGACGGCCACTTCCCTCAATCAGAGCACAAAAGTTTTTAATGAACTACTTAAGACTAACGCGTCTTCCATCGATTCTACGCTGCAGAATACCGCTAAGCTTACTCAAAACCTCTCAAGGGCCACCGCTGAATTAGACGGTGCCACAGTTGCCTCTTCTATAACCCACTTGAACGCTTCACTAGGATCGCTTGACACCCTGCTCAAACAAATAAATTCAGGAGAGGGTACGCTCGGGCTATTAGCCACTGATGATGGCCTATACACCGCGTTGAAGGCCAATTTGAAACAGACGGAGTTGTTACTCCAAGATTTGCGTTTAAACCCAAAACGGTATTTGTCGGTCTCTGTCTTTGGTAAAAAGCAAAAAGACTATGAACTACCTGAAAACGACTCGGCATTGAACAGCGAAAAAAACTGATGCCATGGGCCTAAAGAATATACTTTTCTTGCTATTACTTGGTCTTGGTGTGGGTCTTTTTGTCCGCAATATTAGACGCTTGTCGCGCTCTATTTTACAAGGAAAGCCCATAGGTAAATTAGATCGTCCGAAGGAGCGGTTTATGCACATGCTTCGCCTGGCTTTTGGGCAGCAAAAAATGCACAGGAATCTTCTAGTTGGCGTTCTGCACCTGGTGGTGTATCTCGGGTTTATCATCATCAATATTGAACTTTTAGAGATCGTGATTGACGGTATTTTCGGAACACATCGCGTGCTCGTTTTTTTGGGTTCGACCTATGATTTTGCGATTGCTGCCTTTGAGTTGTTTGCAATTTCGGTGATTGCTGCTGTGCTTATTTTTTGGGTGCGCCGAAACCTCATTCATATTGCTCGTTTTAGGAGCGCAGAAATGAATGGCTGGCCTAAACTAGACGCGAATCTTATTCTGGTAATCGAGGTAGTACTTATGCTACTTTTTTTAACTATGAACGCGGCAGATTACGCCTTGCAGATAAGAGAAGAGCCGCATTATCTGAGGGCCGGACTTTTTCCGGTAAGCGCCACACTTATTCCTCTTTTTGACTCATGGCCTACGGCTAATCTTATTTTATTGGAGCGCTCGGCCTGGTGGGCACACATTCTGGGTATTCTGGGTTTTCTAAACTACCTGTATTACTCTAAGCACCTGCATATTCTGCTGGCCTTTCCCAACACCTTCTACGCCCAATTAACCCCTAAGGGGCAGTTCGCTTCGAACGAAGTGGTCACTCGAGAGGTTAAAGCAATGTTGAGTATGCAAGAGCCAGACGCCACACAAGAAATAGAGCGATTTGGAGCCAAAGATGTTACCGACCTGACTTGGTTGCAACTTATGAACGCCTATAGTTGTACCGAATGCGGAAGGTGCACGGCGGCCTGTCCGGCCAATCAAACTGGAAAGTTGCTTTCGCCAAGAAAAATTATGATGGACACCCGCGATAGGGCGGAGATATTGACTAGACCTAACCTAGAAACGGCCACTCAAGAAGCCACTTTGTTAGATCATCACATCAGCAGAGAAGAGCTTTGGGCCTGCACCAGTTGCAACGCCTGCGTTGAGGCATGTCCGATAGAGATCAATCCGCTATCTATTATCATGAAGATGCGCGAATACATCGTCATGGAGGAGGCAGCGGCACCAGCTGATTTAAACACAATGATGTCTAATATAGAGAATAACGGGGCCCCTTGGGCTTTCAATGCCCAAGATCGCATGAACTGGGTCAACGAATAATAACGCGATAAATGGCTGATTTACACATAAGAACAATGGCTGAATGTCTAAGCACAGAAGAGGTTCCAGAAGTGCTCTTTTGGGTAGGTTGTGCAGGAAGCTTCGACGATCGAGCCAAAAAGGTTACCAAGGCATTTGCGAAGTTGCTTGTTAACGCTAAGGTTTCTTTTGCCGTGCTGGGTCAAGAGGAGTCGTGCAGCGGTGATCCGGCTAAGCGCTCTGGAAACGAATTTTTATTTCAAATGCAGGCCCTATCAAATATAGAGGTGCTTAATGGCTATGGGGTAAAAAGCATTGTCACGACTTGTCCGCATTGTTTTAATACTCTAAAGAACGAATACCCTGCTTTAGGCGGAACCTACCAAGTGCTGCACCATACCGAATTTTTAAAACAGCTCATAGAAGAAGGTAGGCTTACCCTAAACGGGGGCACCTTCAAAGGAAAGCGCATCACCTATCACGATCCATGCTACCTAGGCAGGGCAAATGAAATCTATGAGGCTCCTAGAGCACTTATTGAGAAGCTTGACGCAGAGCTCGTAGAAATGAGGCGCTGCAAAAAAGATGCCCTCTGCTGTGGAGCTGGGGGAGCCCAAATGTTTAAAGAGCCTGAGAAAGGAAATAAAGACATCAATATAGCGCGTAGCGAAGAGGTTTTAGAGACCCAAACCGACTTGGTAGCGGCGGCTTGCCCGTTTTGCAGTACCATGCTAAACGACGGCATGACACAAAAAGGAGCCGCTGTCAGTGTTAAAGACATCGCACAACTTATTGCCGAGGCTAAAGATTTATAGAAGCTATGTATGTACCCTTTGATCAGCTAGACGATACGGCTAGAATATGGATTTATCCGTCAGACACCCCTTTTAACGAAAGCGCCTTGCCTTCACTAGAACACCAACTTGAAACCTTTGTCAACGGCTGGGTGGCCCATAATAATCCGCTAAAAGCCTCCTTTCTTATTAAGTACAGGCGCTTTATTGTCTTGGCGGTAGAAACAGAGAGTACTCAAGTGTCGGGTTGCTCCATTGACAGCTCGGTTCGTTTTATTCAACAGATTGAGGCGGATTTTTCTAAGGTGCTACTTGACAAAATGAATGTGACGTTTAAACAAGGGGAATATTTTGTGCATAAAAGCATACCCGAGTTTAAGGCGTTAGTAAAGAACCGATCGGTTACTCCTGACACCATTGTGTTTAATAATCTGGTAACTACAAAGTCAGAATTCGAGTCTCATTGGGAAGTCACGGCTCAAGAAAGCTGGCATCAGCGCTATTTTTAATATGAAACACTTTATTTATTTCAGCTTTTTAAGCCTAATCTTCTTAAAAGCAGTTAGCGCTCAAACGACCGCTTCGAATGATCCACTGCGGGCTGAGAATTTCGCGGCGCAACAACAATGGGTTGATTTGATATATCAGTCGATGACGCTAGATGAGCGAATAGGGCAGTTGATCTTTGTCTTTACAGACTCTAAAGGAGCTGATAGCGAACGGCAGCGCATTGAAGCATTGATTGAAAAACACGCCATTGGTGGACTGCTTTTTTCGGTTGGGGATCCCCTTACTCAGGTGAAGTTGACGAATCATTATCAGTCGCTGTCAGATACCAAACTACTGGTCACCATGGATGCTGAATGGGGTCTTGCTATGCGGTTGAAAGATAGCTACGCTTTTCCGTATAACATGACCCTAGGGGCCGTTCAAGACGATCAGCTAATCTATAGGGTAGGCGAACGATTGGCTGAGCACGCCAAGCGTATTGGGGTGCATATGAATTATGCGCCGGTGGCCGATGTGAATAGTGATCCCCGCAACCCTATTATCGGTAACCGCTCATTTGGGAGCCGCCCTGAGCGTGTCAGTGAGCTCTCGGTAGCCCTGGCTAAAGGAATGCAAAGCCAAGGCGTCTTAGGATCAGCTAAACACTTTCCGGGTCACGGCGATACGGCCACAGACTCTCATCTCAATTTACCTGTTATTACCGCTGATAGGGAGCGTTTAGAGCGCGAGGAGTTGCTTCCATTTAAGGCCTTGATTGAAGCAGATATTGCATCGGTAATGGTGGCTCATATCGCGCTTGAGTCTATTACAGGAAGCCTTACTACTCCTGCCTCACTATCATACAAAGTGAGCACCGAATTACTTCAAGAACAGATGGGGTATCAGGGGCTAGTGGTCACTGACGCTCTAAACATGAAGGGAGTTAGTAAATACGTAAATGTCGATCAGGTGGCCCTAGAGGCCTTGTTAGCAGGAGCAGATATTTTATTGTACCCAGAGAATAGTGCCGCTTCTATTGAGGCACTTAAAGCGGCCTATGCCAGCGGACGGTTGACCGAAGAACGTCTGGCCCATTCGGTGAAAAAGATCCTTAAGGCCAAGTATGTGGTCGGATTGAATCGATTTGAACCCATTTCGACTGACGATTTAGCCTCGGTGCTTAACGCTACAGCCGATAAGTTACTCACTGAGGAAATCTACGAGGCGGCTATAACCACGGTACTTAATTCAGAAGACCTACTGCCCCTTAATCTCGATCAGTCGTACCTTTTTGTGGCCGTTGGAGAACAGGCCAATCGATCTACTGTATTTTCTGAAATGTTGCAGCGCTATGCCCAGATTAAATCGGTTAGGGTCGATCAGCTCAATACTTTGAACACCGAAGACTATGCGGCTATTATAGTGGGGCATTTTGGCAACACCGACACGCCTTGGAAAAACAGTAAGATCAGTGAAGAAGATTGGGGCTTGATTCGTCAATTAAGTGAGGCTGATACTCCGCTTGTACTGGCCCATTTTGGCACGCCCTACACCCTTTTTGATCTGCAATTGGATCGTGCTCCAGACGCGCTGGTTGTGGGGTATCAAAATAGAGAAGAGTCGCAAAGAGCGTTGGCGCAGATCTTGTTTGGCGCGTTGCCAAGCAAGGGCGTTTTGCCGGTTGAAATAGAGGTTTCTGGCCAACAGTTGGGCAGCATTGAGACCAGCGACCATCCCTTACTTAGCTACTCTACTGTTCCTGAGCGTGAAGGTTTTTCATCACAGCGTTTGGCAAAGGTAGATTCCCTCATTGATGAAATTCTCAACCAGCAGATGAGTCCAGGCGGGCAAATCATAGTAAGCCGAAATGCAAAAGTGGTATATGAGCGAAATTTCGGGTATCACACCTACAGCAAAAAACAGCCTGTGCAGTGGAGTTCAGTATACGATGTGGCCTCGGTGACCAAGATTGCCGCGACCTTGCCCTTGGTCATGAAAGCGACTGAAGAAGGAGAGCTTTCACTCTCTGACCGCTTTAAAGACTGGTTCGCTGCTCTACGCGACAAGCCTATAGGTGATGTGAACCTGATATCAGCGCTCTCTCATAATGCGCGTCTTCCGGCCTGGATCCCGTTTTATAAAGAAACATTAGATCTTGAACAGCAGCCAGACAGAACTTTATATGCCCAGACCTATTCAACCGATTATCCTACACGGGTTGCCGATTCCTTGTTTTTAATAAAAGAATACGACAAAGCGATTTTTGATACCATTTTCAATGTTTCTCTTGAGTCTAAAACCTACCGCTACAGCGATCTTCCGTATTATTTGATAGCCAAGCGCCTGGGGCGTCCAGACGCCCCCTTTGAAGAACAGATACAAGCCTTTTTGTACAAACCCATTGGCGCCACCTTTTCGGGTTATCATCCGTTGAAGCGTTTTGCTAAATCTCAGATTGTTCCTTCAGAAATTGATCGCTATTTTAGGCAAGACACGATTCAAGGCTACGTACATGATATGGGTGCCGCTATGTTGGGAGGAGTCAGTGGTCATGCCGGATTATTCAGCAACGCTAACGACTTGACTAAAATCATGCAGATGTATTTGCAGGGCGGGGTATATGCAGAGACGCGCTTTTTGAATCCAGAAACGATTCGAAGGTTTAATACCTGTTACTACTGCAACAGCAACAACCGAAGAGGAGTTGGTTTCGATAAGCCTCAACTTGAGGGTAGAGGGTCGACCTGCGGATGCGTATCGCGCAATTCTTTTGGTCACTTCGGGTTTACCGGAATTTACGCTTGGGCAGACCCCGACACTCAAATTTCGTATGTTTTTGTGTCGAATCGAACCTATCCGTCTATGGATAACAACCTATTAGGTTCAACCGATATGCGCACAGCCATTCAGCAAGCCATTTACGACGCTCGACTTTACTAGCAAACAGAAATGGTATCTTTGACCAAAGATATCCGAACATGAGAATTGCTATTGTGTGTTACCCAACTTTTGGGGGCAGTGGAGTTGTAGCCACAGAATTGGGTATGGCCCTTGCCCTAAAGGGTCATGAGATTCATTTCATCACCTATAGCCAACCTGTTCGACTTGCCTTACTTGAGAAGAATATCTATTACCACGAGGTCGATGTACCAGAATATCCGCTCTTTAAACATCAGCCCTATGATTTGGCGTTATCGAGTAAACTAGTCGATACCATTAAAGCCTATCAGATAGAACTCTTACACGTGCATTATGCCATTCCCCATGCCTATGCGGGATATATGGCCAAGAAGATGCTGAAAGAGGAGGGTATTTTAATTCCTATGATCACTACACTGCATGGAACGGATATCACCTTAGTAGGAAGTCATCCGTTTTACCGAACAGCAGTTACCTTCAGTATCAACAAATCAGATCGAGTAACTGCGGTTTCAAAGAGTCTTAGAGATACGACTTATGCCATGTTTGATATTCAAAAAGAGATTGAAGTCATTCCTAACTTCATCGATATTCAGCGTTATATCGAAAAGGCCAAGGAACCTTGTGACCGAACCCTTATGGCACTTCAGACCGAGATTATATTTACCCATGTCAGCAATTTCAGGGCGGTTAAGCGGGTCGAAGACGTGGTTGAGGTATTCGCGCGAGTAAATGAGCACCAACCTTCTGTACTTATTATGGTAGGCGAGGGCCCCGAGCGCATAAAGGCCGAGCGACTAGCCAAGCAGAAAGGGGTCTATAACAAGGTGAAATTTTTAGGTAATAGCGTGGAAATTGACAAAGTATTGTGCATGTCAGACATCTTTTTGCTTCCGTCATCGGAAGAGAGTTTTGGGCTTGCAGCGCTGGAGGCCATGGCGAACAAAACAGCTGTGATTTCTTCAAACGCCGGAGGATTACCCGAGGTAAATATTCACGGAAAAACGGGATATGTGTGCGAGGTGGGTGATGTAGAACAAATGAGCGCCTATGCAATAAATCTAGCGCAAGACAAGGAACTTTTGCGCAGTATGAAGGCGAACGCACTTGAATCTGCTAAGCGCTTTGATTTACCTGAAATCGTGCCTATTTATGAGCGTTTATACGAGAGCGCCTATGAGTCAAGACACCGCGACCAAGACTAGTTAACCCATCTTAGTTTTCAAGTACCAATTAGCAAACTGCTTGAGTCCTTCATCTATGGTGGTGTTTGGAGAATAACCGTAATCTGATTGCAGTGCACTGACATCAGCAAAGGTTTGACTTACATCTCCGGGTTGCATGGGTAATAGGTTCTTTTTTGCTTTTTTTCCCAGATGCTTTTCGAGAGTTTCTATGAAGTCAGCTAATTTTTCGGATCGACTGTTTCCAATATTGTAAATCTTATAGCATTCTCGATTTACAATTGGCTGTTCGATGATGCGTTGAACACCTTCTACGATATCGTCGATATAGGTGAAATCACGCTTCATTTCTCCGTTATTGAAGACGTTGATGGGCTTATCGCTCAAAATGGCCTTAGTAAACAGGTAATAGGCCATATCGGGTCTTCCCCAAGGGCCGTAAACGGTAAAGAAACGCAGTCCGGTTGTCGTGATCTCATAAAGGTGACTATAAGTATGAGCCATTAATTCATTCGCCTTTTTGGTAGCCGCGTATAGACTAATCGGATGATCGACCCGCTGGGTTACGCTAAATGGAACTTCTTGGCTCTCTCCATACACACTTGAGCTGCTTGCGTATACCAAATGATCCACATGGTTATGCCTTACAGCTTCTAACAAATGACCGAAGGCCACTAAATTACTTTGGATATATACTTCGGGGTTTTCGATGCTGTAGCGAACCCCTGCTTGGGCGGCCAAATGACAAACCTTGTCGAAGGTGTATTTCTTAAATAATTGTTTTACTGCGTCAGAATCAGCTAATTCAATCTTTATGAATTTAAAGTTGGGATAGCGTTCTGAACTGCATTCTAACCCATCAATGGCGGCATCGACTCGCGCCACACCTAATTGCTCTAGGCGCGCGTATTTCAGCTCAGTGCTGTAATAGTCATTGATGTTATCAACGCCAATCACTTGGTGATTGGCCTCAAGAAGCTTTTTGCTTAGATGGTATCCGATAAATCCGGCAGACCCGGTGACAAGTATAGTCATCGTTTTATTCTCCTATGGTATATATACGAAACCCTAAAGACTTCAGCTTTTCTCTTTCCAGTATGCGTCTTCCGTCAAACACGAACGCTGGCTTGAGCATTTTTTCATAAATACGTTCGTAGTCAAGCGTCTTAAACTGGTCCCATTCGGTGAGTAAGGCAATGGCATGAGCGGCGTCAGCGGCCTGATAGGGGTCTTTGCTCACTGTAAGGTATTGCTCATTCTCCTCTAGCGTTCGTGTTCCTAGTTGATTGAGATCGTTGAGCATTTGAGCCCGTGTCACCTTGGGGTCAAATACCGTTATATGAGCACGCTCTTCAATGAGTGCATCAGCTATATAAATGGCAGCAGACTCACGCGTGTCGTTGGTGTCTTTCTTGAAGGCCCATCCGAAAAAAGCAATTTTCTTGCCCGATACGGTATTGTAAAGAGTGCGGATGATGCGATCGGCAAAACGCCTTTTCTGATAGTCATTCATGAGTATGACCTGTTCCCAATAATCAGCCACCTCGTCTAAGCCGTAGCTCTTAGCGATATACACTAGATTGAGAATGTCCTTTTGAAAACATGACCCACCAAAGCCCACCGAGGCCTTGAGAAACTTTGGACCAATTCGACTGTCTTGGCCAATGGCACGTGACACCTCGTCTATATTGGCATCGGTTTTTTCACATAGTGCTGAAATGGCATTGATCGAAGAAACGCGCTGAGCTAAAAAGGCATTAGCTACTAATTTAGAAAGCTCAGAAGACCAGACATTCGTCTGCAAAATACGTTCTTTTGGAAGCCACTGTTCGTAAATGGCCGATAAGGCGTCTTTAGCGGCTTGACCCGAAGGTGTATTGTCTCCGCCTATAAGAACGCGATCGGCGTTCAGCAAATCTTCTATGGCCGTTCCTTCTGCTAGAAACTCTGGATTTGAAAGAATCTCGAATTTCACCCCATTTCCTGTATGTTCTAAAATATTTTTCAGTGCCTGAGCCGTACGAACGGGCAAAGTCGATTTCTCAACTACAATTTTATCACTGGTGGCTACCTTTGCAATGGTTCTTGCCGAAAGTTCAATGTACTTTAAGTCAGCTGCTTGACCTTTACCTTTACCATAGGTTTTAGTCGGTGTATTGACCGATATAAAAATCATGCCGGCCTCGTCTATAGCTTTCTCAACTTCGGTAGAGAAGAACAAGTTTTTGCCCCGGCTCTGTTGCACTAGCTCGGCAAGCCCTGGCTCATAAACGGGCAGTTCTTCTAGATTTTCAGCATTCCAACGAGAAATGCGCTCTGGATTTATATCGACTACCGTAACCTTGATGTGGGGGCATTTATGGGCAATCACCGTCATTGTTGGGCCACCTACATAGCCGGCACCAATGCAGCAAATAGAGGAAATTTCTTTCATTTGGGTTGTTTGAACTTCAAAAGTAACTAAAATTCCATGTCTGATAGATAGCGGTCTCCGCGGTCACAGATTATGGCTACAATGAGGCCATTGTCTTATTGATTACAAAGGTCTAAGGCGACTTTTACTGAACCACCGCTGCTGATTCCTGCAAAAACGCCTTCTTTTTGGGCCAACAGATCCATGGTTGTAGTCGCTTATTCTAGGCTCACTCATTTCTTTTATTGCTACCGCTAGTTTTTGCTTCTTTCGCTAAAGGCTCATTCATAGGGGTCATTCTCTTAGCTAAGATCAAGGCCGATAGCACGGTAAGCAGACCAACGCTGCCTAAAGCAGCCTGTAGACTGAATTGATCTGCGATGATACCGGTTATTGCCGCCCCAAAGGCGTATCCTAGGTCTCGCCAAAGACGAAAAACACCGATGCTGTTAGCGCGCTCAGATGGATGCGTATTGTCGGCAATCGCGGCTAGAAAAGTCGGATAAACCACCGCAGTTCCTAGACCTAGAAGCACACTGAGTAGCACGAATGACAAGTGAGAATCGGCGTAGACCAGCCCCAAAATAGATAATCCCTGAATCAACATTCCGTAAAACAGCAATGGCTTTTTTGGAAAAAGATCTCCCAGTTTACCCGTGAGAAGCTGGCTAAGCCCCCAAACCAAAGGATAAATAGCTGCGATTGAGCCGATTTCGGCAATTGAAAATCCCTTGCTCGCCAACAATAAGGGCAGTATGCCCCAAATCATTCCGTCGTTTAGATTGTTGGTGAGCCCCGCCTGGGTTATAGATCCTAAATTTGGGTGTTTCCACGTGGTTGATGCGAAAACATTGCCCATTGGTTTTAGGGAAGAAGTGATTTGTTCTGAAACCACATGAGCAGCCGTGTCTTTCACCAGCAACCAACTGCTAACAAGGCCCAGAATAGAAAATCCAATACCCAGATAAAAGGGGTAGGGCCGTAACCCATATCTAGCAGCAATCAGCCCAGTGAACAAAGCGGTCAGTCCGACAGCTACATATCCGGCCGATTCGTTAATACCCATGGCTAATCCTCTATTTTTATTTCCGACCAGGTCTATTTTCATCACCACGGTACTGCTCCAACTCAGTCCTTGATTAATTCCGAGTAGCACATTGGCGCCAATGATCCAGTTCCACGATGGGGCATGCATTAGAATAATCGGAACTGGCAAGGCAAAAACCCAACCAATGACCAGAAGGTTCTTGCGCCCAATCTTATTGGCAAAGGCTCCTGCAAAGTAATTGCTAAGCGCTTTGGTGATTCCAAAAACCACGATGAAAGACAGTAAGGCAGTTTTTACAGCTAGGTCAAATTCGGTTTTGGCTAATTCAGGGAGAATGCTGCGCTCTAGACCAACCATTCCGCCCACAAAACCGTTGATGATAACTAGTAGGGTAAACTGCTTCCAGTTTTTTCGCAGGCCTTGCTCGAGGTTACTCATATAAAAAACATACTAGGTTAGCAGTCTCAATCACTTCCCGATACAGAAACTAGAAAATATAGACCCCAAGATGTCGTCATTGGTGACGCTGCCGCTGATCTCTCCGAGATGCTGAATAACCCCTTTTAGTGAAATGGCTAAGAGATCTTGACTTGAACCACGCTCAAGTTCTTCTTCAACTACATAGAGTTCTTTAAGTGCCGCTTGTAAGAGTTGGTAGTGCCTACTATTAGTTAAAATACCCGATTGCTCATTGACCGCCCCTTGTAGTGTTCGGGATACAATACGCGCTTTTAGGTCTTCTATATTTCTGCGCTTCTTGGCAGAGATGGCTATGCTTTCGAATTCATCAAAATTAAAGGCTAGTGCGTCACCTTCGCTGTCGCATTTATTCCAAATAATCAGAATATTAGTCTCAGAAAGTCCGCTTTTAGCAAGCTGATTTTTGAGCTCATCGAGCGGCTTTACAGCCGATTTTGTATCAATGACGTATAGCACTAAATGCGCCTCTTTAGCGCGTTCAAAGCTGCGCGCAATACCCATCATCTCAACTTGGTTTGAGGTTTCGCGAATTCCAGCTGTGTCTATAAATCTGAAGCGGATTCCTTCAATGGTTAAAAAGTCTTCTACGGTGTCTCTAGTGGTTCCAGCCTCGGCGCTCACCAAGGCCCGTTCTTCATTGAGCAAGGCGTTTAACAAAGTCGACTTTCCAGCGTTTGGTGCTCCTATAATTGCGATGGGAACCCCTTGTTTAATTACGTTTCCTAAGGTAAACGAATCGAGCAGCGATTTGATCGTTTGCTTGAGCTCAACTACTAATTTTTTCAATGCACTGTAGTCGGCAAATTCTACGTCTTCGCCTGAAAAGTCGAGTTCAAGTTCAATCAGGGCCGCGAAGTGAATGAGTTGTTCTCGGATCTCATTGAGATTTTGAGCGAAGCCTCCGCGCATGTGCTGTAAGGCAATACGATGCTCCGCAGCACTTTCGGAGGCAATTAAGTCAGACACGGCCTCTGCCTGAGACAGCTTCATCTTTCCGTTCATAAACGCCCTAAATGTAAACTCTCCAGGCTCAGCCAGTCGACACTTGCCGGTATTCGTTAAGGCGTTTAGTACGAGTTGCTGAATGTATACCGAGCCGTGACAGGATATCTCTACTACGTTTTCTCCGGTATAGGAACGCGGAGCTCTAAAAACACTCACCAAAACCTCATCTAATAGCCTGCCTGCTTCATATAGATCTCCCAAGTGAATGGTGTGGGAGTCTGCAGCTGAAATAGGGGTTTTTGAGCGTGGTTTAAAAAAGCTGTCGACTAGGTTAATGGCATGTTCACCCGATAACCGAAGAACGGCAATGGCACCTGACCCTTGTGCTGTTGCCAAGGCGACTATTGTGTCATTTGGCCCCTTCATGCCCTTTTTTAGGCGTTGAGCATTACAGGCATTACCAGCATGGTTATTTGCTCACCTTTATCTAAGTGATCTAATGGAGTTAAGAGTCCGGCTCTGTTAGGTAGACTCATGGCTAGCTGAACCTCATCGCAATCTAAGGCGCTGAGCATTTCGCTTAAAAAACGCGAATTGAATCCAATCTGCAAGTCGTCTCCTTTATAGGCGCAACTCAGTCGTTCATCTGCTTTATTGCTGTAGTCTACGTCTTCTGCAGAAATCTGAATTTCTGCACCAGCCATTTTCAAGCGAATCTGATGCGTTGTGCGGTTAGAAAAAATAGAAACGCGACGCACAGAGCCCAAAAACTGCGAACGTGACACGGTTAGCACATTCGGATTCTCCTTGGGAATTACGGCCTCATAGTTGGGATATTTTCCGTCTATAAGCCGGCTAACGATTTCGATATGATCAAAGGAGAAGCGCGCATTATTCTCGTTGTAGGTAATAGTCACCTCAGATTCACTGCCCTGCAGAATTCCTTTAAGCAGATTTAACGGTTTTTTGGGCATTATAAATTCGGCTACCGAAGGGGCGCTCACGTCATTGCGCTCGTACTTGACCAACTTATGCGCATCGGTTGCCACAAAAGTTATTCGTTCAGGTGAACACTGAAAGAAAACACCACTCATTACAGGTCTAAGATCATCGTTGCCAGCAGCAAAAATGGTTTTGGCAATGGCTGTTGCTAAAATGTCGGCTTGCAAGGTGAATGAAGCTGCCTCGTTTAACGAAACAGGCTTTGGAAAGTCATCACCGTTGATACTTGCTAAAGCGTATTTACCGTTAGAGGCACTAATTTCAACCGTTCCGTTGTCTTCAAGAACAAAAGTCAAGGGCTGTTCCGGAAATGTTTTTAACATATCTAAGAGCAGCTTAGCGGGCAGTGCAATGACGCCCTTGTCGGTAGAACTAACCTCTATTTGAGCAGAAATGGTAGTTTCTAAATCTGAGGCTACCAAACGCAATTGGTTTTCGCTCAGATCAAAGAGCACATTGTCTAAGATCGGTAGGGTGTTATTACTGGCAATTACCCCTCCTAAAATTTGGAGGTATTCTTTTAAGTACGAGCTGGATACAATAAACTTCATAAACACAAATATATTTTAAAACAACACTGTTTTAGCGCGATTAATAATCAGTTATAAACAAGAGGTCAACACGTGTACCTAGGTCAAGGCCTAAGAGAGAATGAGCTGATCCAGTTGCCTCAGGAACAGAACCATATATAGCTAATTGTAAATAATCACTTGAATTAAATAGGGCGATTAATTTACCTTCTGGAGCATTTCTTTTCCGCGTGTCTTTGATGAGTCTAGCTGCAAAAGAGTGATAGGAATTTTCGATGCCTTGAATGCTATGGGCTCGTGCTTTAATCACCATCGCCCTATCTTTTTTGCGCGCTATAACGTCTGCTTTTTTGATATTGGTGACCGCATTTCCAAAATGGTCTATATAGATCACTTCTCCTTCAATATGGCTTTCATCTTCTGAGAGCTTGGCCTGTCTTGATTGAAGTTGAACGATTTCATGAGTTTCTGGGCCAAGCAACGTCAATGGGCCTTCATTTGCCAGGTGTGCAGCAGCCGGAGCGAGCACGTCAAGTTCATGAAACCCACCTTGAGGCTTATAGGCTTCAATGATGCGTATTTCATCAATAGCTGCAACGGAGATAATCTCTGGAATAATTCCGTTATCGCAAGCTACAAAGAAGTGATTTTGAGCTTTAGCCACTATATATCGACTTAACGGAAGCAAGCTGTTATTGATCGCGATTAGATGTACACTGTTTTCTGGAAAATCGTTAAAGCTCGACTTAACGAGGTAGGCAGCGCCTATTAAATTGAAATGATCTACCTGATTAGAGATGTCAATAACCGAGCTTGCTGGAGTTAATTTAAGTAACGAGGCTTTAATTCGGGCGACATAATGATCTTTGAGGCCAAAGTCTGAAGTAAGAGTGATTACGCCCATCCAATTGTTAATAGTTTTTGACAAAGGCTAAGCCGTATTTTGGCTATGTTTGTTTGTAGGTAAATTTAGTGAAAAGATATTTTGAACGAACTACTCATCGAACTCACCGACATTAACGCACAAGACTTTTTCGGACTAGAAAACGAAACAGTTAGTCTGCTAAAAAAATACTATCCGAAGTTAAAAATAGTAGCTAGGGGTAATAAGCTTAAAGCCTACGGAGACGAGGAAGAATTAGAAGCCTTTGACAACCATTTCGATCAATTGACCTCGCACTTTGCGCGTTACAATAAGTTGGATGAAAATAGCATAGAGCGCATCTTGAGCGGCGACCATCACGAAAGAAAATCTGCTGAAGTACCATCTGAAATTGACCATATGGTTTTGGTTCATGGGGTGAATGGACGTAAAATCAAGGCGCAAACTTTTAATCAAAAACGCTTGGTAGAAGCCGTGCTCAAAAACGACATGGTTTTTGCTATCGGTCCTGCCGGTACCGGTAAAACGTATACTGGTGTCGCCATGGCGGTTAAAGCCCTTAAAGAGAAACAAGTCAGACGAATTATTCTTACGCGTCCGGCGGTTGAGGCCGGGGAGAACCTTGGTTTTTTGCCTGGAGATTTAAAAGAGAAATTAGACCCCTATATGCAGCCGTTGTACGACGCCTTGCGCGACATGATTGATCCAGAAAAGTTGCAGAATTACATTGAGACCGGAGTAATTCAAATAGCCCCACTAGCATTTATGCGTGGCAGAACGTTAGATGAGGCTTTTGTCATACTCGATGAGGCCCAGAATACCACTCACGCTCAAATGAAGATGTTTTTAACGCGCATGGGTAAAAACGCGAAATTTTTATTAACCGGAGATCCCGGTCAAATTGATTTACCTCGTAGAGTAATTTCTGGCTTAAAGGAAGCGCTTTTGGTGCTAAACAAAACAGAAGGTATCTCTATAATTTACCTAGATGATAAAGATGTTATTCGTCACAGATTGGTGAAAAAAGTGATTGACGCATACAAGAACATTGAACATCAAAATTGAGTAAACGCACATGTCTAACTACACTCTAATGCATACCGACTTTGACTTTGAGGGTCAGCGCTCGGTCTATCGAGGTAAAGTAAGAGAAGTATATGAGCTTGAGAATGATCTTCTGGTCATGGTTGCTACCGATAGGCTCTCGGCGTTTGATGTGGTTATGCCCAAGGGTATTCCATTCAAGGGACAAATTCTGAATCAAATTGCAACAAAGATGCTCAAGGCGACCTCTGACCTGGTTCCTAATTGGCTTATTGCTTCTCCTGACCCTAACGTTGCAATCGGAAAGGCCTGCGAGCCTATAAAAATTGAGATGGTTATACGTGGATACCTTGCTGGCCATGCGGCCCGTGAATATGCCCAAGGTAAACGGGAATTATGTGGAGTAAAGCTTTCAGAGGGTCTTAGGGAAAACGATCGTTTTGATACCCCCATTATTACCCCAGCGACGAAAGCCGAGCAAGGCGAACACGACGAAGACATTTCAGTGGAAGGTATTTTAGACCTTGGAATCGTAAGCGAAGCCGATTACGACCTATTAGAGAAGTATACCCGTTTGCTTTTTCAAAAGGGAAGCGAAATGGCCAAAGCAACGAATCTTATTTTGGTCGACACCAAATACGAATTCGGAAAGACTAAAGACGGTGAAATTGTACTTATCGACGAGGTACACACTCCCGATTCTTCGCGCTACTTTTACGCGGACACCTATGAAGAGTTGCAGCGGAAA
>JAURFJ010000016.1 GCA_030834365.1 Flavobacteriaceae bacterium | reverse complement strand
CGCTGGTAATCCCCTCTGTTTATTACCAAGTAAATCTTGCGGTTAGACTTTACCTTTTCAAAGGCCAACGGATTCTGTTCTCTCACCGCAAAAGGTTCGAAATCAGCACTGAACGAAATCGTATCGTAAACTTCATACCGCAGTGAAAGCGCGTCTAGAATATCCGAAACTTCCGAAATTGATTTTCCCCTTAAATCAGGAACACTCACTTCTTTATTGTGCTGAGTGAAAAGGGCTAGGCCCCATCCGCTAAGGTTAACGAGCAAAAAAATAAGTGCAGCGGCCAAACCTAATTGAATCCAAAAAACGGTTGAAATAAAGAAAGAGAACAGTCTCTTCATAGGGAAAGTTTCAGTAGACAAAGATAGAAAAAGGGGTGATTTTTAGTACTTTTCGGCAGTCAAGAACGCAAACATGGCAAAAAGTACACAGCGGTTAAAAGTAGCAATAGTGATGGGAGGCTATTCTGCCGAACGAGAAATATCTCTTTTAAGCGGCGCGCATGTTTGCGAACACTTAGACCCTAAAAAATTTGAGGTTTACGCCGTAGACATTCAAAAAGATTCATGGAATGTGCTTTTAGATGACCAGCGCGTAGCTATTGACCGCAACGATTTCAGCTTCACCTTGGCCAATCAAACCATTCACTTTGATGTGGTGTTCAACGCCATTCACGGAACCCCAGGCGAAGACGGCGTTCTCGCTGCCTACTTCGAATTGCTGCAAATCAAACAAACCGCAAGTGATCACTACGCTTCAGCCTTGACTTTCAACAAGCGTGATCTCTTACTCATTGCCAAGCAGCTAGGAATACCCTCGGCCAAATCACTAGCCGTAAACCTGAATGACTCTCAAGATTTCAGTGCAGCATTTCACTCACTAAACCTTCCTGTATTTGTAAAGGCAAATCGTTCGGGAAGCAGCTTTGGGATTGAAAAAATAAATACATTCGATGAACTGATGCCAGCACTAGAGAGGGTCGCACAAGTCGACAAAGAGATACTTGTAGAAGAAGCACTTATTGGTCCCGAAATAACGGTCGGGGTTATACAATTAGAAAGCGAACTAGTCGCCTTGCCCGTTACCCTAATCGAAACCGATAACACCTTTTTTGATTTTGAGGCGAAGTACCTTGGAGCCTCTAGAGAGATCACTCCTGCACCCCTGCCAGAAGACCAATTAGCACAAGCAAAAGAATGGGCTGTTAAGCTTCACAAGCATCTTGGACTAAAGGGCGTCTCTAGAGCTGAGTTTATACTGGTCGACGGAATACCTCATTTGCTCGAGATCAATACCACACCGGGGCTCACCAAGCAAAGTATTATTCCTCAACAGCTTAAGGCGGCGGGGCTTACGCTTGCTCAGTTGTTCGAGGCCATGATCGATCAAGCTCTCAACGATTAATTTGTACCTTTCGGGCATGAAAAAGGCCGTATTTCCGGGATCTTTTGATCCCATTACACTTGGGCACTACGACATCATTCAGAGAGGTCTTTCTCTTTTTGACCATTTGGTAGTGGCCATAGGTGAAAACAGTGAAAAGAGCTACCGTTTTAGCTTAGAACAGCGCCTGGCTTTTTTGCAGAAGGCCTTTGGCGATGAGTCTAGAATTGAAATCACCACTTATTCGGGTCTAACGGTTGATTTCTGTACAAGCATAAAAGCCCAATTCATATTAAGGGGGCTGAGGAATCCGGCTGACTTTGAGTTTGAGAAAGCCATAGCGCACACCAATAGAACGCTGTCTAAGATTGAAACGGTCTTTCTACTTACCGCCTCTGACAAGGCCTTTATAAGTTCCTCTATAGTGCGTGACGTGTTAAAGCACAATGGAGATATCAGTGCCTTGGTACCCCAACCCGTAAGTGAATTGATTGCTAGTCTTGGCCGTTAAACAGGCCTACTATGTTTTTATACGAATGTCTTAAGGCTACACGCTGCTCTGAATCGCTCAACCATACTACCTCAGTAATACCCTCATCAACCTGAGGATGTAACGGACCTTTATAGTCAGAGCGCATTTCGTACCAGAACGTCGTCTTGAGGCGAACCTCTCCTTTTCGTTTAAAAAGGTGATACGTTATCGCGCTTTGAGGCCCGAGAGCCACTTCAGGAAGTCCGGTTTCTTCACAAACCTCTCGAATAGCAGCCTGTTCAAGGGTCTCGCTCTTTTCAATCTTACCTTTTGGAAGGTCCCATTTATTGTTGCGATAGATAAAAAGCACCTGGTGTTTTTTATTGCGAACTACTCCACCCGCGGCAATCACTTCTTTATAACACTCTTTAAATAGTTCTAAGGGGTCTTGCGGCTTGTCAAATTGCAAATAAGTGGTGTTCTTCTTAGGTTTTTCGAACAATACAGACACAAGAGATCGAAGCGCTTTCTTGGAGCTTATTTCTTTGGTTTTTTCATGCCGGTTACAGGCATGTGACTGCAGAACTAGTCGATTCTCATTGACGAAAACTTCGTACATTCGCGCTATGATTTTGGACAAAGAAACAGCCTTTAAAACGGCAGAGCTTCTGCTACAAATAAAGGCAATTCAACTGAATCCTGAAACACCTTTTACATGGGCCTCAGGAATGCGCTCTCCGATTTATTGCGATAATCGCTTAGCCCTCTCTTTTCCTGCAGTTAGAAACTATCTTCGACAAGAGTTTGTGCGTAAAATTGAACAACAATTTGGCACCCCAGAGGTCATTGCCGGTGTAGCTACCGGGGCCATCGGTATCGGGATTCTAGTCGCCGAGTCTATGGGGCTCCCCTTTGTATATGTGCGTCCAGAACCTAAAAGTCATGGACGCATGAACCAGATAGAAGGCCTGTTGCACAAAGGCCAGAATGTGGTGGTGATTGAAGACCTAATTTCAACTGGAAAAAGTAGTTATAAGGCGGTTGAGGCGCTCGAAGAAGCTGGGGCAAAAATCAAAGGAATGGCCGCCATCTTTACTTATAATTTTGAAAAAGCCAATGCGCTGTTCGAAGAAAAGGAATTAAAGCTGATTACCCTTAGTGATTACAACCACCTGATTCAATTTGCCCAGATTAATGAAACAATAACAATAGAGCAGCTGGAGTTGCTCGCGCAGTGGCGGGCTAATCCGAGCGACTGGAACCCAACCTCGAACTAACTAAATTAAGCTTAAGCATGGAAATTTCTACCGAACAAAAAACTGTAAACACCTCTCAAAAAGAACTCTACTCTTTTTTGTCTCAGGTATCCAACTTTGAACACATTATGCCCGAAAACATTAGTGTTTTTAATGTCTTAAGTGATGACGCTTTTAAGTTCGCGTTAAAGGGAATGCCCGAAATTGTGTTGAAATTTGAAGAGCGTAGTCCCGACCAGCGGATTATTTTAGGTTCAACTAACGAGCAGTTTCCCTTTCAATTAAAGGTTGAAATTGGTGGTGATGAGGGACAAGCGCTTTTGACGCTGTATTTTAGCGGATCATTTAACCCGATGATCAGCATGATGATCAAATCACCACTGACAAACTTCATCGAAACTCTTGCCTCTAAAACGGTTCATCATTTTTCAGCGTAGATAAACCGAGTTTCTGCGCTATCTAATAAAAATTGGTGCCCATCTGTGTCTTGAACCCGAAGTCTTCCTTCTGAAGTAACGCCTATTATTCTTACCGTCTGGTAATCAGCTCGATTTACAGACACCTTACAGTAATCACCCTTTCGGTAAAGCACCTCTTCAAATTGATTTAATAGCGCAACATAAGCAAGGGGCTCAAGCTCTATCTGGCCACCCATAGATTCTTCCAAAGAGGTTGAGAGTCTTCGAGCAAGCGCATCTATATCATGAGTTTCATTCGTTTTCAGCCTAACCGAGGTGGCGTGAGTCAACGTCTCAAAATCTTGCTGATTCACATTGATCCCAACCCCCACCACAAATGGACTGCTTTGAGAACCTAGTATGGCGCGTTCAACAAGAATGCCGCAGATTTTTTTGGAGCCTGACATTATGTCGTTTGGCCATTTGATGGCCAAATTAGGCACCCCCATCTGCCCTAATAAACGCATCACTACCAATGAGGTCTGCATAATCAACGCAAAAGACTGCGTAGCATCTTTACTGCAATAATCCAATAAAAAGCTGATAGTGAGGTTTTTATACGGTTCACTCTGCCAGGCATCTCCTCTTCGCCCCCTTCCGGCCGATTGGTTACTCGTGTAGACCGCAACCGGAGGAGCGAACAAACCCTGTCGCCATAAAGCTGACAAATAGCTGCTTGTCGAATCTATGGCATCTAGTTTGATTATAGTCATTTAACAATATCTTTATGGGAGTATTTAAGAGAAAGACTAACGCTGCACTGCAAAATACGCTAATTTTGTCTTGCGAATTTAAATCGTTTTAATGCCAGAAAAACAACGGTCGTCAGACGAGCTTATTGCTTTAATCATCGATGGAGTCGAAGATGTGAAAGGCGTAGAAATCAATCTTTTAGATCTGCGTGAAATAGACAATACAGTATGTGATTTTTTCATCATCTGTAATGGAACTTCAAATACTCATGTAAATGCTATTGTTTCTTCTGTTCAGAAGAAAGTGAGTAAGGCTATCAAAACGAAACCTTGGCATGTTGAGGGCACCGATACTAGTGAGTGGGTGCTCATGGATTATGTAGACGTAGTGGTTCACGTGTTCCAAAGACACATCAGAGAGCGCTACGACATCGAAGGATTGTGGGGAGATGCCAAGCTTACCGCCATTGAGAGAACCTATTCTTAAAATGGTTATCGGTTAATTCAAAACACGCTATGAGTAAGAACACCAAAAAACCATCAAAATACAGTTGGATATTTTATACGGCCATACTGGTATTTATCGCTGTTAACCTATTTGGGGGATTGGCCTTCAACAGCACAGAAAAAACGACCACTTCTCAGCTAGAAAAATTCATGAAGCAGGGAGATGTGGCCAAAGTGGTCATCATTACCAACACGCTCCAAGCCAAGGTCTATTTGACCCCTGAAGCGCTTAGTAAAGAAGTGCACAGCAAGGTCTCTGAAGGGCCACTATTGCCTTCGGCCAGCCTCAGCCCGCAGTACGTGCTAGATTTTGGAGATCTACAAAACTTTGAAAACAGTATCAATCAGCTGAAGACCGAATACACATTAAGCACGGTTTTGGACTACGATAAAGAGAATAATTACCTACTCGAATTACTTATTTCTATTCTACCCTTCGTACTGATTATAGGGGTTTGGATTTTTCTTATGCGCAGAATGTCAGGATCTGGAGGCGGTGGTGCCGGCGGACAAATCTTTAGCATCGGCAAATCGAAGGCTAAGCTTTTTGACGAAAAGAAAGACACACGCACCTCATTTAAAGATGTAGCAGGCCTAGAGGGGGCCAAAGAAGAGATTCAAGAAATCGTTGAGTTTTTAAAGAACCCGGATAAATACACTGCACTAGGCGGAAAAATTCCGAAAGGAGCTCTTTTAGTCGGACCTCCAGGTACCGGAAAAACCCTATTAGCCAAAGCAGTTGCCGGAGAGGCTAAGGTGCCCTTCTTTTCGCTATCAGGTTCTGATTTTGTCGAAATGTTTGTAGGAGTTGGTGCCTCTAGGGTACGCGATCTGTTCAAGCAGGCTAAAGACAAATCTCCAGCTATCATTTTCATTGACGAAATAGACGCCATTGGACGTGCACGAGGCAAGAACAACTTTACAGGCTCAAACGACGAGCGCGAAAACACCTTAAACCAGCTACTCACCGAGATGGACGGTTTTGGAACCAACACTAATGTGATCGTTCTCGCCGCTACTAACCGCGCAGATGTGCTCGACAAAGCGCTCATGCGTGCCGGAAGGTTTGACCGTCAGATCTACGTCGATCTGCCAGACCTCAATGAGCGCAAAGAAATTTTCGAAGTGCATTTACGCCCCATCAAAACAGCAGAAACCCTTGATGTTGACTTTTTGGCCAGACAAACTCCAGGTTTCTCAGGTGCCGACATTGCTAATGTTTGTAATGAAGCCGCACTAATCGCTGCTCGAAATGGGCATAAAGCGGTCATTAAACAAGACTTTTTAGACGCGGTCGACCGAATTGTTGGGGGCCTTGAAAAGAAGAATAAAATCATTACCGCTGAAGAGAAAAAAGCAATCGCTTTTCACGAAGCAGGTCACGCTACAGTGAGCTGGATGCTGCGCTATGCTGCTCCGCTCGTAAAAGTGTCTATTGTACCTAGAGGTCAGTCATTAGGTGCCGCCTGGTACTTGCCAGAAGAGCGGCAAATTGTTCGACCCGAACAATTGTTGGATGAAATGTGCGCTACGATGGGAGGACGCGCTGCAGAAAAAGTAATTTTTGACACCATCTCTACCGGAGCACTTAGTGACCTCGAAAAAGTCACCAAACAGGCTCGAGCAATGGTGACCATTTATGGCTTGAACGAGAAATTAGGAAACATTACCTTCTACGATTCTTCGGGCCAAAACGAATACGGATTCACCAAGCCTTACAGCGAGGTAACTGCAAAACTCATCGATGACGAGATTTCAAAAATGATCGAGGAGCAATATCAGCGTGCTATCAGTATATTGAAAGAACACAAAGACAAGCTAACCACACTCGCAAATCGGTTACTTGAAAAGGAGGTGATCTTCAAAGACGACCTAGAACACATCTTTGGCAAAAGACCATATGAAGTGGTTGAGGAGCCTCTTAAATCTAGTGTTGAGCACGCCACATCGGTTGAGGCGATTGATCAAAGCGACACCACTTCTACAGAGAAGATAGAAGAAGATACGGCTGAAGAAAAGTCATAAAAGAGTGCTTAAACTATGAACTTCTTAAAGCGATTTTTTGGTTCAAAACTAGCGGCAAGTCAACCAGACACGCCTGAACCTAAAGACGCCGAACAAGAAGACCTAGCCATCGATCTACTTTTTCTACAAGAGTTCAAAAAGAACAAAGGCAAGTTTCTTTACTGTACTTCAGATGAAGAGATCAATCAGCATCTAGATGCCATACTTGAAGAGAATAGTTGGCGTGCAGAACAGGTATTGTGCTTTAGTGATGCGCTAAAAAAGGCTCACGGAGATCAACTCATACTCACCCGAGATGCCTCAGCCTCTAAGATTTTCTTCACCGAGTGCGAACACCTCATTGCTGATCAAGGATCTGTACTCGTCTGCTCGAACCAGTTAAAGAGTATCAAACAAGAAGAACTTCCAGAACACCTAATCATCTTGGCACGAACCTCCCAAATCGTTCGCTCTATTTCTAGCGCTCTAAAATCGATTAAACAGCGCTATCAAGGTAGCCCCCTACCCACCAAGATTACTTCGTTTAAAAACAATCAGATCACCGAAGAGAATCAAGACGACTTTATGCACTACGGTTCAAAAACGAAGAACCTATATTTGCTGCTCCTTGAAGACTACTAGTCTATGAATACCTTGATCCTAAGAAGTGCAAGCGGTGTATTATACGTTTTATTGTTTGTCGGAACCGTTCTTTCGCCCTACCCCGTACTCTTCTCCCTGTTTATAATCGCTATGACTGCGCTTGCTGCCTTTGAGCTTTCCAAAATGCAGTCAAAACCGGCCTATGCTGGGGTGATTAGTGCTCTTTCAATATTGACCATTAGCACCCAATTACTCGGGCCTTTGCAGACCGCTGGCGTTGGGGCAATAGTAGCCAGCCTGTCTTTATTCAGTTTAAGGCGATCTTTCGCTGCTCCATCTACTTATTGGATTTTCACCCTGGCTCATGTGAGCCTTGGAATCGCAAGCTTTTACGCTATTTATTCGCTAGGTCAATGGGTGTGCCTCGCGGTGCTTGTAGCCCTATGGACTAACGACTCATTCGCTTACCTGACGGGGTCGTTGATCGGAAAAACAAAAGTTAGCAGCATCTCTCCCAATAAGAGCCTTGAAGGCTATATAGGCGGATTCGTCTTTTGTGTAGCGAGCACCTTAATCGCAAATAAAATGCTAGAGCTTGAGCTTTCATGGGCTCAAACTGCGGTTCTTGGAGCGTTAATAAGCATAAGTGCCCATTTGGGCGATTTGGTAATCTCCAAACTCAAGCGCATGTATAAGCGAAAAGATACCGGGCGCCTCATTCCCGGGCATGGAGGCATTATGGACCGCATAGACAGCCTCATTTTCAGTGTTCCGTTTACCTATCTTTACCTGCAGTTTGTAATCGTTTAAACAAGCGTTATGTTTCACAAAGAAGGATATCCAAGCATAGTCATTAGCACTATTTTATTTGCGGCATTGCTGTGGATATCAACGGCCATTACCTATCCGATTTTACACTATGTTCCCGTTCTAGTGGGGGCCTTTATTTGGATAATTGTGCTTCAGTTCTTCAGAAATCCTAAACGAGTAGCGTCGCATCAA
Source organism: Flavobacteriaceae bacterium (assembly GCA_030834365.1). Taxonomy (GTDB): domain Bacteria; phylum Bacteroidota; class Bacteroidia; order Flavobacteriales; family Flavobacteriaceae; genus UBA3478. Next base: position 9,927 of record JAURFJ010000016.1, on the reverse strand, counting down.
TCTGCTATTATTGCGGCTCCGGCTGACGGAAAAGTGGTGCAGATTAAGAGGGTCAGCGAAGACGAATTCTTTGGCGATGAACGACTACTAGTTTCGATTTTCATGTCTCCTTTAAACGTGCATGTCACTCGTTACCCCTGCGATGGAGAGGTAGTGTATTCTCAGTATCACCCCGGAAAATACCTGGTGGCCTGGCACCCTAAGTCAAGCACACTCAACGAACGAACCACGGTTGTTATTCGCCACCAGACGGGCGAAGAGGTACTGTATAGGCAAATTGCTGGGGCACTAGCAAGGCGCATCGTAAACTACGCTAAAAAGGGAGATACCGCCCACCAAGGCGCTGATGCAGGATTCATTAAGTTTGGCTCTAGAATCGATATATTTCTTCCCTTAAACGCACGAATCATGGTTAATGAGGGTCAGGTGGTTAAGGGATCTCTTACACCTATTGCTGAGCTAGGTTAACTTAGACAGTGTTGCCTCAATAGCCTGAATCTTTTCTAGAGCATCGGCCGCCTTTTTTCGCTCTACAGCTACTACAGCCTCTGGGGCATTGTCTACAAACCGTTTGTTGCTTAACTTTTGGTTAACCATTTCCAAAAAGCCCCTTTGGTATTCAAGCTCAGCTTGCAACTTTTCAACCTCTTCTTCTAAGTTTATTTGGGCTTCAATAGGTATGTAATACTCTGTGGTTTCAATGCGCAAACTAAGGGTGTTTTCACCCGCTGACTCTACAATTGTAATAGGCGAGGTGAACCCTAGTTTAGACAATACTTCAGGAATTACTTGAGGCTGATCGGTCTGTTGGGTTTGAATGTCAAGTAATTCTTTGGGCTTTAGCTGCTTCTCGGTACGCAAGGTGCGCAGTGCCGAGATCACGGCTTGAGTGTGACTAAACTGACTCATAAGCTCTTGGTTAACGGGGCCTGAACTCGGCCAATGAGCCACACAGATAGATTCGGTATCAGCCCGTTTATCGAGTTGTTGCCAGAGTTCTTCTGTTAAGAAGGGCATAAACGGGTGAAGTACAACCAACAAACGCTCCATCAGTTCAAAAGCTTCTTGCCTAGTGGTCGCATCTATAGGCTGCTGATAAGCAGGTTTTATTAGCTCAAGTAACCATGCGCAATAATCGTCCCAAATCAATTTATACAGCGCCATTAGGGCGTCGGAAATGCGGTATTTGGCGTACTGATCTTCAATAAAATCTAGGGTGCTATTAAACTGTGAATTGAACCACTCTATTCCGATTTTGCTGGCCTCAGGTTGAGCAATCCAGGCCACTTCCCAACTGGTAATTAGCCGAAAAGCGTTCCAAATTTTGTTAGCAAAATTTCGACCTTGTTGGCACAGCGATTCGTCGAAAAGCAAGTCGTTTCCTGCGGCGGAACTCAACAGCAATCCGACGCGAACCGCATCGGCCCCGTAGGTGTCAATGAGCCCCAGCGCATCTGGAGAATTCCCTAGCGACTTAGACATCTTACGACCTTGCTTATCACGCACTAATCCAGTTAAATAGACGTTTTTAAACGGATAGGTTTTGCGGTATTCGTAGCCTGAAATGATCATGCGCGCTACCCAAAAGAACAGAATATCTGGGCCCGTAACTAGGTCTGATGTCGGATAGTAATAATTGATGTCTTTATTATCGGGCTCAAGTATTCCATTAAACACGCTGATCGGCCACAACCATGAAGAGAACCACGTATCTAAAACATCTTCGTCTTGCCGCAGGTCTACAGCAGTGTAACGCTTGTCACTCTTCGCGCTTTGTGCCCGCTCATTAGCCTTATCGACAGCCTCTTCAAGTGTTCGTGCCACCACAAAGGTGTTATCGTAGTAAAAAGCAGGAATTTGTTGACCCCACCAAAGTTGCCTTGAAATATTCCAGTCGCGGATATTTTCAAGCCAGTGCTTGTAGGTGTTGTCAAATTTTGAGGGGTGCAACTTAATTTCTCCGCTTTTCAAAACAGCATCTATAGCCGGCTTCACCAGCTCGTCCATCTTTAAAAACCATTGATCGAGTAATCGCGGTTCTACGACGGCTCCGGTACGCTCAGAAGTGCCCACCTTATTTAGGTGATTCTCTACCTTTAGTAATAAGCCAAGTGATTGCAGCTCTTCAGCAATTTTAGGGCGTGCCTCAAAACGATCTAAGCCCTCGTAGTGCAGGGCATAAGCGTTTAGAGTAGCGTCAGCGTTTAGGGCGTCGATCACCTCGAGTGCGTACTTATCCCCAATAGCTTTATCATTTTGATCGTGTGCGGGGGTTATTTTTAGGCAGCCCGTTCCGAATTCGGCGTCTACATAAGTATCGGAAATAATAGGAATTTCTCTATTTACTATAGGCACCAAAACGGTCTTTCCGAGCTTGTCGGTGTAGCGCGGGTCATCGGGATTTACGCAGATGGCGACATCTCCGAAAATGGTCTCAGGACGTGTAGTAGCAACCGTAAGCGCCCCCGAACCGTCTGTATATGGATACTGAATATAATAGAGATTTCCCTCGCGCTCTTGGTAAATTACCTCTTCATCTGACAAGGTGGTTTTTGCCTCTGGGTCCCAATTTACCATACGGTACCCGCGATAAATATGGCCCTTCTCATAGAGATCTACAAATACCTCAATTACCGAGTCGTACATGTGCTGGTCCATGGTAAAGGTCGTTCTAGACCAGTCACACGAGGCACCCAATCGCTTTAGTTGCTCTAAAATAACTCCTCCGTATTCTTCTGTCCACTCCCAGGCATGCTTCAAGAACTCCTCTCTACTCAAGGTTTCTTTTGCAATGCCTCGCTCCTTTAAGCGAGCCACTACTTTGGCCTCTGTCGCAATAGATGCGTGGTCGGTTCCGGGAACCCAGCAAGCGTTTTTCTGTTGCAATCGCGCGCGTCTAATGAGTACGTCTTGTATCGTATTGTTCAGCATATGCCCCATGTGCAATACACCCGTGACATTAGGCGGAGGTATAACAATGGTGTAAGGCTCACGGCTATCTACCTTAGATTCGAACAGTTTTTGTTCTAACCAATAGGCGTACCATTTTGATTCTATTGCACTGGGATTATAGGCTGTTTCCAAAACGTAGTGGTGAATTTGATGGCTAAATGCTAAGCGACAAAAATAGGAAACATCATATCATAACTAAAAGTTATTTGACTTTCAACACTATTCTGCTAGCTTTCAAATAATTACAAAGATAGAGTTATGAAAGTACTATTCTTAAGCCTAGTCGCAATGATGTTCTCAATGGTATGCTTTGGTCAAGAGGCGGTTCTTTTGTCAGAAGAACCGGTCGTAGAATATGGAACATTAACCTCTGCCACAAAGCAACCCTTGTTTTTAAAATTCACAAACAGCGGAGATCAGGTACTCTACCTATCAGAATCCCGAACCAGCTTTGGTTTTGAAGTGGTCTACCTTCCAGAACAAGTGGCACCTGGATCAATTGACAGTATTGGTTTTACTATTGATCTTAAAGCACTTAGGGGCCCATTTCGGAAGAAAATTAGCATTGTTACCAATTCAAAGACAGGTCTTGCTGTGTTTGATGTATCCGGAAGAATAGAAAACTAATTGTACTACCTTTGGGATAAAAAGATATGCCCAGCATCTCTCAGAAGGCGCGGCACATGCCTTCATCTCCCATACGCAAATTGGTACCCTACGCCGAGGCAGCTAAGAAAAAGGGGGTACATGTGCACCACCTCAACATTGGACAACCCGATATTAAAACCCCGAAAAATGCACTAATCGCAGTGCAGCAAGCGTCTATAGATGTTCTTTCATACAGTCGAACTGAAGGTTCAGATGCCTTTAGAGAAAAAATAGCCAAATACTACCAACGGCTCAACTTAACGGTAAGCGCCTCAGATATAGTAGTTACCACTGGAGGATCTGAAGCCCTCTCTTTTGCCCTAGGAGCGCTTTTAGATCCTGACGACGAACTCATTATTCCCGAGCCCTTTTATGCCAATTACAGTGGATTTGCGGAAGGGCACAACGTAAAAATCGTTCCGGTAACCTGTACGTTTGAAACGCAATTTGCATTGCCTAGTGTCGAGGAATTCGAAAGGCGAATTACTAAGCGAACAAAAGCGATTCTCATCTGTAATCCATCGAATCCAACCGGTTATGTTTACCGCAAAGACGAACTAGAACAGCTCGCTGAGATTGCACTAAAACACGATCTCTTTCTGATTTCAGATGAGGTCTACCGCGAATTTGTATACGATGAAACCAAACACTTCTCTATGCTTTCGTTTGAAGCCCTAAACGAACATGTAGTTGTGATCGATTCAGTCTCTAAGCGTTACAGCATGTGCGGCGCTAGAATAGGATTCGCCGTGACTAAAAACAGCGCTTTAAGAGGTGCTATCCTCAAATTTGCTCAGGCGCGTCTATCTCCTCCAACCTATGCTCAAATTGCAAGTGAAGCAGCATTAGATACCGATGAAAGCTATTTTGCTGAGGTTCTTAAAGAATACAACGCCCGAAGAAATTTTCTGGTTGAAGCCTTAAGACAAATTCCGGGAGTCGAAACCGCTATCCCCAAGGGTGCGTTTTACTGCATGGTAAAACTGCCGGTAAAAAGCGCCGAAGACTTTGCTCAATGGTTGCTTGAGCACTTCTCGCTGAACAACGAAACAGTCATGGTTGCACCGGCCGCCGGATTTTACAGCACAAAAGGCTTAGGAGAAGATGAGGTGCGGATCGCTTATGTTCTAGAAATCGATGCGCTGAAAAGAGCGGTACATATACTCGAAAAGGGTCTTGAGGCCTATTTAGCTTAATCTATGAGCGAATTATCGCCACTATTAAATGACTTCACTACTTTCGGTGTTGCGGCTAAGGCAAAGTCTGTTCACGCATTGACCTCAACAGCTGAGCTTCATCAATTTCTTAAGTCACCGCAATCAGAGCACAGTCTATTTTTAGGGCAAGGCAGCAATGTCCTTTTCTCTAGCGATTATCCGTATTCGGTAGCGCTTGTACGTTGGAAAGGTAAACAGGTAAAACTCCTTTCAGATTCAGAGGCCCTTCTCATCGCGGCGGCCGGAGAGCCGTGGCACGAGTTGGTCATGTGGTCGCTCGATCAAGGTTTAGGCGGTTTAGAAAATCTAGCTCTCATTCCCGGGTCTTTGGGAGCCGCGCCCATTCAGAATATAGGAGCCTATGGTGTTGAGCTGAAAGACGTTTTTGAATGGTGCAAAGCCGTCCATCGAACCACCTTAGCAGAACGTACATTTGACGCCGAAGAATGTGGCTTTGGTTACCGCGAATCTATCTTTAAGAATGAGTTAAAAGACCAGTATGTTCTTACCGAAGTGGCCCTAAGATTAAGCCGAAACGCACATCGTGTGAATACCTCATATTCACCCCTACAGCAATGGTTTAATCAGGCATCGCTGCATGCACCTATCAGCCCGTTAGACGTGGCAAAGGCCGTTTGTTCTATTCGTCGTTCAAAGCTACCCGACCCGAAGGTCTTAGGAAATGCAGGAAGTTTCTTTAAAAACCCAGTAATATCTGCCCAAAAAGCCAAAGAACTTAGCGCCCATTACCCTGAAACACCCTTGTATCCTCAAGCTAATGGAAGCTTTAAAGTGGCTGCTGGCTGGCTTATTGACCGCCTAAACTTGAAAGGGTTTAAACTGGGTAAAGCAGCCGTGCACGAAAAACAGGCGCTTGTACTGATAAACTCAGGTGGAGCAAGCGGCAGAGAAATTGTTGATCTGAGTAAACATATCAAAAAGAGAATACTCGAAACGTATGGTATCGAACTCGAGGAAGAAGTAACTATTTACTAACAGAGTTCTTACCTTTGCTTCATGAAATTAGTTTTACTCACTGCAGGCCTACTCTTACTTTCATTCGCAGGCATTGCCATAAAGCTTTGGGCCAAGAAAGACGGAAAATTTTCGGGAACCTGTGCCAGCCAAAGCCCCTTTCTGAACAAAGACGGAGAAAGCTGTAGTTATTGCGGAAAAACCGCAGATGAAATGTGTAAAAAAGAGGCGGTTAATTCGTGATTTTGAATACAGAATCTCATTCATTACTTATCGATCGTGCCCTCAGCGGTGACCAAGCAGCCTTCAACACCCTGCTCAACAATCACTGGCAAGAGGTTTACTTTTTCTTGCTCAAGCGCACGTCAAACGAACTAGATGCCGAAGACATTGCCATTCAAACATTCTCACGCGCTTTTGAGAAATTATCTAGCTACGATTCCGCTTTTCAATTCAATACATGGCTCATATCTATTTCTAAAAACTTGCACATTGATCTCATTAGGGCAAGAAACCGATCGCGCAGCGAAGAGCGACTGAACGCAGATACCGAACTAGTGCTTGACGAAAGCCCTAATCACGAAGACCGACTGATACTAGAACAAAGTCAACACCAACTGTTGGAATATATTCACAAGCTCAATCCGCGCTATCAAAAACTGATCGAGCTCTTTTACTTCGAGTCGAATTCGATACGAGAGATTTCAACCCTACTTGAGGAGAGCGAAAACAACATTAAGGTATCGCTACTTAGAGCAAGGCGAAGTCTCGCTGAAATTTTAAGGAATAACCCTTAATTTTGATAAAAATTGTCGCATGGAATCTGCAGTAGAAAACAAGTCTGAAACCACTCGCGTAGCTAAGCCTAAATGGATCAGGGTAACCCTGCCTACGGGTCAGAAATACAAGCAACTTAGATCGTTAGTAGACACCTACAACCTAAATACCATTTGCACCTCTGGAAGTTGCCCAAATATGGGTGAATGTTGGGGAGAAGGAACTGCGACCTTTATGATCTTAGGGAACATTTGTACACGCTCTTGCGGATTTTGTGGAGTACAAACCGGCAGGCCTGAAAAAGTAGACTATGCAGAGCCTGAAAAAGTAGCCCGATCTATCAAAGTGATGGGTATAAAGCATGCCGTGCTCACCTCGGTAGACCGAGATGATCTCAAAGACATGGGGTCTATTCTTTGGGCTGAAACCATTCGTGCTGTGAGACGTATGAACCCTCAAACTACCATGGAAACCCTGATTCCGGATTTTCAAGGTATAACCGAACACCTAGACCGCATTATAGCTGTCGCACCCGAAGTTATTTCGCACAACATAGAGACGGTGAAAAGGCTCACCAGGTCGGTTCGCATTCAAGCAAAGTACGAGAGAAGTATGGAGGTTTTGGCTTACCTAAAATCGGCCGGGGCAAGACGCACCAAATCGGGAATTATGCTGGGGTTGGGTGAGACCGAAGAAGAGGTTTTTCAAACGCTTAAAGATTTGAGAGCGGTTGATGTCGATGTAGTTACAATCGGACAGTACCTGCAGCCTTCAAAAAAACACCTGCCCGTTTCTTCGTTTATCACTCCAGAGCAATTTAAGGTGTATGAGACATTCGGATTAGAACTCGGATTCAGACACGTAGAAAGCGGCCCTTTAGTACGTTCTTCTTACAAAGCACATAAGCATATAGATTAACAGACTTCAGGTTTTCGATCAAACAAGCTTTCTTTGATACGTTTTACAAACTGAGTGTGGCCATCGAATAATAGATGGTGCTCTACTTCTGCTATTACGCGCGGCGGTAGGCAATCGTTCCACAGTGGAGCCAACTTTACCTCATCTTTTGAAGTCGTTAACACACATGTATAGTCCTTCAACGCATTAATATCGGAATCGGTATAGTGATGGTGATCGGGCTTTTCGAAAAAATCAAAGGTGAGCCCTAGACGCAACAAGTCGCCTTTTAGTTGTTGGGCATCTGCCAAACCAGTAATCAACGCAATGCGTTGATTTGCCAAAAGCGGCAGCCGACTCAAAAACTGTTGGCTGTATCGACTGCAAGCGAAAAACACTTCTTTTGAACACTGTCGATTAATCCGCGCCCTGATGGCTTCTGCCTCGGCCAAGTTCAACTGTTCAGGACATTTAGTCACTAGCACGAAATCGGCTCGTTTCAATTGATTCTTATGGTCTCTAAGTCTGCCCATGGGTAAGTAATGATCGTCATAGAAAGGCCGTTGATACGTAGTCAGAAGCAGATTTAAGGAGGCCCTTATTCTCCTATGCTGAAAAGCATCATCTAGAATTACTGCTTGTAGGGTTTCACTCTTTAGCAGCTGCTCAATAGCATTTAGGCGATCTGCATCAACTGCGACCGTAACCTGTGATTTAAACTGTTGATAGAGTTGAAGGGGCTCATCACCAACAGTTAGGGCCGTGTCGCTATCTGATACGCGCCTAAACCCTTTAGATTTGCGTTTATAGCCCCTTGATATCACCGCTACTCGGTGGTCTTCGATGCAATAGCGCAGAATGAATTCAATCATGGGGGTCTTTCCAGATCCGCCTACTGAAAGATTCCCTACCGCTAAGCTGTTTACGTTAGGCCTATAACTTTTGAACCACCCCCAATCATAAAGGGCATTACGCACATAAACTACCAGTTGGTAGATCAGAGAAATGGGCCATAATAGCGGACTAAAGAAGGGCATCCCAGCGAAATTATGATAAATTCGTAGAACCGTTAATTCATTTCTGGTATGCGCGTGCAAGATGTTTGCGATCAATTAGCTCTATGGGTCCCTAACGAACTCGCAGAAGATTTCGATAATGTGGGGTTACTCGTAGGAAATCCCGAAGCTAGCGTAACGGGCATTTTAGTCTGCCACGATGCATTGGAAGCCGTAATTGACGAAGCTATTGCCATGGGGGCTTCGATGGTGGTCTGCTTTCATCCCATTATTTTTTCTGGGCTTAAAAAAATAACTCCCGAACACTATGTGGCTCGAAGCGTCATGAAGGCAATCAAGAACTCTATAGCCATATATGCCCTGCACACCGCTTTAGATAAAATAAACGGGGGTGTTAGCGACCTCATGGCCGATGCCCTAGAATTAGAACGGCGACGAATACTCATACCTGAGACTGAGCATTACGGATTTGGCAGAATTGGATTTTTGCCAAATCCACTAAACCCGACTGACTTTATAGCCAAACTTGGTCAAATATTCAAAACTACCGTAGTGAAACACGCTGCCTTGGGATCAAACCGCATTGAAAAGGTGGCTGTTCTCGGAGGAAGCGGAGCCTTCGCTATTGAAAAGGCAAGAGAGCAAGGCGCAGACGCCTACGTTAGCGCTGACTTCAAGTACCACGACTTTTTCAAGGCCGATTCAGACTTTCTTTTGGCCGATATAGGGCATTACGAGTCAGAGCGCTTTACAAAAAACGCAATAGCTCAAAAGCTTAGGGAAAAATTTCCTAATTTTGCCGTCACTTTATCAGAACTCAATACCAATCCGGTCAAGTACTATACCTATGGCTAAAGCTAAAGAAATGAGTGTCGAAGAGAAACTAAGAGCACTCTACGACCTGCAGTTAATCGATTCACGAATAGACACGATTCAAAATTTAAGAGGTGAGCTGCCTATGGAGGTTGAAGATTTGGAAGATGAGGTAGAAGGTCTTAAGACGCGTTTAGCCAAACACGAAGAAGACATAGAAACACTCAATGCCCAAATTGGAGTTAAGAAAAATGCCATTGAGGAGTCAAAGACGCTCATCAAAAAATACGCCGATCAACAAAAGAATGTACGCAATAGCCGAGAGTTTAATTCCCTTAGCAAAGAGGTAGAATTTCAAGAACTCGAAATACAATTAGCCGAGAAGCACATCAAAGAATTCAAGGTTAAGATCGAGCAGAAAAATGAAATCATTGAGCAGTCCAAAGAGAAGCTAGCCGAAAGAGAGGCCCACCTCAACCACAAAAAGGCTGAACTCGATACGTTGCTTGAAGAAACCGCCAAAGAAGAGCAATCTCTGATTAAGCTTTCTGAAGAATACAAGTCAAGCATGGATGAGCGTCTTTCTTACGCTTATTCACGCATTCGTGCATCTGTAGCCAATAAATTGGCAG
>JAURFJ010000161.1 GCA_030834365.1 Flavobacteriaceae bacterium | reverse complement strand
AAAGAGCACCACCATCTTTTCCTTGTCGACCCGCTTGGATTCAATGAACTTTTGGTAGCCTTTCTTGACCATGTCCATGTTCACCTTCGTAACGGGGCGGAAGGAGCCACGCATGGCCAGGATATTCTTTTTGTAGAGCAATTCGGCCGGAAGGAGGTTCTTTCCTTCGGGGCCAAAGATGACCGCATCGGTAAAGCCATTCTTGATCAATTGCAAGGACATCAAGCGATTGTCGACGTGTTCAAAGTCGGGGCCGACAAAATTGATTAAATCGATTTCAATGGCGGAACGCTCGATTCCATCATATAGACTCAGAAGCAGGGCTTTGGGGTCTTCGTGCATGAAGTGCACCCCATAGATTAAATTCACCCCAAGGGTTCCGATGGTTTCTTGTTGGTGCTTGGCGTCGTTTTCGAGCAAACGAACATGGATGATAACCTCATTTGCCGCTTTGCCGGGAATGGACTGGAATCGAATTCCAATCCACCCATGCCCTTTAAAG
>JAURFJ010000160.1 GCA_030834365.1 Flavobacteriaceae bacterium | reverse complement strand
CTGAACCTACCCGAGATACAGATAAACCAACGTTTACTGCTGGTCTAATCCCTTGGTTAAATAATTGTGTTTCCAAAAAAATCTGACCATCTGTAATAGAAATAACGTTAGTAGGTATGTAAGCAGAAACGTCTCCAGCTTGAGTTTCAATAATAGGCAAAGCTGTTAAAGAACCTCCACCGTTTGCATCGTTTAATTTTGCTGCTCTTTCTAAAAGTCTACTATGTAAATAAAAAACGTCTCCAGGATATGCTTCTCGCCCAGGAGGTCTTCTTAAAAGTAAAGACATCTGTCTATAAGCAACGGCTTGCTTAGATAAATCATCATAAATAATTAAGGCATGCATTCCATTATCTCTGAAATATTCTCCAATGGTACAACCTGTGTAAGGTGCTAAAAATTGAAGTGGTGCTGCATCAGAAGCTGTCGCTGCTACTACAGTTGTGTATTTCATCGCACCAGCATCTTCTAAAGTTTTAACAATTTGAGCTACCGTAGATCGCTTT
>JAURFJ010000015.1 GCA_030834365.1 Flavobacteriaceae bacterium | reverse complement strand
CTCTTCACGTCTATGTCTGATCGCTGGTTTGCCGGATCGGAGTATTACCTTTTCGATCGTATCTCACTTCAAATACTCATTGATATCGCCATTGCCACGGTATTGATACTGTTGTTTGGTGAGATACTCCCTAAGATTTACGCCAATAGAAACGCCGCATCGTTCAGCTTGCGAATGTCTATGGTGCTTACGGTTCTCGACAGGCTTTTTAGCGTGCTCAGTGTACCTATGCAAAACAGCACGGTGTGGCTAGAAAACAGGCTATCAAAGAGCAGCTCAAACATCAGTGTAGACCATCTTTCTCAGGCACTTGAGCTTGCCTCAGATTCAGATACTTCAAATGAGGAGAAACGTATTCTTGAGGGCATAGTAACCTTTGGAAATACCGATACTAAACAAGTGATGCGTCCGCGTATCGATATCTTCGCCATTGCTCATGACGCGCCGTTTCAAGAGGTGATTTCACAGGTCACTACCAAAGGGTATTCAAGGGTTCCGGTCTATCAAGAATCGCTAGACAAGGTTATAGGCGTACTTTTTCTAAAAGATTTATTGCCGTTTTTGGATGATGATCAGTTCGACTGGATCTCTCTTCTTCGAGAGCCATTCTTTGTTCCGGAGAATAAAAAATTAGACGATTTACTACTCGACTTCAAGTCTCAAAAAACCCACCTGGCGGTGGTGGTTGATGAATACGGCGGAACCTCTGGCATCGTCACACTCGAAGATGTAATCGAAGAAATAGTCGGAGACATTAGTGACGATTTTGACGACGTTGACCTAATTTACTCTAAGGTCGATGAGCGCACCTATGTTTTTGAGGCCAAGACCTCGTTAAAAGACTTCTACAAGGTTATTCAAATTGAAGATTCGTCGGTTTTTGAGCAACATAAAGGAGAATCCGAAACCTTAGCCGGATTCGTATTAGAAATCACTAAGGCCTTTCCTAAGATCGGAGAGAACATACGCTTTGAGGGCTTCATTTTTACCGTTGAAAGCCTAGATAAAAGACGATTGAAACGTCTAAAAATAAAACTACCCGCTCAACAGTGAACGGGTAGCCTTTGAATTTTAATGAGGTAAACTTAATTATTCGGCATTAGCAGCATCAAGTAGTCTCTTGCCTTCATCAATGCTTCTCAGCATAAGATCTTTGACCGCTGCTATGCGCTCTGCTTCTACTTTAAGTCTGGCCTTCTTGTCGGCTGAAAGAGGAGCTCCTTTTAGAATTTCATCAGAGGTAAAGGCTTCTCCGAAATCGCCCATCCAATCCATCATCGCCTTGTGACTATTTTGTAGTTCTTTCATCGCATTGGCATAGGGGCTGTCAGGGTTTTGATCGGCCAGAGGCTTTAGTCTATCAATTAGGAGCGAAATCTCTCCCATTTTGGGCATCACCTCGTCGTGAACGGCCATTACAGCTTTCATCGAATAGCTTTCATCTTCCTCTATAGTCACTGCCTGATTTTCGTTCGTTTGCTTTGCGTTATTTGCGCATGAGACTAATGTTAGGCTAAACGATACTAGTAGTAAGAGTACTTTTGAATTCATTTGTTGAGCTGATTAATTGATTTTAGCTTCTTCAATGGTAAAGTTGACCGTTTGAGGGCCTAAATTTTGAGACACTACATGCGGAATGAGCAATCCCGAAACCTCTTTGTAATCACCGAATGAAGTAGACTGGCTAATGGTTTGTCCTTGCATTTCTTGAGTGGTCACTTGCTTTAGCTTCAGGCCAGTTTCGGTGTCGTAGTAAGCAACACGGTTTTCGCTCACTTTCACGGCATAGGTTGGTCTATCGTCTACCAATTCTATTCCGGTTAAGCTCATCTCGGCATTTGGATTAGTTAACCAAAGGAGTTCAGAGACAAGTGCTGCATCTTCTGCAACCGTTTTCTTTTGGGTGTCGTCTAGCGGAATCTTCTGCCCTTGCGCCTCCATGAAGGCTTCGGTCTCAGTGATTACGGTGCGCTGCATGACATTGCCCATCATCTTCATTTCTTGAGTGAACTCGTTAGCTGCCGACTGACCCACAACGAGTTGCAGGTTCATGCCCTGAACGCTCGCGCCATAGGTGATAGCGAATGTTTTTACGGCTGCTGCTGCTTCTCTTCCACCGATGGCTTCTAAGTAAGCGTTTAACACCGAGGCGGCTGTTACCCCTTCGGGCAATTCTATCTTGAATTCAGGACGATCGATGGCCGCAGCAAACTTATCAAAGTAGGCGACCTTAAGTGGTGTTGAATCGAATTGCATTTTTTCAAGAGCAGGAAGTACTTCGCTTCCCTTTCCGACTACCACAATTCGGGCTTGATCTACCTTGAAGTATTTCTGAGCTACACGCTGCACCTCTTCAGCTGTTACAGCGTCGATGCGGCTCAGGTAGTTTTCGTAGAAGTCGGCACTCAATCCTTGGGTTTCAATATTTAGGGCAAAATTCGCCACCGTTTCAGGACGCTCTAGCGATCGCACGAAGCTTCCTTTGTACTTTTCTTTGGCATTCTTAAGGTCTACCTCAGAGACGCGTTCGGTTCCGATTTTCTTGATCTCGCTCAATATCTCGACTACCGCAGAATCGGTTACAGCGTTTCTCACCTGGGCAGATGCTCTAAAACGGGCATTGCTGTACTTGTCTGTTCCGACGCTAGAATAAGAGCCATAGGTGTAGCCCTTATCTTCTCTTAGATTCAAGAAGAGTCGGCCTTCTGCCCCTCCGCCTAAAATCTGATTAGCGATGAGAACAGGAATGTAATCGGGGTCACTCATTTTTAGAGATACGAGGTTTTGAACAACGATTTCAGACTGCACTGCGTTAGGCATGTCTACAAAGTTTATCGTTGGCTCGGCTAAATTGGTAGCTTCGCTGTAGCTCGGCCCGTTTTGCAGTTTGCTTGACCAGTCTTTAAAGTGGGTCTTCACTAATTTTTTAGCCGTTTTGACGTCGAGGTCTCCGATTAAGACCAGGTAGGCATTGTCTGGCGAAAAATAACGCGCATAAAAGTTTGAAACATCTTCAAGGGTTACCTTTTCAAGCGACTCTATAGACACAAATTCTCCATAAGGGTGGGCTGTTCCATAGGCTAAAGCAGACTGAACTCGTCTTGCTACTGCTGAAACGTCTTTTTCTTCAGATCGAAGGTTTTCAATAAAACGCTCTTTTTCTTTTTCAAACTCTTCTTGTGAGAAGTTTGGATTCAAAGCAGCTTCGGCCATAAGCTCAAGAATTCGCGGAAAGTACCTCGAAAGGGTTGACGCGAAGGCGCTCTGACCTGAGAAACTGATGGTGGCCCCTAAAAAGTCGACCTCCTCGTTATAATCGTCTTTGCTTATGTTCGAAGATCCCTTTCCTAACAAGGCTCCTGTCAGCGACGAGACTCCAGCTTTTTCTCCTTCTAGTACAGGCGGATTGTCTAACAGCAGCTGAATGCGTACTCGCGGCAGCTTGTGGTTTTCTACGACCAAAACTTTCAGTCCGTTCGATAGGGTAAACGTTTGAGGATCTTCTAGTTGAATTTTTGGAGCCGCTTTGGGCTGAGGCTGAATCGATCGATCAATTTGAGCCATCAATGACCAAGAACTCATTAGTGTAAAGAGCAGCACTAAGCTGCCTTTGAATGCCTTATGTTGAAATGAATCCATTATTCGAAGAATTTAATTTTGTTTAGGAATGTATTTTAATTCTACGCGCTGATCTGCGTTGAGGTATTTTCTCGCAACTTCTCTGATATCTTCTCTAGAAATGCTTCGGTAGATGTCGATCTCGGTATTGATCAGATCAGTTTTTCCATAGAGCATGTAGTTGCGCGCAAGGCTATTGGCGATTCCTTCGACGCTGCTATTAGCGTTTACAAAGCTGTTCTCAAATTGATTTTGAAGTTTTTGATAGTCGCGCTCTGAAATAAGCTCTGTCTTGAGTCTTTCAATTTCTTCGTCGATTTCGGTAACCAGCCCGTCCATAGTATTTGATCCTAATGGAAGGCCGCCTAATAAGTAGGCCCCGTAATCTTCTAAACTGTAATTAAAGGCGAAGATTTGAAGGGCCATGCGTTTCTGGTCGACTAGCTTCTTCTGAAGCACAGAGCTTTCACCGTCACTGAGGTAAGAAGAGATCATGTTGAGCACGTAGGCGTCTTTTTCAGCTTGGCCTGGAGTTCTATAGCCCAATAGAATTAGCGGAATCTGAATATTGGGATCTTCAAACTGAGTTTGAATAGGACCTTCAATAGGTGATTCTTCGTAGGTTTTCTTAACGATATCTTGTCCCTTTGGAATAGGCCCAAAGTAACCTTCGATTAGGCGTTTGGCCTCATTCATCTCGAAATCTCCTGCTACCACTAAAACAGCATTATTTGGAATGTAGTACACCTTGTTGAAGTCTTGAAAGTCTTCAAGTGTAGCGCTAGCTAAATGATCTAACGAACCAATGACCGACCAGCGGTATGGGTGATTGACAAACATATTTTTGAACATATTCTCAATCAGCTGACCGTATGGAGCGTTGTCAACGCGCAATCTGCGCTCCTCTTGAACGACTTCTTTCTGAGTGTCTACTCCGATTTGGTTGATCACGGGGTGCAGCAGGCGTTCTGACTCAAGCCATAACCCCAGCTCTAGGTTGTTTGATGGAAACAATTCGTAATAGTAGGTGCGGTCTTGGGTGGTGTTGGCGTTGTTATATCCGCCGTTGGCCGTTACGATCTTGAAAAAGTCTCCGCGCTGAATGTTCTCGGTTCCTTCAAAGAGCAAGTGTTCAAAAAAGTGGGCAAAACCTGTTTTCTCTGGATTTTCGTCTTTCGAACCTACATGATACATCACAGAGGTTACTACAACAGGAGCTCCGTTATCTTGGTGCAGAATAACGTGCAATCCATTCTCTAAATCGTATTCCTCGTAGGCTACTTGCTGCGCAGTGATGGCGGCTGTTGTACCTAGCAAAAAGAGTGCTACAAGAATATTTTTCATGTGATTTCTTAATTTTTAACAAAGATAACGCGAATGGGTCGGATTTAATGTCGTCAAAAAGTGCAAAATACTCATGGTCAATAGCGCACAGTTTTCTATATTTGCACCCGCTTGAATAAAAAGCAGAACTAAATAATTCACTATGTACGCAATTGTAGAGATGGCAGGGCAGCAATTTAAAGTTGCAAAAGACCAGAAGGTCTTCGTTCATCGTCTAGAGGCCACAGAGGGCCAGAAGGTGACCTTTGACAAGGTTCTTCTTTTAGACGACGAGGGTAAGATTACTGTTGGCGCCCCAGCTATAGAAGGTGCAGCTGTTGAAGTCAAAGTACTTCAGCACCTAAAAGGCGATAAGGTTATCGTCTTTAAAAAGAAAAGAAGAAAAGGATATCAGAAGAAAAACGGTCACCGTCAATACCTTACTGAAATTCAAGTTGCCAGTATTGTCGCCTCAGGGGCTAAGAAAGCGACTCCTGCAGCTAAGGCTTCGCCTAAGGCCGCAGAGGAAAAGGTCGAAGCTCCGGCCGCTAGTGTTTCTAGCTCAAGCGCGGTTGATTATGATGCCATGACGGTTTCTGATCTTAAGGCAGCGGCTAAAGATAAAGGCATCTCTGGTTATTCATCTATGAAAAAAGCAGAGCTTGTAGAGGCTTTGAAAAACGCATAATTTAAAGATTTCAACCCATGGCACATAAAAAAGGAGTTGGTAGTTCTAAGAACGGTAGAGAATCAGAATCGAAACGCTTAGGCGTTAAAATTTACGGTGGGCAGGCAGCTATTGCCGGTAACATCATCGTTCGTCAAAGAGGAACAAAGCACAATCCAGGCGATAACGTTTACGCTTCTAAAGACCACACGCTTCACGCAAGAATTGACGGCGTTGTACGCTTTCAGAAAAAAGCGGGAGGTAAGTCTTTCGTTTCGGTAGATCCTTTTGAAGCCTAATCGATTCTCTTAATAAAAACTGTATAAGGCTGCACTTAGGTGCGGCCTTTTTTTTGGTCTAGATTTTGAGCGTACCCCGCAGACTTAGCTCTTCCCACTGAACTTTAAGTCTTATTTTTAGCTTCACAATGCAGTAAACTATAATTAGCCTAATCTCGTGCCCCTTTTTAAAAGCCTTAGCAGTAAGAGTATCCAAGAATATAAAGTCGCAGTTTGGCGTATTAGCGAAGACGAATCCGAGTTGCGAAAGGGATTGTCCTTAAGCGAACAAAGTGAAAAACGATTGTTACAGATGAAAAGCGAATCTCAACGCAAGGCATTTTTGGCCATCAGACAGTTGCTTGAGGTTTTTGGGTACGCTGATGAATCGCTTTATTACAACGACTGCGGAAAGCCTTTTTTAAAGGAGGTACACTCTATATCGATTTCGCACGCTCAGCAGTATGCGGCATTGGCCTTAGGATTTAATTGCGAGGTAGGCATAGACATAGAGCGCCATAGAGAGCAAATTGAGCGCATTGCTCATAAATTTAGTGGCAGCGGAGCGGTGCAGCAATTGCATGATCACGCTCAACGCATTGAGAAGCTAACCATTATATGGGGGGCCAAAGAATCTATTTACAAGATTCTCGATAGGCGAGGGCTTTCCTTTAAAAAGGATATTCGAGTAGACGATTTTCAATTGGCCTCCAAGCACAGCAGCGCCTGGACCGATGACGCTCGATTTCACTTCTCTTTTGACACCTTTGACCATCACTCCCTGGTGCATACCTACAAGACCAAGGAGCTATCATGAGCTTGGTTGATTTTTTCTTTGACCCGTATCAGGGAAGAGCCCCTTACCTAGTAATCCTCGAGGCTATCGCCTTTGTTTTCGGAATACTCAGCGTCTACTTGGCTAAAAAAGAGCATATAGGTGTCTATCCTACCGGGATTGTGGCTACTCTAATCACCATGTACTTGTTTTATATTGACCGTCTTCTCGGCGATATGCTCATGAATGCCTATTATTCTTTAATGAGTGTTTACGGTTGGTATGAATGGTCTCGAGTAACTGATAATGTCAAGGTTCGTCAGATTTCTCATATTAGCCGAAGAGAACGAAAAATCGCGCTACTTCTCATAGTTCTTACTATGTGTGTGACCTATACTATTTACAGGGTTACCGATACCACAATCGCTCCGTCAAACTGGGTAGATATACTTAGTTCGGGCATTTTTTTTACGGCAATGTGGCTCATGGCACTTAAGAAGATTGAGAATTGGACGCTTTGGATCATAGCTAATTGCATTAGCATTCCGCTATACGCATACAGAGGTTGGGGCATGCTCTCTTTACAGTATATTATATTCACCATATTAGCCTTTCAAGGATATTCACAATGGAAGAAATCGCTGGGCAGCTGAATACAGATATCTTAAGAGTGGTCTTATTTGGGCCCGAATCTACTGGAAAAACCACGCTTTCTCGTCAATTAGCTGCCCATTATAAGGTGCCCTGGGTAGCTGAATACGCAAGGGAGTTTTTGCAGGCCAAGTACGACGCCACAAGGGAGGTCTGCAATTTTGAGGACCTCTTACCTATAGCTAAAGGTCAGATGGAGCTTGAGAATCAGGCTGCAATTAAGGCCAAGAACTCAGCGGTTCCTTTGATCATATGCGATACTGATCTCTTGGAGACCCAGGTTTATTCGGAGATCTATTTTAACGATAAGGTTGACCCAATTTTAGCAAAGGCAGCGCGATCGAATCAGTACGACCTTTACCTCTTGACTTATATAGACACCCCTTGGGAGCCTGACGATTTGAGGGATAAGCCGCACGAACGAGAGGCCCTTTTTGAACGCTTTAAGGTCAAGCTTCAAAATAATTCCCTGCCTTTTAGTACCTTAAAAGGAGATAAAACTGTCCGATTTCATCAAGCAATAGGTGAGATTGATACCCTATTAAAGACTCATGCCGCTCGAAGATAAAGACCTGAAACAGCTTGAACATCACGAAATTGAGGTCGCCGAGGTGCTTCAACAGCTTGAGCGTTTTAGGCAAGGGTTTCGGTCACTTAACCTTATCCGGCCTGCGCGTGTAGGCGATGGTATTATCCGACTCTCTGCTGAAGCTCGTAACCGCTTGGTGGCCAAGTACGAAGAAGAACACCGAAGCTATACGGTAGAGAAGTTCGTTCCGGCTTCAGGCGCCGCCACGCGCATGTTCAAGATGTTATTTGAACTGCTTTCTTCTGAAAAGCTCGACAAGCCCTTGGCTGAATGTGTTTTTGAGACTCCAGAGGCCCGGCAATTTGTATCGGGGCTAGAGCGATTTGCGTTTTATGAGGAATGGAATGCCATGGGCTCAGTCCGCAAATTAGACGGAAGAACCGCACTCATGAATCTATTGAACGTGCATGGTTTGGGGTACGGCTCTAAGCCAAAAGCCCTTTTAGCATTTCACAGAGAGCGAGAACAATCAACGAATCCGCTTTTTACCCATGTCCTTGAATCGTTGGCCTATTCTCAGTCTAGGCTTCACTTCACTATCTCCGAAGAACACCGTTCTGCCATTGAAGCGGAGCTTGCTTTTCTTTCAAAACAACACGATTGGCAAGTGGAGTACACCTTCTCTTACCAGAAACCTTCAACGGACACCGTAGCGGTCGACCTCGAAAATCAGTTGATAAGAGGAGCTGATGGTGAGATTCTTTTTCGTCCTGCAGGTCACGGGGCCCTGATCCAAAACTTAAACGCCCGAAAGGCAGATTTCATTTTCATCAAGAATATAGATAATGTGTGTCCGTTACGGTCTTTGGAGCAGCACAATTATTACAAGAAGGTGATCGGTGGCTTGGCCATAGAAATCACACGTGAGATTCATCGCTATCAGCGCCTTTTAGACGAGGAGTTAGACCGTATAGATTGGATTGAGCTCACACGCTTTCTGAATGATAACTTTGGCCATTATTTACCTGAGGATCAGCCCAAAGCAGGTTCAGTTGCCAGAACCTTGCTCTTTAGACCCTTTAGAGTGTGTGCAATGGTGCCTAATGAAAACGAGCCAGGCGGAGGCCCCTTTTGGGTTGAACTAAACGGCCGGGAGTCATTACAGATTATAGAGTCGGCCCAGATCGATAAGAAAAATGCGGATCAGCTAGCGATCATGAACCAATCGACTCATTTCAACCCGGTTGATATGGTGGTTTCGCGACTCGATTACCGAGGTCGACCCTATGAGTTGAATGATTTTGTAGATCTATCACAGGGCTTTATTGCCCAGAAGTCGCATGCGGGCAACCCCATTAAGGCGCTCGAGCTTCCGGGTTTGTGGAATGGAGCCATGGCGCACTGGAACACTCTTTTTGTGGAGGTGCCGGCTGAGACCTTTAATCCGGTTAAAACCGTGCTCGACCTGCTTAAATCTTCACATCAAGCTTAAATATTTCGGCCAAATCAACAGGCTGCTTCGTATCTTTACCCCACATCTCATAGGGGTGCTTGCTTTTTGCAGGCTGAGATTATACCCATTGAACCTGGGCAGGTAATGCTGCCAAGGAAAGTTTAAACTAAATTTTTAATTACGAGAATAGTACCCCTTCTATTCGCGCCAAAACCACAGAGTTATGATGCGAATAAAAGTTTTTTCGTGCGTTGCCGTTTGCGCAACAATGGGGCTTTACGCCCAACAATCTGAAAAAGTTGAATTAGACGAAGTAGTGGTCTCCGCTGTCAGGGTAAATGACAGCGTACCCATGGCCTATTCTAATTTTACTAGAGCACAAATTGAGAAGCTCAATCTAGGGCAAGACATTCCGATGTTGCTCAACTACACTCCGTCTATGGTGGCCACTAGCTACGACGGAATGGGTATTGGTTACACCGATTTTCGCATTCGAGGAATAGACAACTCGAGAATCAATGTGACGATCAACGGTATTCCGTACAATGATGCCGATAGTCAAACCAGTTTTTTCGTTAATCTTCAAGACTTCGCTTCTACAGTTGGCTCGATTCAGATTCAACGCGGAGTAGGGGCATCTACCTTTGGCGCCGCCGCCTTTGGAGCAAGCGTGAGTATCGCTACTCAGAATCCGGCCGAAAAGACTTATGCCCAATACGCCACTAGCGTGGGTAGCTTTTCAACCTTTAAAAACACACTGCAGGTTGCTACAGGAGACCTCAACGGGTTTGCCCTAGAGGCCAGGCTTTCTTCTATCACTTCAGACGGATACATTGACAGAGCCACCGCCGATCTGAAGTCGTATTACCTGAATGCCATGATTGAGCTAAAAGAGGATCGGGCCAAGTTAAATGTGTTGGCCTTCGGCGGAAGTGAAACCACAGGGCTCTCATTCTTCGGACTTGATCGCGCCGGGCTTGAGTCTAATAGAAGACTCAATTTAGATGGAATCTATTACGATGCCCAGGGCAACGAACGTGTCTATCCGAATCAAACCGACAACTATGTTCAGGAGCACATGCAGCTGCACTATTCACTCAAGATTGACTCGAGTAGTGAATTCTCGCTGAGCGCGCATTATACCGATTCAGATGGCTATTACGAGCAAATTCAAGATTACGACAATCCTTTTGTGTTTTTCAGGGGGATCCCTGAGCTTTTAGGATCCGGATCTGATTACGCCTCAAGGGCTAACTTAAATTCAGATTTCTTTGGCCTTGTATCGGGTTACGTCAAACGCAAAAAGATGAGCGAACTGCGCTTTGGCCTAGGGCTTAATTCGTATCAAGGAGAACAGTACGGAGAGGTCATTGCCGCTGACGCCCCTGCCTTAGCTCAATTGCCCTTTAGGTTCTACGCCAACAGCACCACCAAAAATGAACTTAACGCCTTCTCCAAACTCAACCCTACCTTGACAGATGGGCTGTCGGCTTATGTTGACCTTCAGCTGCGCGGTCTCTCATACAGGGCCTCGGGTGACCTGTTTGCCGCAGGGGCATTTGTAAAGGCTGACGAAGACTACCTGTTTTTTAACCCAAAGCTTGGGCTGAGCTACGATGCTGGGCGTTCAAAACTTTTTCTCTCTTATGCTCGGGCGAACCGCGAGCCTTCGCGTGTAGACTTTGAGAACGGATCTCCACGTCCTGAACGACTAGACGATTTTGAATTGGGGTATCGCCTAAACAACACCAAATGGGCCCTCAACGCTACGGCCTTTTTTATGGATTACACCGATCAACTCGTGCTGACAGGGGCCTTGGACGCCTTTAATTTTCCAATACGCGAAAACGTTGGCTCTAGCTACCGAACTGGGCTTGAGTTAGACGCCTCTTTTGTGTTCTCGCCAAAATTGACCGCATCGGGTAACCTGACGCTAAGTCGTCATCGCAATCGCGATTATGTGGTGTTCCGCAATGAGTCTCTAGAGTCGCTTGGCGAAACGGCTATTTCATTCGCGCCAGAGCGGATAGCCGCAGCTCAATTGGCTTACGAGTTTTCTGAAGATTCAGTGGTCACCTTATTTTTCAAAAACGTGTCGGAGCAGTTCATGAGTAATATTGAGCATCCGGATTCGCTGATTGATGGATATTCGGTTGTAGATCTCAATTTTAATCACAGCTTCAGGTTTAGTAGCGGAATTGAGCGACTCACCTTAACGGTTCAAATGAACAACCTTTTAAACGCCTTGTACGAGAATAACGGATATTTCTACAGCTTTGACGATCAAGGACAAACCTTTTATGGGGCAGCCTTTTATCCGCAGGCTCCAAGAACGATCTTGACAGGGCTAACCTTTAGGTTTTAGTTGAACACATAAATCAGTGGCCCTTCTTTGCGCACTGAGTATTCTTTGAGATCAAAGAGCACGTTCTCGCCCTGTCGATTGAGTAATTGGCCTGTAAACAAGCTATAGCTCAGGTCGTCAGGGCAAGAGCAGCGTGCAGAAGTTCCTTCGGCCACAGTTGCTGAGCAACTGTTGGGTTCATGGTTTGGACAGGCCACCTCAAAGGCCCGAAAGCTATCTATGCCGACTTGGGTGAGGTGTATGCCCTGAATTCCGCCCAAATTTGAGGGCAGCGTTACGGTGACTCCGATTTGCTGAAGTTCACTGTACAATGGAAGCCGGGTGTCGATTTGGGTATCAAATGAAGCTTCAACTAGATAGGGGTTTCTCAGCGCCTGATTCTCAGTACATCCGATTAAAATAAAAGCGATAATAAGCGTGAGAGCTCTCATAGGCGTCAAAGATACTGTTGTTTTAATTTTGTATATTTGAGTAATCCTCAAGCACCTTGAATTCAAGGGTCTAGAGGATTTTTTAATTCGAATGAAGCATGAGTAAAGTCGCTTATTACACCAAAGAAGGATTGCAAAAATTAAGAGATGAGGTCAATCATCTCAAAGACGTTGAGCGCCCTAAAGCCTCTGCAGCTATCGCAGAAGCCAGAGACAAAGGTGACCTTTCGGAGAACGCTGAGTACGATGCGGCAAAGGAGGCTCAAGGGCTTTTGGAGATGCGCATCGCCAAATTAGAAGAAACACTATCAAACGCAAGACTTATAGACGAGTCTCAGCTCGACACCTCAAAGGCATTGGTTCTATCTACAGTTACCATTAAGAACAAGCTAAACGGTCAGCAAATGACCTACACATTGGTTGCCGAGAGCGAGGCCGATCTTAAATCGGGTAAGATATCGGTGAATTCTCCGATTGGAAAAGGACTATTAGGCAAATCAGTCGGAGATACCGCAGAGATTCAGGTGCCTAACGGAACCCTACAATTTGAAATCGTAGAGATCACGCGAAACTAAGATGCCCACACTTTTTTCAAAAATCATATCAGGCGAACTTCCGGCATACATAATTGCCGAAGACGCCCAATTCATGGCCTTTCTAGACATAAATCCGAATGCCAAAGGGCATACCCTGTGTATACCCAAGGTAGAAACCGACAAATTGTTCGACCTAGATGAGCCGACCTATCTCGCTCTAATGGCGTTTTCAAGAAAGGTGGCTATAGCCCTAGAACAGGTTGTTTCGTGCAAGCGTGTCGGAATGACGGTCATCGGCCTCGAGGTGCCTCATGTGCATGTTCATTTGATCCCTTTAAATGCCATGGAAGATGCCCAGTTTACTAAAAAAGTGAAACTTGAGCCTAAGGAATTTACCCAACTGGCCCAATCGATAAAGGAACAATTCAACAAACGAGCATAGCCCCTATGGAGATCCAAGGAACAATTAAGATGATCGGCGACACTAAAACTTTCGGAAGCAATGGATTCAGAAAGCGTGAAATGGTGATCACCACCCAAGAGCAATACCCACAAGATTTGCTGGTAGAGTTTATTCAAGACAAATGCGACCTGCTCTCTCAATACGCACCTGGTCAACAGGTGAGCGTGGGTATTAATCTCAAAGGTCGTGAATGGACATCGCCTCAAGGAGAGGTCAAGTACTTTAATTCTATTCAAGGATGGCGCATTGAGGGTCAGACGAGTGGATCGGCTGCTATGCCCTCAGACCTTCCTCCGATGACTGATTTTCCGATGGTCGACACCGATGATTCGGATAAGGACTACGACGACCTGCCCTTCTAAAGCTTTATGTACCTTACCTCTTTTCTAAGGGCATAAAGATCGCAGTCTGTTGTGTGATCGTTAATGAAACCGTTGGCTTGAAGGAACGCATACATGACCACAGGGCCGGTGAACGAGAAGCCTTTAGCCTTTAGGGATTTTGACAATCGAATGGAGAGTTCGCTCTTCGACGGTATTTCTTCAGCCGACGAGTGCGCGTTGTGAATCACCTGATAGTCGGTGAAGGCCCATAGGTAATTCGCTAGTGAGCCGTGTTCGCGTTGAACGGTCAAGACAGCCCGGGCGTTAGTTACGGCGCTTTCTATTTTTGCTCTATTCCGAATGATTTCGGTATTTTCTAACAATTTACCTATTTGTTCTGGCGAATATTGGGCCACCTTTTCGATATCGAAATCATCGAAAGCCCTTCTAAAAGCCGTTCTTTTCTTCAAAATAGTTAGCCAATTTAGCCCAGCCTGAAAGGTCTCAAGTACAAGACTCTCAAATAGTTTTTGATCATTGGTTTGAGGCGACCCCCACTCTAGATCGTGATAGGCCTCGTAAATGGGATTGCCTTGGCAAAAGCTGCATCTGTTCATGATGTGATATTGTGTGACAAAACTAGCTCGATTCACCGCAGTATCTTTGCACTGCAATGACCTATCTCGAATATTTCGAATTACACGAGCAATTGGTGGCCCAAAAGGCGACTACCAATAATCGCACAGACCCCGCCTATATCGAATATACGCTGCTCAATTTTCAGCGTATCAAGCGTTGGCAAAAAGTTCTGACTCTCACCGAAGAACAGCTGCAGTGGCTTGATTCGCAAAAAGAACTAAAGGTGCAGTGGACAGTGCTTACCGAGCCGTGGTGCGGAGACGCCGCTCCGTCTTTACCAATGATGCATCTGATCGCCTCTAAACACCAAGGAATTCAATTAGAGGTGCTGCTTAGGGATCAGCACCTTGAGCTCATGCAAGAACACTTAACGGGTGGAGCGCAGTCTATCCCAAAATTAATTCAGCGCAATGCCGAGGGTCAGATCACGAGTTGGGGACCGAGACCCAGTGGTGCGGCCCAGTTGGTAGATGACTATAAAAAGGCACACGGGTCTCTCGATGCCACCTTTAGAGAGCAGCTTCAGCAGTGGTATAATGTAGATAAGGGGCGACAAATCGCTGAAGAACTTATGGCGCTACTTGGCCGGAAATAGGTAAGTAATGGTGCCTTCTTGAATGTTCTTTCCTGAATCTTGAAAAAGCGAACGCTTGGCGTATTCTATAGCCTGAGCAACTAGACAGCCGTTCGAAGAAGACGAAAAGTGTGGGTTATACCAGGCATCAACCACGCGTCCCCTGTAATCTACGGCCACATTGATAACAATCTCTCCCCCTTCAAGACAGGTATAGTTGGGCACCGGAAGTGTTTGGTGAACCCGACCTTTAAGGTCGTAAGAGATTATGGTCTTCTTGGATAGTTTTATGGGTTCGGCAGCAGCAACGCTATTTTCTTTCATTCGGTTTAATCGGTCGTCAACCGCTGAGCTTACAGAGGCTAGACCAGACCCTAAACCCGAAGCTGTATTTGTACCCGTTTTGCTCTTTTTCGCAGCCAATTCTTCTAGGCTAGTAAGCGGTTCTGGGGCCTCAAGGGCAGTTCTTTTTGCCGCCTCATTAGAGGCTTGGTTGGTCTCTACTTTAAAGGCCTCGAATCGCTTTTCTTCTAACTTTTTAAAGAAATCTTCTTCAGTGTCTTCTGAGATTTCTAAAGCGTAGGTTTTGTCCCCATCGGGTAGCTGAGCAGAGATCGATAGCAAGGCGAGTAAAAGCAGCACGGCTAGTGCGGCGGTGTAGCCTCTGGCTTGCTTTTGAGCTTTAGTGATTAAGTGCATAAGAGCGTTTTAATCTCTTCTGGGGTTTGTGCGCTTGTAACCTGGTAAGGCCCTATGGCTGTTCTCCTGAGTTGACTGAGGTGTGCCCCCGAGTCGAGTGCCTTTCCGAAGTCATGGGCAAGTGACCGAATGTAGGTGCCTTTCGAACAGCTAACAGCGAAGTCAAGCGTTTGCTTGCGTTCGAATTTACTACTGTCTATGTCAAAAGTATAAATTTCAATGGCTCTGGCCGTGGTAGTAGTGGTTTTACCTTCTCTGGCAATTTCGTAAAGCCGCTTGCCTTCTTTTTTAATGGCAGAGAACAGAGGCGGATGTTGCATAATCGCCCCTACAAATTGCTTTCGTGCCAACTCTATGGCTTCTGGGGTGATATGGCCCGTTTTAAATTGAGCATCGATTTCGGTCTCTAGGTCGTAAGAGGGTGTTGTGGCCCCCAAAGTGAAAGTTCCGGTATAGGTCTTTTCGAGCCCTTGATACGTGGCGATTTTTTTGGTCGATTTGCCTGTGCATATGATCAATAATCCAGAGGCTAAAGGGTCTAGCGTTCCGGCATGCCCAATTTTTAACTTCTTCAGCTTGAACTTTCTTATGATGGCCCACTTAAGGGCGTTGACGGCCTGAAACGAGGTGTACCCCAAGGGTTTATCTACGAGCAGCAGTTGACCCTCTAGAAAGTCTTCGGCGCTAAGCAGGTTTAATGGCTTCATATCAGAAAATTAGAGGCTATTGCGATGCCTCCGACCGTTAGGCAATACCAGGCAAAATAGATTAGTTTGCTGCGCTTAACTAAGGCGATCATCCAGTTGCAGGCGATTAGACCAGCTATAAATGCGGCGAAGAATCCCAACAGCAAGTGAAGTGGCTCTATGCTGGTATTCATCAGGTCTCCACCCAGTAGGTCCTTGGCAATCTTGCCGAAAATTAGCGGCACCACCATCAAAAAAGAAAAGCGCGCTGCTTGAGTGCGGTCTATGCCCAAAACCACCGCAGTAGAGATGGTTGCTCCGCTTCTGGAGACTCCGGGTAATATGGCGACCGCTTGAGAGAGTCCCACTATGAAGGCCTTTTTTAAGGTCAGCTCTTTCGATGCCGCGGGGTAGGTGTCGGCGATGTACAACAATAAGGCGGTAACCATTAATAGGGCACCAACCAGCAAGAGATTGCCAGAGAATAGACTATCTATAAAATCCTCAAAGAAGAAACCTACAGCTGCCGCAGGAATCATTGAAACAACAATGGCAGCAGAAAAGGTTGCTGCCTCTTTGTCTTTGGACCAGAGACGCCTTACGATTGAGGCAATATCTTTTCGGTAAAGTACTACGGTACTTAGGGCGGTAGCCAGGTGCAAAAGAACGGTGAATAGAAGGCTTTCTTTAGGCAAGGCATTTGAACCAAAGAGCACCTTAGCCAGCTCTAGATGGCCACTTGAAGAAACTGGTAGAAATTCGGTAAGCCCCTGAATGATTCCTAGAATAAAGGCCTCTAAACTATTCATTTAGGCGGTTTGCTGCGGTATAAAATGGCGTATACTTGAATGCCGAGACCGGCCAGAATTAGAAATGGAGCCAGCCGTATTCTTCTAAAATTGTAGATCTCCGGATTGAAGACAGCAGGGTCTTCACTGCGCCCTCCGCTCATCAAAATAAAGCCTAGCGCAATGAGCAAAATGCCTGCGATCATAAGGGTATAATTGCGAGATGAGAATAGGGGTTCTTTCATGTATCAGCGGCTTTTAGGAGAAATTTGAGGTCGCCTTTAAAGACAAAAATCGCGAAGTCGAAAGATACGCACTTATCAGCGTGATTAAAAGGGCGATAAGGTATAAAGAGGCGATGATTACCATGATAGGAAGGGGTTCGCCAAGCAGGTCTAAAGACGGATAGAGTGTATTTAGTTGCCCAATCAAGGCCAACAATAGCAGTGTAGCTAAGGTGGCTCCAATGAGTCCGAGACCGGCATAAATGCGAATGAATGGTCTTCGAATGAACGATTTCTTCGCTCCAACCAGTCGCATCGTTTTGAGCACCAGTCTTTTGGAGAATATAGATAGGCGAATAGAACTGTTGATTAAAAGCAGGGATATGAGAAGCAACAAACCAGATGCCACCATAAGCGCTGATCGAATGATTTTGAAATTTGATTCGAGAAGCTCTAGCAATTCAACGTCGTAGATCACCTCCTCGATGAACGATTTATTGAGTAGATCTGCCGTTAGCTGATTGGCAAAGTCTGAGCTGATGAACTCAGCCTTTATGCGCACCTCTACTCCATCTCTAAGCGGATTAAAACCCAAGAAAGCGACGAAATCTTGATCGATCTCTTCGGTGTAATTGGCTGCAGCCTCTTCTTTTGAAACGAAGGTGCTTTCTTTGACATAGCTTGATACGGCTAAACTTTTGACCAGTTGTTCGATCTCTACCTCTTTAGCTTCGGTGCGAATGTAGGCCGTAAGCACTAGTTGTTCTTTGAAGTAATCGCCTAGACGCTGGGCGTTGAATAGCAATAAAAAAAGTGTTCCGAGCAATACGAGCACCAGGGAGATGCTGAAGGTGACTGAAACGTAAGAAGACCTCAGCCTTCTTCTTTCATAACGTTCAATATAGGAGCTCATCGGCTTTAATGAAAGTCTAAAATTAGCAAAGTAATTCTAGATTTTTCGACTTGAAGTATTCGCTGTACTTTTAGCCCTTAATTCGCGTGAAATGAGCTACGATTTTAAAGAAATTGAACGCAAATGGCAGCGTTTTTGGCAGCTAAACCAAACCTTTAAGGCAGAAGACCGTTCAGAAGCCCCCAAATTTTATGTGCTTGACATGTTCCCTTATCCTTCTGGGGCCGGTTTGCACGTGGGCCATCCACTTGGGTACATCGCTAGCGACATTTATGCGCGTTACAAGAGGCATCAAGGCTTTAATGTGCTACATCCGATGGGGTATGATTCTTTCGGTCTTCCGGCCGAACAGTATGCTATTCAGACGGGGCAGCATCCGGCCACTACTACCGAGGTCAATAGTAAGCGCTATCGCGAGCAGCTCGATCGAATTGGTTTTTCGCTAGACTGGTCACGTGAGGTTAAA
>JAURFJ010000159.1 GCA_030834365.1 Flavobacteriaceae bacterium | reverse complement strand
CGAAATCGACGCGAGCTTAAGCGTAGGATATCCCGGCGAGCAAGGAGGTAACGCTCTAGCCGACGTGCTCTTGGGAGACTACAATCCGGCCGGAAGACTGCCAATCACTTACTACCGCTCTCTAGATGAACTACCCGATTTTGAAAGCTACCACATGAGCGAGCGCACTTATCGCTACTATAGCGGCGAGCCCTTGTATCCGTTCGGATTTGGGCTGAGCTATACCGATTTTAGTTACAGTAACCTCAAAGCCCCTGATGCTGCAAGCGCAGGAGATCCGCTTGAAATAACCGTTACGGTGACCAATACGGGAGCTAGAGCCGGAGACGAGGTCGTTCAACTATACCTAACCGACGAAGCAGCAAGCACCCCAAGACCCCAGCATCAATTAGTGGCCTTTGAACGTGTGCACCTAAAAGTAGGAGAACAAAAGGAGGTGAAATTGACCCTTAACCCAAGGTACTTTTCACTCATCAATCGCCAATCGAAACGTGTCATAGAAGCGGGAGC
>JAURFJ010000158.1 GCA_030834365.1 Flavobacteriaceae bacterium | reverse complement strand
CTTCTCATAGCCCGCAAAAAAGAAACGCCGGAGGCCTTTATGGCCGCAAACTCGTAATGCTCAGCTAGTGAGCCGTAGGTCAGAATAGAGGTGACTAGAACGGCTAGGGGCAGCACATCGTCAATGATAGTGGGCATGTAATACAGCAAAAACTTGCCGATTATTTGTATGTCCAGATCCTTGCCAGCAAGTTCATCGATAAAAAGCCAAATTGCTTGAAAGATGAAAATGAACAATACAATCACAAAAACGCTAAAAAAGGTGCGCGCAAACTGGCTGAGAATGTATCGATCTAAGATGCGCATATGCGATTAATCAATAATGTAATACCCACTGGCTTCGTAAGCCTTTCGATCAAAGGCAAACAGCTTTGGGTCTATAGCTGTGGCGGTATCGTATGCGGTTACCCTAATGGTTGTTTCAGTCTTATTAAACCCCACTTGTGTTAGTGAAACTAAGCGATTTGATTTTGTGTTTATGCGAACGAAAACCTTTTCGATTTCGGCTTTAGAATCGATA
>JAURFJ010000157.1 GCA_030834365.1 Flavobacteriaceae bacterium | reverse complement strand
TGGAAATATTTTTTTGAGCATCACTTCTTTTGGGTGCGCTGCTGCATATGCATTGAGTCCAGCGGCGTAGCCTTCTAGTAATTTTTTAAATGCGGGACTTAAATCGGACTCGTATTTTGCTTCTACAAGTTCTGGAATGCGTAATAGGTGAATGATATAATCTATCGAAGCTCCTTTTTTACCTTGGTATTGTGCTAGCATAGATTTACCCGCCATTAATGATTGTTGGATAGTTTCAAAATCATCTTCTGCATGTGCCCAAGCAAGGCCGTATGCTACATCCGGATCGGTTTTGCCAAAAATATGTGGTACGCCAAAGCTATCTCTGATAATATCAATTTTTGCTGGGTTTATTTGCGCGCTTACTTGGTATGGTATAGCCGCAAGGCCAATCAAAAAGCAGGTAATAAGTAGGCGATATTTTTTCATATAATTTAATGTAAGCTAGTATAACAAGATAATGGGTAAAGTGTTTAGTATTTTATAGTGGTGTATCTTTGAATTAAAATATATACCATGTCAAT
>JAURFJ010000156.1 GCA_030834365.1 Flavobacteriaceae bacterium | reverse complement strand
TTTCACGCACCTGACGTTGCACCTCTTCTTCGCTGGGCTCAGCACGCACGACCTGAGTCTGCTTACCTTTTGCCGCCTGACTGCGCTGATTGGTGTCGTTCTTGTCGTTTAAAATGCGCTTGCGTTTGCGCTTGCGGTCTGCATTCTGAGCAGCAGATCCGGCTGCTGTCTCTTTCTTTTTCTTCTCAAACTGAGAAAGATCTATAGTCGCACCAGTAAGTTTTGGGCCCGAAAGCTTCTGGTACTGTGTCTTGAATTGGTCGGATACCGGCTCTTCAGCCTTAGGCGCCTCATTCACCTCAGCAGTAGCCTCGGTAGGCTGAGACTCAACTGCCGCCTCTTCTGCACTTACCGCTTCAGCTTCTGCAGGCTCTGTCTTTGTTTCAGGAGCTGAAACCTCCACCTCTTTAGTCGGCTCAGTTACCTGTTCCTCAACCGCAGGAGTAGCTGGTTTTTTGGGCTCGAGATCAATTTTTCCAACGGTTTTTGGCTTTGCTAAACTACTCTTAGCCTTAAGAAGCTCGTT
>JAURFJ010000155.1 GCA_030834365.1 Flavobacteriaceae bacterium | reverse complement strand
CACTACGGATGGTTTTTTGGCACCTACAGCTACGGAGAAAATCTGGGCCCCAAACTCGACGGCATCCCCTTTATTATTGGTATTTTTTGGGCGGTGCTCACCATGATCACCGCCAAGATGGCTCAGGCCCTAACCGGGCGATACCACTATGCAATTAGTTCGTCACTCATAGGCGCAGGCCTCATGGTAGGGCTTGACGCGCTACTCGAGCTCTTAGCCCCTCATTTTGATTACTGGACCTTTTTACCGGCTCCACCGATTGAAAATTACCTCAGTTGGTTTGGATTCGGATTTTTATTTCAACTACTGTATTTCAGCGTAGAGCGCAAGCAGCAACAGCCGCAGAAAACCTCATGGGTAATCGCCCTTCACATCTACTTGGCACAGGCCTTATTCTTCGGAAGTTTGGCGCTCATGCGCTAAATTCAGATCAAGCGAGGTGCCCTGATAGGTGCCAAAGACCTGATAGGGCTGAAAACGGCTAAACAGTTCTTCTTTATACCAATTCAATCTGCGCGTCTGTTCGATGGCCTTTTTA
>JAURFJ010000154.1:258-568 GCA_030834365.1 Flavobacteriaceae bacterium | reverse complement strand
TAACAAAATATCTCTATGAACTTTGTAAGCAATCGTACTAATAATTAACCCCATAAGAGCAAAAATAATAAAAAATGTAAATTTAGTTGCGATACTTTTTAAAACTAAAAAATATAATCCATTAAAAATTATTGTAAGTAGTAAAACTGTAAAAAAACTTTCTCTAAATATTTTTTTAATATCTTTAAAAATATAAGAAAAAGATTTGGAAACTATTTCGCTTACACTAAGATTGTCATTCATATTTTTGGCGGAGAGAGGGGGATTCGAACCCCCGATACGACTTTTCAATCGTATAACGGTTTAGCAA
>JAURFJ010000154.1:0-248 GCA_030834365.1 Flavobacteriaceae bacterium | reverse complement strand
TTTGATAATTTTTATAAATAAGGATATATCTGCTTTGATATATGACTACAACTCACTGGATTTATCTTATTGTTGCAGGCATTTTTGAAATTGGATGGCCGCTTGGGTTAAAGCTATCAGCAATTCCATCATATAAAGTATTAGGACCTGTTATTTCAGTTTTATCAATGACAATAAGCGGCATTTTACTGTGGCTTTCTCTTAAAGGAATATCTATCGGAACTGCTTACGCTGTATGGACTGGGATT
>JAURFJ010000153.1 GCA_030834365.1 Flavobacteriaceae bacterium | reverse complement strand
GATCAGTCAAGAGCACAAACTGGATAAATTACGCTATATTTTAACCACTTCTGCTAGCGGTCATAAAGGTTTAGAAGAACTGGAGTTTTTACTGAACCAGTCGCGCTCGTTCAATCTAGAGGCCATTCACTTGACCTTTGACCTCACCTTAGCGCGAGGCCTTCACTACTATACCGGAACCTTATACGAGGTCAGTGCTCCAGAAAAAGTTCAATTGGGGGCTATTGGCGGAGGCGGCCGATACGATAATTTAACTGAGGCATTCGGAGGTACAGAAATGAGTGGAGTAGGAATATCCTTTGGACTAGACAGACTGTACCTAGTGATGGAAGAACTGCAGTTGTTTGGTAGTCACTTAGAAGACCAAATCGATGTAGTCGTCTTATTCTTGGAACAATCTGATCCCATTCGCTTATTGCAGCTCATAAGCCAACTGAGATCAAAAGGTTTAGCCTCTGAGCTCTATCCTGAAATGGCGAAGACAGCCAAGCAATACAAGTATGCCGAAAAGAGAAAAGCCAGGTTTGTGCTGTATCAAAATGGGAAAGATGATTCTTCACAATTACTGACCTTGAAAAATATGAAGACTTCC
>JAURFJ010000152.1 GCA_030834365.1 Flavobacteriaceae bacterium | reverse complement strand
CAAAGCGCGCTTGGAGGCCAATAAGAACGCCAAGTGTTCCAATTGTGAAAACTGTACGTGCTCAACACCTTTTGAATGGGATGTGGTGGGTAGCGCTCCTAAAAAAAGCCAAAGGCAAATCAGAATAAAAAAACGCACCCTAAGCGCCCTGTTTTAATGGGAAGGGGGGTGCGCATGTTCAACGCGCTTTAAACGGCGTCTTTAAAAAACCATCACTTAACATGCTGGTTTTCAATGTTTTAAGCGGAGAGAGGGGGATTCGAACCCCCGATACAGTTTCCCGTATACACACTTTCCAGGCGTGCTCCTTCAACCACTCAGACACCTCTCCAAAGATGTTGTGGGCGGCAAAGATACATAAAAGGCCTGCCCTGCAAACGTTTGACTATACAGGACTGTACAAGACCTTTGTAGCTATGAATTTGAACCTAGCCTATCAGGCGTATTGGGAAAAGGCCTTACCGGTAGAGACCTATTTGGACGACTTGCTGCAAGCGATGCCCAAAGATTTGGAGGGCATGGACCGCTACCTCCCGATCAATCAACAAAGAGTGAAGCGACTCTTAAGCCGTTTCCAACTGAATCCCGAGGTGGAAGCGGCCTGCCTGAATGCTCCGCAGAGCAGCA
>JAURFJ010000151.1 GCA_030834365.1 Flavobacteriaceae bacterium | reverse complement strand
ACTTTTTGGTTATGGTGGGGCTTTCAGTGGTAACGGCCTATCTGTTCTTTGCCCTGTTTCCCTTGCGCGATGAATCTTCTGAGCTACTTGCGCGAGTACGTCCTGATATTCGCGATGTGCTTATCGGGTTTTTCGGTGGAGTTGCCCTTGTAGTTGCTCGAGCTAAAAAAGGAACTATTGCCAGTGTAATCTTTGGGGTGGCTATCGCTACCGCCCTTATGCCTCCTCTATGCACGGTGGGTTTCGGATTGGCCGTGGGTAATTGGAGCTATGCGCTTGGTGCCCTTTACCTTTTTCTGATCAACACCATCTTTATTGCCTTGGCCACCTTTGTGGTGATCAAGTATTTGAAGTTTCCGATGGAGCGTTATGCCAATTCAACGCGCAGAAGATTGATCTCTAGAATAGCCTATGTACTCAGTTTGATCGTGATGATTCCAGCTGCCTATACCTTCTATGGAGTGTTACAAGAATCACTCTTTAGGCGTGATGCACAGGCCTTCTTGAAAGAGACCATTGAGCTGTATCCCTTTGAAGGCAACGGGGTGTACAGGCGCGATTTTTCTACGTTGAGTTATAACCGAGGCGAATCACCAGAAATAAGTGTGATGGTTTTGGGCGATGAGG
>JAURFJ010000150.1:260-663 GCA_030834365.1 Flavobacteriaceae bacterium | reverse complement strand
GAAACGACCGGGACGCAACAAGGCGCTGTCCAAAATCTCGGCGCGGTTGGTCGCGGCCATGATGATGACACCCGAATCGGTACCAAATCCGTCCATTTCGGCCAGCAATTGGTTCAAAGTATTTTCTCGCTCATCGTTCGAACCCTGATAGTTGTTCTTACCACGGGCTCGGCCAATGGCATCAATCTCGTCGATGAAAATGATGGCCGGTGATTTTTCTTTGGCCTGTTTGAACAAATCGCGCACCCGGCTGGCTCCAACTCCTACAAACATTTCGACAAAATCAGAACCGCTCAAGGAGAAGAAAGGAACCCCGGCCTCGCCGGCTACGGCTTTGGCCAAGAGCGTCTTACCCGTACCTGGAGGGCCTACCAAAAGCACGCCCTTGGGGATTTTGCCACCC
>JAURFJ010000150.1:0-250 GCA_030834365.1 Flavobacteriaceae bacterium | reverse complement strand
ACAACCTCCATGACTTCCTCTTTGGCTTCTTCCAAACCGGCTACGTCTTTGAACGTGACGTTTACTTTGGTGTCTTTGTCAAACAACTGGGCGCGAGCGCGTCCTATGGAGAAGATATTGCCCCCGCCACCGCCGGCACCGCCACCCATTCGACGAAAGAACATGTTGCTGATCAACAAGAAGATGGCAATGAAAAATACCCATTGGAATAGCTCTCCAAAAATGTCGCTGAGGCTTTCATAGGCAATCA
>JAURFJ010000014.1 GCA_030834365.1 Flavobacteriaceae bacterium | reverse complement strand
CTGAGAGTAAGAAGTTTTCTAATGACGACGGAAGTTTTCATTACAAAAAACACAAGATTTACTTGTATAAAGAAGATTTCACCGCATTCAGTGAAATCTTGAATGAAATGATGCAGTTCGTAATTGACTCCAAAGGAGAAGAGGTCATATCTGAACGCCATCAGAAAGACTTTAAAAAAGAAGAGGAAGACGAAGGCTATTTGGAAGATACCAAAGGCACTTCATCCTCGTTTACTGACCTCGACTTCGAGGAACTTTAACCTGAAACTAATTATTATGATCAAACGTATCTTCGGCCTGTTTGGGCTGTGTCTTTTTGGCTTTGTAAGTGGCCAGCAATCGTCTGCTGATGTCACCCTAGACTATTACCTGCCTCAATCGGCCAACTACGACCCCTCGGTACCCAAGCCAGAGCACATTATAGGCCATGAAGTTGGCGAGTGGCACATCACCCACGACAAGCTCGTTCAATACATGACCGCATTAGCTAATGCCAGCGACCGCATGCAATTGACCACTAGGGGAACTACCTATGAAGGAAGACCTATCATACTGCTTACTGTATCAAGCCCAGAGAATTTAGCGCGTATTGACGAAATAAAGGCCAATCAACAGCGCATCGCTTCAGGGGAAAAAGCCCCTTCTACAGAAGACCCTGTAGTGATCTACCAAGGCTTCTCTATTCACGGCAACGAACCTAGTGGATCTAACGCTTCGCTAGCCTACGCCTACTACCTGGCAGCCGCAGATGAGGCCTTGCAATTGCTTGAAAATACCATAGTGTTGTTTGACCCCAGCTTTAACCCAGACGGACTTCAACGCTTCGCTTATTGGGCCAACACTAACAGAGCCCATGTGATTAATTCAGATCCGAATGATCGCGAATACAGTGAAGTTTGGCCGGGCGGACGCACCAACCACTACTACTTTGACCTCAACCGCGATTGGTTACCGGTTCAGCTGCCCGAGAGCAGAGCTCGAATAGAAACTTTTCACGATTGGGTGCCAAACATTCTTACTGATCACCATGAAATGGGCACCAACTCAACCTTTTTCTTTCAACCTGGCGAGCCCAAGCGGGTGCATCCGCTTACCCCGAAGATTAATCAAGAGTTAACCGCAGCGATTGGAGACTATCACGAGGCTGCGCTGAATGAAATTGGATCTCTTTACTACAGCGAAGAAAACTACGACGACTATTACTACGGAAAGGGTTCAACCTTTCCTGATGTGAATGGAAGTGTAGGAATACTTTTCGAGCAAGCCAGCTCTAGAGGCCATGTTCAAGAAAGCGAAAACGGCCTGTTGACCTTTCCGTTTACCGTTCGAAACCAAATGAGTACAGCGGTATCTACCCTCAAAGCAGCCAATGGCTTAAAGAGTCAGCTTCAAAACTACCAATACAGCTATTACAAACAGCTCAAGTCAGAGGCTCAAGGCGAAAAAGTGTCTGGTTACTTATTTGGCAGCGCCAAAGACTACAGCAGTCCATGGCATTTAGCCGAAGTACTTAAGCGTCACCGCATAAAGCATCAAGTGCTTGATGAGGCTGTAACCGTTTCAGGAAAGAAATACGAGGCTGGTCAGAGCTACTTTGTTCCGCTCAATCAAAAAAATCCTAGGCTTATTCACGCCATTTTTGAAGAGCGCAGTGTTTTTGCAGACAGTCTTTTCTACGATATCTCGGCATGGACCTTTCCTCATGCGTTCGGTGTTAATTACGAGAAGCTCTCTAAAGTTCCGACTTCAGCCCTTAGCGAAGCAGCCAGTCTTACCCTTAGATCAGGAGAGGTAAGCGCCAAAAGCACCTACGCCTACTTGTACGAGCCACATGACTACTATGCCTCTAAACTGACACATCACCTGACACAGAAAGGTATTCGAGTGAAGGTGGCTATGGCTCCTTTTGAGCTAGAGGGCAAGCGCTACGACTACGGAACACTCATGGTTCCGCTACAAAGCCAGGCTCTTAATTCAGAAGAACTCTTTAAAGAGATCTCTGAATTGGTAACTAGTATACCCGTTAAAGTGACCGCTGTAGGTACAGGCCGCACAAAAGGAATCGATTTAGGCAGTAACGACTTTGAACCGGTCAATCCTATTTCGGTAGCCTTAATTGTAGGCGACGGCATTAGCTCATACGACGCGGGTGAGATGTGGCATCTCTTCGATCAGCGTTTTCAAATCAAAGTGACTAAGTTAGATACCAAAAATCTTGAGCGCGCTGACCTTTCGCGCTACAACCGCATCATTTTTCCGAGCACCTCATACGGGTTAAACCTAAGTGATCGCAGTGTAGACAACCTCAAGCAGTGGGTTCGTAAAGGAGGTATTCTCATTGGATACAGAAACACCGTAAACTGGCTCAAAAGAAATGAATTTTTGAAATTTGAGACACGATCAGCGACCGTAAAAGAGGCCTCTGGTCTGCGCTTCGATCAGCGTGACGAATACCAAGGAGCGCAAGTAACTGGAGGGTCTATTTTTGAGGCAACAATTGACCGCTCGCATCCGATCAATTTTGGATTCAGCGAAAGCAGCATTGCCCTATTTAGAAACACCAATATCTACATAGAGCCGAAAAAACAGTCCTACGAAAACCCTATTCGCTACAGCAACAATCCGCTGTTAAGTGGCTATATTTCTGAAGAAAACCTAAAGGTTCTAAGCGGATCCGTGCCTTTTGTAACTGAATCTTTGGGGGCAGGTCGCGTGATAGGCTTTACCGACAACACCAACTTTAGGGCATTTTGGTATGGAACCAATCGCCTGTTGCTCAACGCTTTGTTCTTCGGAGAAGCAATGTAATAATGTAACTACCAGCCCTGTCGCTCAGAAAGGCGCTCTAAGTGAGCGTAGTGATGATCGGCGTGCCAAGCATAAAGGAGCGTATTCTCAAGTAGATTACGTTCCTTTTTTGTTTCTGGATGAATAAAGGCCACGCTGAGTTGCTCAAAATCATACGACTTGACGATAAAGACGATCTTTTCATGCACAGCCTCCAACAAAGAGAGTGAGGAAGATATGGGCATTAAGGCATCTGGAAGCGTCGCCCATGCGTCTTGATCGTAGGCCTTTATAAGCGGCGTATCTTCGGTAAGGGCCCATTTGTAGCGAATAAGACTATGCATGTGGCTGTCGGCCAAATGATGAATGAGCTGGCGGGCCGTCCAGCCACCCTCTCGGTAAGGAGTGTCTAACTGCTCATCGCTCCATGAGCCCACAAGCACTCTGATCTTGGCCGGTATGCGAGCTAGAGTATCTACCGCTTTGGCTAAATCAGTGGCCGTTATAGTCGAAGGCTTTGCGAACGGGCCAATGGGAAACTTCAAGTCACTCATGCTTACCCGACCTTTACTAGTTCAACATCAAAAATCAGTGTTGCATGTGGAGGAATAACCCCACCTGCACCTCGAGCCCCGTAACCTAGATCTGATGGAATAACAAAGCGGGCCTTATCTCCTTCTTTAAGCAGCGAAATGCCCTCGTCCCATCCAGCAATAACCTGTCCTATACCTAAGGTAAACTCTATGGGTTCTTTTCGCTTATACGACGAATCAAACACCTGTCCGTTTTCGAGGCTTCCCTCATAATGCACACTTACCTGTTTGTTTTTTTCGGCTGAACGTCCGTTGCCCTTTTGAATAATTTTATACCTAAGCCCTGATGGTGTTTGATCAAATCCGGCAGCTAGGCTATCGAGCGCGGCTTCGCGCGCCTCACGTTCAGCTTTTTCTCTGTTAGCTCGAGAGTTCTCAAAGTTTCTAAAGGCCTCTACAGCATTCCATTGCTCTGCCGCTGCTCCTTGTCGTACGATTTCGATAGACGAGATACGATCACCCTGTGCGATGGCATCTACCACCTCTTGACCAGATATTACATGGCCAAAAACAGTATGCTTGTTATCTAACCAAGGGGTCGGAACATGAGTGATAAAAAACTGACTTCCATTGGTTCCCGGACCGGCATTCGCCATAGAGAGCACGCCGGGGCGGTCATGCTTTAAATCGGGATGAAATTCATCGTCAAACTTATACCCAGGGTCACCGGTTCCGGAGCCTAGAGGGCAACCACCTTGTACCATAAAGTCGGGAATAACACGGTGAAAGTTGAGTCCGTCATAATAGGGCGTGCCTTGTGGCTTTGCCTTGTTTTCTAGATTTCCCTCTGCTAAAGCCACAAAATTTCCGACGGTTCCGGGGGTCTTATCGTGAGTTAGTTGAATGAGTATGGTTCCTTTGGCGGTGCCTATTTGGGCGTAAATTCCTTCTTGCATTAAGATTAATTTTAGTTCGTTGGAGTATCAGCTCCGTAAGTATCTATTAAATAAAGTAGAGATGCCATCGCAGCAGCCCCGAGTTCTAATTCGCGTTTATTCACCTGATCAAACGTGTCGTGATCAGAGTGATGGTGATCGAAATAGCGCTGAGAGTCAGGTCTTAATCCCGCCAAAACCGTTCCCTGAGACTTCAAGGGCCCCACATCGGCTCCGCTTCCGCCCAACTCAAAGCGGTCAGTGAAATACGGATAGAATAGGGCTGACCATTTTTGCAGTCGCTCAAAATTCTGAGGGCTGGTATCAAACTGAAAGCCCCTAGGGGTAAACCCTCCGCTATCGCTCTCCAGCGCAAAAACATGCTTCTCTCCTAAAGATTCTGACTCACTAGCGTATTCTCTAGCACCTCTGAGGCCATTTTCTTCATTCATAAACAAGACCGCTCGCAAGGTTCTCTTGGGCTTATACCCAATCGCCTTAAGCGTGCGCAAGACCTCTATCGACTGCACGACACCAGCTCCGTCATCGTGGGCACCGTCACCGAGATCCCAAGAATCTAGATGACCACCAACGACCATGATCTCTTCAGGATAAACTGAACCTTTGATTTCTCCGATGACATTGTATGACTTAACATCAGGAAAGGCACGACAATTTTGTTTGAAGTAAAAGGTAGTTTCAGGATTAAGGCGCAGGGTGGCTGATAACAAATCGGCCCCGTTAGTACTTATAGCAGCAGCTGGAATACGCGAGTTAATCGGACTTTCTCCATAACTCATTGATCCGGTGTGCGGAAAGTCATCCTTTCGCAGGTTCATAGAGCGTACAATAACTCCCACTGCTCCATATTTCGCCGCCTCTAATGCTCCAGCATAACGCTGGTCTACACAAGCTCCATAGGCGTCAAAGGTCTGAATGGTTTGAGGGTTCATCGGACGGTTGTAAAAGACAATTTTTCCTTCAATAACGCGGCGACCCAACTTCTCAAGCTCTTCTAACCCCTTTACCTCAATCACCTTGGCCTTAAGGCCTATACTCGGAGTGGCTACTGATCCGCCTAAAGCGGTTATTGGCACAGTAGTGCTGAGACCTGGAGCCGTTTCGTAATAGGCATATTCAGGAGCCCCTCTCACCCATTTAGGCACCATCACAGGCTGCAAATAGACGCGATCAAGTCCTAGATCATTAAGAACAGACTTGGTGTATTCTACAGCTTGTTCGGCCTCTACTGATCCAGACAGACGGCCACCGATCTGAAGCGAGAGAAAGCGCAGCCAATCGTATGCCTTAGCATTAGTCATGGTTTCATTGTAGATTGACTCAAGCATTAATGCATCCCTTGAGGGTGAATTCTCACTCTGACTTTGAGCAGAAAACACCAACACTACGGAAAAGGCTAAGGCCCAGAATACAGATTTATTTATCTGCTTTTTCATACGAAATTTTTAACATCCCCTAAAGTTACGGCATCACCAGAGAGTATCAGTAATCGTTCAACGACATTTCGCAATTCACGTATGTTGCCCTTATACCTCTTTTCTTTTAGCGCCTGTATTGCCGAATCTTCAAACGGCTTCAAACGCGACCCCTGTTCAGCCGCAATTAATTGATTGAAGTGAGCAATTAGAAGCGGGATATCTTCTTTGCGCTGCTCCAAAGAGGGTATTTCTAGCTTGATCACACTTAGTCTATGGTAGAGGTCTTCTCTGAAAGTTCCCTCAGCGATGGCCATTTGAAGGTCTTTGTTCGTAGCGGCCAAAACGCGAACATCTACGTTGATGGGCTTATCAGAACCTACCCGAGTTAACCGCTGCTCTTGCAATACGCGAAGTACTTTTGCTTGTGCAGCCAATGACATGTCTCCTATTTCATCTAAAAAAAGGGTTCCCATGTGAGCGGATTCAAACTTACCCGGACGGTCTTTGTGAGCCGAGGTAAAAGCACCCTTAACGTGCCCAAAAAGCTCGCTTTCAATGAGCTCAGAGGGAATAGCAGCGCAGTTTACCTCAACAAAAGCAGCTTTAGATCGCTCGCTTAGCTCATGAATAGAGCGAGCTACTAACTCTTTACCCGACCCATTAGGGCCGGTGATCAAGACGCGGGCGGTAGTAGGAGCTACCTTTTCAATAAGGGCCTTTACCGTGCTTAGGGCCTGGCTTTCTCCGATCATTTCTTGAGACTGCTTGAGTTTGC
This sequence comes from Flavobacteriaceae bacterium, assembly GCA_030834365.1. Classification (GTDB taxonomy): domain Bacteria; phylum Bacteroidota; class Bacteroidia; order Flavobacteriales; family Flavobacteriaceae; genus UBA3478. Next base: position 12,478 of record JAURFJ010000014.1, on the reverse strand, counting down.
GTCTCAGCTGCTTGTTTTCAGAGGTGAGTTTTTTACGATCCAGGGCGTTCTTAACTGTGAGTAGTAAGCGATTCAGATCGGGTGGTTTTGACAAGTAATCACACGCTCCTAAACGCATACACTCTACTGCAGTATCTATATCTCCATGGCCAGAGATCATTATAAATGGAAGTTCTGCCAAGCGATCCGAAAAAGCATGAAGCACATCTATTCCGTCTTTTTTGGGCATTTTAATATCGCAAAACACCAAATCAACCGTGTCGTCTTGAGCGAGCAGTTCTATGCCTTCTTGGCCATCTTTGGCGGTAATGCATTCTAGGGTGGAATCCGACTCTTGCAGGATTTTGACAAGTACCTTGCGAATACTTTCCTCGTCTTCGATAATTAAAATACGTGGCATGAACAGGAATTAGATAGGCCTTAAAATACAAAACCCACCCTCAAACAGAGCTCGAGGATGGGAAAAATTGCTATGAAAAAGAAAATAGTATTGATAGAACCAATACTAATGGTAAATATATACTTTTTTTTAATTCAACCTAAATAGCAACAAATGAATCTATGAGAATATGTCTCTGATGCGATCAAAAGTAGATTTATCGTCTGCTTTTGGGTCGGGCATAAAATTCTTGTCATTGAGGGTCTCCTCAAAAAAGGCCTCCTGCTCTGCATTCAATTTCTGAGGTGTCCATACTAGTACATGTACCAGAAGGTCGCCCTTTCCGTATCCGTTTAGACTCTTTATACCCTTTCCGCGCAGGCGCAACACTTTTCCTGACTGTGTTCCTTTATCGACCTTGATGCGCACTTTGCCTCCAACAGCATCTATTTCTTTTGAAGCCCCTAGTACCGCTTCAGCAAAACTAATTCTCAAATCGTAGTGCAAATTGTCACCTTCGCGCTTCAGCGAAGGGTGCGCAGACTCCTTTATAGAAACAATAAGATCTCCTGCGATACCCTCACCTGGTGCAGCATTTCCCTTCCCAGAAACTTTGAGCTGCATGCCCTCTTCTACTCCACCGGGTATCTGAATAGAGACCGTCTCTTCTTTAGTGACTAACCCCTGAGCATCGGCCCCGTCTGGCTTTTTATCAAGTATTTGTCCGGCCCCAGCACAAGCTGTACAGGGAGCAGCTGTCTGCATGCGCCCGAGTATAGTGTTAGTGATCTTGGTGACTTGCCCTGTTCCGCTGCAGCTGCTGCAATTCTTATAAGTTACCCCGTCAGCCTGAACCTTTCGCTTCACCTTCACCTTCTTTTCTACCCCTTCGGCAATCTCGTCTAGAGTAAGGGTGATCTGAATACGCAAGTTGGTTCCTTTTACGCGTCTTCCTGTAGAAGAGCCAAAGCCTGAGAAGCCGCCAAAGCCTCCGCCGAAGGCACTTCCAAAAATATCTCCGAATTGACTGAATATGTCATCCATATTCATAGACCCGGCTCCTCCTCCATTCTCAAAAGCCGCATGGCCAAACTGATCGTAACGAGCCCGTTTATCTTTATCCGAAAGTACTTCGTAAGCCTCCGCAGCCTTTTTAAACCGCTCTTCGGCTGAACTGTCACCCGGATTCTTGTCTGGGTGATATTCAATGGCTTTCTTGCGGTAAGCCTTTTTGATTTCAGCTTCGCTAGCGCCTTTAGATATGCCTAGGATTTCGTAAAAGTCTTCTTTCATCTAGTTTCTTAATTTCCTACCACCACTTTGGGGTGACGAATAATCTGATCTCCGAGTTTGTAACCCTTTTCAACCGTGTCAATAATCTTACCCACAAGTGATTCGTCAGGAGCTTTTATCTGCGTAATCGCTTCGTGAAGTTCTGAGTCGAACGCGTCTCCAACGGCTACCTCAACTACGGTAAGTCCTTTAGCTTTTAATGTTTCGACTAGCTTATTGTAAATGAGTTGAATACCCTCTGCGTGTTCTGTCTGCTCTTGCTTTTGAAGCTCAGCTAAGGCGCGTTCAAAATCATCAATTACAGGCAACATAGAGCTAATCACTTCTCTTCCGGCAGTCTTAAACAAGTCGATGCGTTCTTTAGTCGTACGCTTTTTGTAATTCTCAAACTCTGCAAATAGCCTTAAAAATTTATCTTTTTCTTGCGCGAGTAAATCTTCTGTAGTTGGGTCCGCTGACTGGCTTTCGTCTTTAGCTGCAGTTTCAGGCTCATTTACCACTTGGGCTTGGTCTAACCCACTATCTTCTGCCTGTGATGCTTCTTGCTTGGCTTTTGTATTCTTTTTGCTCATATTATTTTCATTCTTTAGGGCGAACGCCTTTATCCTATCAAATTTACTGCCACACAAACCGCTGATGTCAAAATGTCACTTAGTGCGTGAGCAGTTCTACCAAAGCCTCTTTGGCCGAATTAAACTGAAATTTAAAGTCTGAACCCGCTATTGCTGTTGACACCACATGCTGAGACTGAAGTACCACTGCTGACATTTCTCCTAGCATTAGCCTTAAAACCCATTCAGGGATAGCAGGTAACCACAATGGCTTATTCAGGGTTGAGGCGATTAAGGTTGTCAGTTCGTTCTGCCTCAATGCATTCAGTGCCACAGCGTTTACAATTGGTCCTAGGTCATGGTCGAGCAGGTACACAAACAGTCGAGTAAGGTCATCAATGTGAATCCACGATTGCCATTGCCTTCCACTGCCCAGCGGCGCGCCCATTCCCCACTTTATAGGGGTCATTAACTTCGGTAAAGCGCCTTGATCGCGATCAAGTACTATCCCAATGCGCAAAAGACATAGCGAATGAGTTACCGGAAGTAAGGCTTTGGCGGCCTCCTCCCACAATTGAACCACATCGGCTAAAAAACCGTTACCTAAATGCGCGCTCTGTTCCCCGTGCTGAACCTCATGATCTGAAGCATAACATCCAATGGCAGAAGCTGACAAAACGCGCACATTGCCGTGCTGTGGGTGTTGTTCCAAGGCTAGTTTAAGGGTTTTAAGACTGTTGACACGGCTGCGTACGACTTCCTCTTTATAGGCGGGCGTCCAGCGTTCGGCTATAGAGGCACCGGCCAAATTAATTACATGGGTCACCCCTTCTATGGCTTGAGCATCCCATTCTAAGCGATCTGGATTCCAGAGAAAAGCGCTGCCGCCCTCAAGAGCAGTAGGTTTAAGTGTTCGGGTAAAATAATTAATCGAAACGCCTCGTTCTGACAAGAGCTTAACGATATGCGATCCGACCAAGCCTGTGGCTCCTGTTAGTAAAACCTTCATTTTAGTGTATTTTGGTTGCCCTTAATAGTTCTCGCTTGCCAGGTGGGCCCGGTAAACGTTCAACAGACAAACCTGCTTCTTGAAGCCCCCTTCTAACTGAGCCCTTGGCGCAATAGCTCACCCATACCCCTTCTGGATTCATCATATCGGCACACTTTTGAAGTGCCCACGATTCCCACAACTGTGCCTGAACGCGGGGCCCAAAAGCATCGTAAAACACTAAATCGACCCCCTTTTGGGCACGAAAGTCTTCAAAAGTGGTATGAATTTTTAACAGACTGAAATTTGGACTAATGGCAACGGTCTCACCCCACGGTGCTTCATGCAAAGCAGTGAAGGGAGCCTTAAGTGCCCATGATTCTTCACAAAAGAGACTGTACTGTTGAGCAGATAAAATAAACGGATCTATAACCGTGTAGTTGCAGTTGATTTCAGGGTGATCAGCAAGATACGTGGCTGTAAGTGCCGCATTCATGCCCGTTCCAAAGCCCAGCTCAAATACATTTAAGTCGCCAGAATAAGCAGTGGACACTAAGCGGTGCTGCAATCCGGCCTTAATATAAACGTGCTCAGCTTCTGTAAGTGCCCCGTGCTTCGAATGATACTGTTCATCGAGCTCAGGTAAATGAAGCGTTTTACTGTTGTCAGCTGTAGTGAGAATCTCCACTTTCACAAGCATAAATGTAAAGGAAGAACTCGTATTTTTACGCTTAAAATCTGGTTTTATGAAAATCACAAAGGCAGCGCAGACGCGATTAGGAGCTGTAGACTACAAAACCCAAGCATTTGGTTCTCTGTTTACGGATCATATGGTGATTGCTGATTTCAAAAATGGTGCATGGTCTGTACCAGAGATTGTTCCTTATGGGCCAATGAGCATGGACCCCTCTTCTAGCGTATTTCACTACGGCCAAGCGTTGTTCGAGGGGATGAAGGCCTACAAAGACAAAGACAATAATGCCTTTTTATTCAGACCAGACCAAAACATAAAACGATTCAACCGCTCTTGTGAACGCTTGGCGATTCCAATGATAGACGAAAGTCAATTTTTAGAGGCTTTAAATCACCTGATTGCTCTTGAAAAGAATTGGATCCCTGAAGATGAAGGAAGCTCACTATACGTTAGGCCCTTCGTGTTTGCTACCGAACCTGCTATCAAAGCCAATCCCTCTTTAGAATACCGTTTCTGTATCATTTGTGCCCCAGTAGCTTCTTACTTCAGTGATGCTATTGCGGTTAAAATTGAAGAACACTTTTCTAGGGCTGCTCCGGGTGGATTCGGATATGCCAAGGCAGCCGGAAATTACGGAGGTCAATTCTACCCCACCGAGCTAGCTAAAGCTGAAGGATATCAGCAGGTTATCTGGACAGATGCCTTAACGCATAAGTATCTTGAAGAGGCCGGAACCATGAATATCTTCGTCCGCTTTGAGGATACCTTAGTAACCAGCCCAGTATCGGATACCATTTTAGACGGTATCACAAGAAAGAGCATGATACAACTTTGTCATGACCTTAATATTCCTATTGAAGAACGAGCAATAGCCGTACAAGAATTACTCGATGGATTCGAAAACGGTAAACTGCTTGAGCTATTTGGTGCCGGAACGGCGGCTGTAGTCAGTGAAATCAAAAGTTTCGGTTACCGGGGAGTGAATTACGAGCTCGATGCAGTCGATGACGCCTATGGTGCACGTTTGAAAAAGGCCATTACCGACATACAACGCAACCGTGCCGAGGATATTCATCAGTGGAGATACCGAATCAACGCCGATGTTTAGCACGGGTCAACTCATTTTTGCCGCATTCTTTGCGGTAGGTTTTATTAGCCTAATTGTACTAGCCTACAAGAAGGATAGGGCCCTGCATCAGCGCTACTTTAAGGGTGCCCGATGGGTGCTCGTCGCTTTTATTGCTTTTGTGACCCTGCTAAGCGTGCTTAAAGCTCTGCTTCGCCCATGAAGCAGTGGTTACCCTATCTATTAGTTTTTGCGGGTGGAGGCGCGGGCAGCATGGCGCGTTTTCTACTCTCCCAGCTCTTTAACCGCGCAAACGCCTTATTTCATTGGGGGACCTTCGGTGCGAACATGATTGGCTGCCTTTTGATCGGTCTTTTTATACCCTTGTTCTCAAAAAATCCTCAGTCTTCACTTTTTTTGCTAGCGGTTGCAGGATTTTGCGGAGGCTTTACCACCTTTTCAACCCTCTCTTGGGAAAGCCTTAAGCTGCTCGAAAAGCACGGATTTTCAGCATATCTGCTGTATGTCGGGATGAGCATTGTTGTCGGTTTGCTGTTGACCTATAGCGGCTATCGCTTGGCTCTACAGGCGATTAAAGCCTGACTTTTCTTCTTTTTTCCTAAATACTTATTTATAGAGGCCTAAAAATCGGGATCTCGCAAGTTTTGATTGTTGTTTATTAAAAATTATTAAATGTTTTGGAAAAACAAATGTAAATAATTTGTTAAAAAACTTAAAACACTACGTTTATCACATCAAAATCAAAAAATCAATGAAAAAAATTGAAGCAATCATTCGCAAGTCAAAATTTGACGAGGTGAAAAAGGCACTACACAATGTAGGTGTGGTATTTTTCAGCTATTGGGACGTTACCGGAGTAGGTAACGAAAAACAGGGGCACGTGTATCGGGGCGTGGTCTACTCGACTTCAGACATACAGCGTCGCTATTTGTCTATCGTGGTTAGTGACGATTTTGTTGAAACTACTGTAAATACCATTATGGAAACCGCCAAAACAGGAAATGTAGGCGACGGTAAAATCTTCGTTTCTAGTATAGAGGAAGCCTACCGCATTCGCACAGGTGAAAGCGGATACGAAGGAATAAACTAAGTCATTAATCATCAACTAAACATCATGGAAACAGCTCTTTTTACCGCTAACAATATCTGGATGATGCTCTGCACAGGGCTCGTCTTCTTTATGCACCTAGGCTTCTCGTTTCTCGAAATCGGCCTTACGCGTCAAAAGAATACGATAAACATTCTCTTTAAAAACATTTTCATCATTACGGTTGGCCTTTTGCTCTACTACGTTGGAGGTTTCAACCTCATGTATCCTGGCTTTGAAGATGGAGACCTTGGCTTCCTCAAATTCGCTGGATTCGGTATCGATGCGCCTGAAGGCGGGATGACTCCGGCCTATGCTGATGGCGGGTACACCTGGTGGACTGATTTTCTCTTCCAGGGTATGTTTGCAGCAACCGCGGCCACCATTGTTTCTGGTGCGGTGGCAGAGCGCATTAAGCTTCAATCTTTTTTCTTATTCACCATTATCTATGTGGGGATCATCTATCCGATTGCCGGTTCATGGCAATGGGGAGGTGGATTTCTCTTTACCCTTTCTTACGGAGAAGCTGAAGGCTTCTACGACTTTGCTGGATCAACCATTGTTCACTCTGTAGGCGGATGGGCCGCGCTTATCGCTGTTTACCTTCTAGGCCCCCGAATCGGAAAATACAACGAAGACGGCAGCGCAAACGCCATCACCGGGCACAGCATGCCTTTCACCACAGCCGGTGTATTGATCTTGTGGCTTGGATGGTTCGGGTTTAACGGAGGATCTGTGCTTTCTGCCGATCCTGAGCTCACCTCTTTAACACTAGTCACCACCTCGTTGGCGGCGGCTGCCGGAGGAGTATCGGCCTTTATAATCGCCTATCTGCGCTTTAAAAACCTTGACCTAACTATGTTTCTAAATGGAATATTGGGAGGTCTTGTAAGTATTACCGCCGGAGCAGACCAGATGAGTCCAGACCAAGCCATTATCATCGGAATCATTGGTGGTGCACTTATTGTTTTTGCGGTTTCTTTGTTAGACAAGTTCAAGTTAGACGATCCTGTTGGAGCTATCGCCGTTCACTTAGGTACCGGAATTTGGGGAACTTTAGCAGTCGGAGTATTCGGAGCTAAGGCCTCAATAGACCAATTACTAGTGCAGTTAGCGGGTGTGGGATCTGTTGCGCTATTTTGCTCGGCCTCAGCTTTCTTGATCATCTTCACGCTAAAGAAAACTATGGGTATTCGCGTTAGTCGTGAAGAAGAAATAGAGGGGCTTGACATACACGAGCACGGGATGGACGCCTATCCAGACTTCAGACTTAACCAACATTAATCATCAATCTGGGGGGCGCGTTTTAGCGCCCCTTTTTATTCACTCTTAAAACAAACATCATGAAAAACACAAAACTCTTTTTAGTAGGGCTTAGCATTCTTTTGCCTTTTTTAAACGCCGTAAGCGCGCAAGAAAAACCCAGTTTTAACCTCTCAGGCTCAGTAGACACCTACTATAGAAGCAGTGAGTATACTCCAGGAACTTCGTTTGCCAATTTGCCCGGCTTTTCATTGGGTATGGCTAACCTCATTTTTTCATATGAAGGCGAAAAACATGGATTTGTAGCTGATCTAGTTTACGGTCCACGCGGTGAGGAAGCGGTTTTTAATTCAGTCGGATCTTCAAATATCATAAACCAGTTGTACGTCTATTATGAACTGGGTGAAGGAGTCACCGCCACCTTCGGAAACTTCAATACCTTCCTGGGTTATGAGGTCATTTCTCCGACGGCCAACTTCAATTACTCAACCTCATACATGTTCTCGTACGGACCCTTTTCGCACACCGGTTTAAAGCTCGACTTCAGTCTAGCCGATGACATCTCGGCAATGGTTGGTGTAATGAATCAAACAGACTTCACCGATGCAAACCGTGACGGCAGTGGTATAGCCTTTGACAGCTACATGTTTGGGGCACAATTAGGCATTTACGGCCAATTCTTAAATCTGTTGGCAGGAGAAGACTACACCCAAATTGACTACACTGGCGGATTTGATTTGAACCACGCCTTTTATCTTGGAATCAACGCCACTCATGCAAGCCTTGACGGTGACAACTCGTTTTCAGGAATAGCTCTTTACCCTCAGATCGACCTATCAGACAGTTACGCCCTGGGATTAAGAGGTGAACTTTTTTACGATAAGGGTGCCGGAATACTAGATGAAGGCGGAGAATTTGATAATACCTCTCTAACCTTGACCGGAAGTTATAGTTCGGGTAATTTTACCTTTAAACAAGAGTTCAGAGTAGATACGGGCTCTAGCGCTTTTTACAACAATAGTAGCGGATCAACAGATAATTTGTCAGCATTCATAGTCGCCGCGATTTACAGCTTCTAACCCCTCTTTAGGGTTAATCTTACATTAGAGTGCTGCCAAGGCAGCGCTCTAATTTTTACCTATACAACAATTCAAACTTCTTCTCGCCGGCCTCTACGGCTACCGTTAACGTATTCACTGGGGGAACCAATGCACATGCGTACTTCGGATTGTACGCACAATATGGATTATACGCCTTATTGAAGTCAATGAGCACTGAGTCTGCCAGCGGATAACGAAGGTCTATGTACCTACCTCCACCGTAGGTACTGACTCCGCTCGTTTTATCAAAAAAGGGCAAAAACAGGTAATCGTCTTGCGCCTCAAAGGCCCGATAGACTTCTAATACTTGCGGCACACCCTTTAAGCTGAAAAAAAGCCGTCCGTAAACCACCTCTTTGGTAAACGAATTGGTTGTGGTAGGCATATCAAACGCCTTTGGTTCAGGTTCTAGCTCAAATCGCGCATTTACCAAAAAAGAGGTGTCTGGGGTAAAAAAAGATAAACGCTTAAAGACTGTTTTCTCTTTAGGCCTAAGCGGGCTTTCTGCCCCTTTAAAGGTCTCATTTTTTTCCAATTGCCACTTATAAGACTCTTGCAAAGCCAGAGGCACCGTATCTAGATCAACGCTCGTTTGGTCTTCGTGATAGCGTTTCTCTGCACAGGATGCTAGGAATACAAGTAAACTAATCAGCGTGAATAGGCGCATCGCGTATAACTTGGGAGAGCACAATGTGGGTGCGAGTTTCTCCGTACGAAATTAGTAAATCTATTAGCTTTTCAAGGTGCTTTTGATCGGTCAATACCACCTCCATGATGATGTTCTCATTTCCGGTTACGCGGTAACAATTTCGAATTTCCTTCAACGATGGCACCCGGGCGAGAAAGGGCTTTAGCATACCCACGAATGCCCTTAAGTGAATAATAGCGTGAAGCGGGTGGCCTAGTAAACTCGGATCTAGTTGAATGCCATATCCCAGAATGACCCCCTCGTCTTCTAGCTTTCGCACCCGATCGGCGACCGCTGCTGAACTCAAGCCAACTTCGGCCCCTATTTTAGTGAACGGAATGCGCGCATTATGTTGAAGTAATTGAATAATCCGCTGGTCGATTCGATCTTTCATTAATATTTTATTTTATTTTACTAAAAAACCTTATTTATTAATGTAAATATATAAATCTACCTTAGATATTATATTTCTGTGTTGTTGTCTTCGATTAATTTCGATAAATGTTGTTATCAGAAAAATTTTATCAAGACACGCTCTCTCTTTGTGAGATAACCGAGCGCGTGCGCTTTTCTGATGAAAACACCCAAAGACCTAATGCACTGACTTCAGAGATCACCCATCAGATTATCGAAGATTCTATACTATTAAAGCACAGTGTCTACAATGCGCTTTGCGATCGTACGACCTTAAAGCAACATTTTTCGCTCATTCGATTAGCTATGATACTGGCTAAAAACCTTCAGTCTTATCTTAGAGGGCTCGAATACGATCACGCGGTAAACAAAGAATACCTGCAACTCTCTAAACGGGCATTGCGCCTGTATAGACGACTACTGCTGACAAACTACAACCAGTGGCGCGCTCAACTTAATTAGTTCGGTTTTTCAGAAAACCCAGGGTAGTTGCGTTAAAGACAACGGGCTGCTCTACATTCACCACATGCCCACAACAAGCTACAACCTCTAGTGTGGCATTCATTTGATGTTTTAGGAGCTCCCGAATAGGCGGCAAAAAGAGGTAGTCTTCTTCACCCATCACGTATAGCGTTGGAATATCCACATTTACACTGCGGTACAAGCGAAGAAGCGGATTTAGTTCTGCCGTTAGTTTAAACCACTTCAGGAATTCTTTTTGATAGAGTTTCTTTGCCTCGCGTACAAATAAGTGTCGTGACTCTTTGTGATTCTTATTCGGCATGATCACAAAGGCAAAAAAGCGGTACAACCAGATGTAAGGAACCACCGACTTAAATGCATTTCCGAGATGAATCAATAGGCGCGAACGCACATCGAGCTTTACAATAGCCCCACCCAGCACCATAGATTGCACACGCCCAGGGTAGCGATCAGCCAAGTTTCGAATCAGAATGGTGCCCAGCGAAATGCCTACAAAGTGAGAGCGATTGATGGTCAAAAAATCGAGCACTTCGATGATGTCGTCAGCAATAGAATTAAAGGTGTATTTGCTATTAAAGGCCTGCGAAAGAGAAATTTTAGAATCTCCGTGCCCCCTCAAATCGAGCAACAACACATTGAAATGTTTCCTGAAATCCCGAATCTGCTTAAACCAAATAGTTGAACTACCTCCAGCGCCGTGAACGAAGGTGACCCATTGATCTGACTGGGCATCCGTGTAGGTAGTGTAATGAAGCATTTCTTAAATATACAGTAATGTTTGCATTTGGTGGTGTAAGGTTTGCGCTTCTTTGGCTGCAATCTCGGCAAAATCTGTTCCAGAAGAGGCATAAATAATTCCCCTAGACGAGTTGACGATTAAGCCCACATCTTTAGTTTTTGCCGCATCAAAGGCGTCTGTTAGTGAGCCGCCCTGTGCACCTATACCTGGCATCAAGAAAAATGAATCTGGAGCAAGCGCACGCAGCGCTCGAATTTGAGCGTCTTGAGTGGCACCCACCACATACATGATACGGTCACTATAAGCGAGCTGTTGAGTCTTGGCCACTACTTTCTCAACCAAATGTGGCCCTTGGCCGTTTTCGTTCCATTGGAAATCAAAAGCGCCTTTGTTTGACGTCAGTGCAAGAACTATAGCCATCTTGCCCTCGTAGGCCAAATAGGGTTCAATAGTTTCAGCACCCATATAGGGTGAGAGCGTTATGGCGTCGAAATTTAAGACCTCAAAGAAGGCCTTAGCATAGGCCTTAGCAGTGTTTCCGATGTCTCCTCTTTTAGCATCAGCTATAGTAAAGTGATCGGGGTAGTTTGTCTTGATGTAACCGATCAACTGCTCCAGCGCATGCCAACCTGCAAGTCCATAGGCCTCAAAAAAAGCTAGGTTGGGTTTGAAAGCCACACAGTGGGGTGCAGTTGCATCAACAATGGTGGTGCAAAATTGGATCAACGAATCTTTTTGCCTTTTTAGGTGATCAGGCATAAGTTCCATGACCGGATCAATCCCTACACAGAGAAAGGATCCCTTTTTTCGTATCTCACTCGTTAAAAATGCTGCATTCATACTAGATGGTTTCAGAGGCTTCTTTGAGTTTTTCAGTGTTCTCTACCATTCTCAACTCATCGAGTATGCGTTGGATATCTCCGTTGATGATTCCTTGAAGGTCGTAAAGGGTTAAGCCAATACGATGATCGGTGACCCTTCCTTGCGGATAGTTGTAGGTGCGAATTTTTGCCGATCTGTCGCCTGAGCTCACCTGAGAATTTCGCTTGGCAGCATCTTCTTCTTGCCTTTTGGCGAGCTCCAAGTCGTACAATCTAGAGCGCAATACTTTGAAGGCCTTTTCTTTGTTCTTGTGTTGAGATTTTTGATCTTGACACTGGGCTACAATGCCGGTCGGAAGGTGAGTCAGACGCACCGCCGAGTAGGTGGTGTTGACCGATTGACCACCAGGGCCTGAAGAACAGAAGTAATCTACACGCACGTCTTTGGGTTCTATAGCAACATCAAAGTCTTCAGCTTCGGGTATCACCATGACCGTTGCGGCACTGGTGTGCACGCGCCCTTGAGTTTCGGTTTGAGGCACGCGCTGCACGCGGTGCACGCCGGCCTCAAATTTTAATGTGCCGTAGACGTCTTGACCGCTCACTTCAAAATGGATCTCTTTAAATCCTCCGCTAGTTCCTTCGTTTAAATCGATTATGTTGGTTTTCCAACCCCTTGACTCGCAGTACTTGGTGTACATTCTAAAGAGGTCTCCAGCGAATATGCTGGCTTCGTCTCCGCCCGTACCCGCGCGAATTTCCATGACCACATCTTTCTCGTCTTCAGGATCTTTAGGAATGAGCAGTAGCTTAATTTCCTCTTCTACAAAAGGTAATTTAGTTTTCGCCTCATCCAATTGTATACGAGCCATTTCGACCATTTCGGCATCG
>JAURFJ010000149.1 GCA_030834365.1 Flavobacteriaceae bacterium | reverse complement strand
TAAAAGCTTAGAGAAACTGAGTAATCCAAAGGCAGCACCTAAGCCCACGACAAATAAAATGCTTAGGTTTCGCTCGTGCACCGCATCTAAAACGGTTTGGTAGCTCCCTAAAAGTACTAGAATAAAAGAACCCGATATGCCGGGCAATATCATGGCGCAAATGGCTAAGGCCCCTGATAAAAAGAAATACAACCAAGAGTCAGAGGCGACCACGGGGTTGAGAAAAGTAAGCGAAAGCGCAGCGATCATGCCTACTCCGAAAAATCCGATCGAATAGGGGAGAGCATTGAATTGAATTTGCTTACCTACAAGAAGTATGCTTGCAGCAATTAAGCCCAGAAAAAAACTCCACATGGCGATTGGCTGTGTATCTAGTAGCGCGCTTAACAAGCGGGCCAAGCTAATTACACTAGTGGCTATTCCTGCAAAAAGTAAGAGCAAAAAAGAGCCGTTAACGGTTTGCCAAAATGCACTAAACCCCTCTTTTCTTAATACCTGAACAAGCGAAAGGTCAACTGAGCTAATACTTTTAATTAGGGGGTCGTAAATACCACTAATAAATGCAATGGTTCCACCAGAAACCCCAGGAACAACGTCTGCGGCACCCATAGCCATGCCTTTTAAGAAAACAAGAAGGGAGTTGATGAACTTCATCTGATAGCTGTTAATCCGGAGCTAAGCGAAGTT
>JAURFJ010000148.1 GCA_030834365.1 Flavobacteriaceae bacterium | reverse complement strand
CTTTTTTGATAAAGTTCTATCAATTAAATCAAACTTTATATTTTTATTTTTGGGCAAAATATTCGAAATTATAAATCTACCTGCTGTGCTCTCGTATTTTTTAAAAATTACGTTATTTTTATCATCTCTAGTTTCGAACCTAGAAATAATTTTCGAGTGAATATGAATGTTTCCGCTCTCAATCGCTTGCTCAATTTCATTAATATTTAAAAAGTAACCTTGAGGTTTCTCATCTTTATTTTCCAAAGGTTCTTGAGACAAATAATAAATACCTAGTACCATGTCCTGACTAGGAACAATAATTGGTTTACCATTTGCAGGATGCAAAATATTATTTGTTGACATCATCAATACTCTTGCTTCCAATTGTGCTTCAATACTTAAAGGTACATGAACTGCCATTTGATCTCCATCAAAGTCAGCATTAAATGCAGCAGTAACTAATGGATGTAATTGAATAGCTTTCATTTCAGTTAACACTGGTTCAAAAGCCTGAACTCCCAATCTGTGTAAAGTTGGAGCTCTATTTAAAAGAACTGGATGCTGTCTAATTACATGATCTAAAATATCCCAAACTTCTTGTTTTTCTTTTTCAACAATTTTTTTAGCCTGCTTAATAGTAGTGGCATATCCCAATTTATCTAATCTTGCGTACACAAAAGGCTTAAATAATTCTAAAGCCATTTTTTTGGGAAGTCCGCAC
>JAURFJ010000147.1 GCA_030834365.1 Flavobacteriaceae bacterium | reverse complement strand
CAGACAGGGCAGCCTTCTCGGTTACATTGAGTTCGATGGCCTTAAGTAAGCTTTCAATGAGTTTAGATTCCCGGGTGTTCACTAGAAAAAGAGAGCTCTCTCCGGCCGCGAATTTCTGACGCTCGCCCTCAAAAAGTGTTCGGGAATCTTCAACCATGATCTGGGCTAGGTTAAGCTGTCTGCCAAACGAGTCGACCGCCGTGCGTAATGCCTCAATTTTATTACTTAGCTCTATAAAAACGCGCTCTTGCTCTAGACTAACCTCTTGAAGTTTAAGCGAAGCAATTTCGAGTTCGGCCCGCTCTTTACGCATGAACAGCGGAACACCAACCTTGAGCTTGGCCGTACTGTTTTCGGGGTCTAACCCCAGTCGTACATTTTGGGTAACATCGGTTTCAGATAGCCATTGATAGCCTAATGTTACCTCTGGCAGCAAGTTGCTGCGCTGCAGTCGGCGTTCGAGGCGCTGTGAGTCTACCTTGTAGCCCAGGGCCTTCAACTTGGGATGGTTTTCAATGCTCAGTTCTTGAGCAGTAAAGCGAATGCCATAAGATTCTTCGTCTACATAGGGGGTAACGTTGGCGTTAAGTTGAACCGGAACATCGTTTATCCACAAGAAATTCGCTGCCTTAAGCCCTTTTTCTCTGAGCTTGAGTTGCGCCTTTTCTAAGCTGAGTACACGGGTATTGTAGGCAATTCGAGCCTCAGTAGTGTCGATGGCAGCCAAATCTCCGGTGCTGTAGCGGGCCTTAACTCCATCAAATCGAAAACGTGCATTTTCTACGAATTGACCAAACACTTCGTACTCTTGATAGGCACGATACCAGTCGAGATAGGC
>JAURFJ010000146.1 GCA_030834365.1 Flavobacteriaceae bacterium | reverse complement strand
TATGATTAAAGGTAAGGGCGGGCGCTTTAGACAAAACTTACTTGGTAAGCGGGTTGATTATTCAGGACGATCAGTGATTGTTACTGGTCCTCAATTAAAACTTCATCAATGTGGCCTTCCTAAAAAGATGGCTTTAGAGTTATTTAAACCTTTTATTTTTAACAAACTAGAATTGCTGGGCCTAGCGACCACAATAAAAGCAGCAAAGAAAAAAGTTGAAGAGGAAGGTCCAGAAGTTTGGGATATTCTTGAAGATGTTATTAAGGAGCATCCTGTTCTCTTGAACAGAGCACCTACTCTTCATAGATTAGGTATTCAGGCTTTTGAACCTGTTTTAATTGAAGGAAAAGCGATTCAGTTACATCCTTTAGTTTGTGCAGCCTTCAATGCTGACTTTGATGGAGATCAAATGGCGGTCCATGTGCCACTCTCATTAGAGGCGCAAATGGAAGCAAGAACTTTGATGTTAGCGTCAAATAATGTTCTTTCACCTGCTAACGGCGAGCCTATTATTGTCCCTTCTCAAGATATTGTGCTTGGACTTTATTACATGACTCGTGAGAAAGTTGCTGCTAAAGGTGAAGGAAAAATATTTAGTGATGTCTCTGAAGTGCAAAGAGCATATGATGCAAAAGTTGTCGATCTTCATGCAAGAATAACCGTTCGCATTAAAGAGTTTGAATTAAACTTTGATGGAAGTAAAACGGCAAAAATTAACCGATACGAAACGACCGTTGGCCGTGCA
Source organism: Flavobacteriaceae bacterium (assembly GCA_030834365.1). Classification (GTDB taxonomy): domain Bacteria; phylum Bacteroidota; class Bacteroidia; order Flavobacteriales; family Flavobacteriaceae; genus UBA3478. Next base: position 110 of record JAURFJ010000146.1, on the reverse strand, counting down.
ATTTTAAGTGAAATTCTGCCTGCAGGCCTTCCATTTGAGTTGATTAACAAATCTTTGAAGAAAAAAGAAATTTCAAAGCTAATCAATACTGGATTCAGAAAGATTGGTAT
>JAURFJ010000145.1 GCA_030834365.1 Flavobacteriaceae bacterium | reverse complement strand
CAATCCGTTGACGGTGGTCAAACCTATACCGCCATAGACAAAGACAATGTACACTCTGACCACCACGCCTTGTGGATCAATCCAAAGAATCCGGATCACATGATCAACGGAAATGACGGAGGTGTGAATATTACCTATGATTCAGGGGCTCATTGGATGAAAAATAACACCCCAGCTGTGGGCCAGTTTTACGCGATCAATGTGGATAACCAAAAGCCATACCACGTGTATGGTGGACTTCAAGACAACGGGGTGTGGTCTGCTCCACACACAACGCGGGTCAATGAGTCCTGGCAGGATTCAGGCGCTTATCCTTGGAAACGAATTTTGGGGGGCGATGGAATGCAGGTAGAGATTGACCCAAGAAACCCCAATACCGTATTTACTGGTTTTCAACTTGGCAATTATTTCCGCGTTGATCGAGCCAAGGGAAAGAACACACCTATTCAACCCAAGCACACCCTTGGAGAAGCCCCGTTTAGATTCAATTGGGAATCCCCTATACGCCTTTCCAAACACCATCCAGATATTTTGTATTTCGGATCGAACTACCTGCATAGATCATTGGATCAAGGGACCACCTGGGAGACCATCTCCAAAGATTTGACCCAAGGCGGACGCAAAGGCAACGTAGCCTTTGGTACGCTGACGGTTATTGAAGAATCTCCTGCAGGATTCGGTCAGATTTGGACGGGTTCTGACGACGGTTTAGTGGCGTACACCCCCGATGGTGGACACACGTGGTCGTTGAAAAACAAGGATTTGCCCCAGAACCTTTGGGTCGCCTCCATCGAGGCCTCTGGGCATGATTCAAAAAGGGTGATACTGGCGCTCAACAACTACAGAAATGACGATTTCACCCCGC
>JAURFJ010000144.1 GCA_030834365.1 Flavobacteriaceae bacterium | reverse complement strand
TTGCCTTTGTCTTTTGAAGACACTTCATTTTTGGTAAAGATTGGTTCTGTTTCTAAAGACTTTTGGGATGCAGACTTCCTCGATAGCATAGAGCCTATGGAAGGCGTTGATTTTGAAGATTAACCTTCCTTAAGAAAACAGGCCGATTTTTCTTCTAGAAAATTGACCTGTTTACCTTTAAAACAAAAATGCAGTATCTCATTCACAAGGCCTCCGATAGGGGCCAAGCCAATTTCGGTTGGCTAAAATCACACCACAGTTTCAGTTTTGGTTCGTACTACGATCCCAATAAGATGCAATTTGGTGCGCTACGCGTTTTAAACGACGATTGGGTAGAGGCTGGAGCAGGTTTTCCTAGGCATGGCCATCGCGACATGGAAATTGTTTCTATTCCGCTTTCAGGCGATCTAAAACACGAAGACAGCACCGGAACTTCGGCAGTGATTCGCTCAGGAGATGTGCAGGTGATGAGCGCAGGAACTGGTATTGAACACAGCGAATTCAATGCCAGTGATGATCAGGCAGTAGCCTTTCTTCAGATTTGGGTCATGCCCCGTGAACGAGGAGTGGTTCCTAGGTACCAACAGGTTTCATTGCCGGAGCCCTTTCCAGTCCAGCGCTGGGTGCAGTTGGTGTCGCCCCATGATGGTGCCGAGGGGGTCTTTGTGCATCAAGACGCGTGGTTTTTTATGGCAGAGTTAGGCGAGAATCAAGAGCTGAACTATGCGCTGCAGCGACCAAAGACTCACGGAGTGTACCTTTTTGTTCTTGAAGGTGAGCTAGATGCAGGTGAATTGACTCTCGCGCGCAGAGACGCAGCCGGTATCTGGCAAGTCGATGAATTCACTGTTCGCGCTAATTCAGTTGCCAAGGTATTGGCTATTGAGGTCCCATTACAACCGAATTAAGCCTAATACATAAGGGCAATTTGCATAAATTTGCCGCCATGATTGCCACCATTTGCCGAAAGGCCCAT
>JAURFJ010000143.1 GCA_030834365.1 Flavobacteriaceae bacterium | reverse complement strand
CGACAGAATCCGGCTTACGACCTGCTTTTATTTTTTTGAAAGAAACTGAAAGAGCTGGATCCGTAGCCTCTCGATTCAGAAAAATGTGCTAGTGCACTCAGATTGTCTTTAGAGGAGTGTTCGGCGATGAGTATTCCGTCTTCGCTTATCCAATTTCGATCGAAAACAAGTGCTATGAGTTTAGCATATGCCGGAACACCTATATTGTAGGGCGGATCCATAAAGACGATATCGTAGGGATTAGCAGTTGACTGAAGAAACGATTCGACCTTGGTGCACCGAATTTCTAGGGTTTCTAGAGATAGTAGTTCGGCTGTTTTACGAATGAACCCACACGCTTGTCGGTCTTGTTCTACAGCGGTCACCCGTTGGCTTCCCCTTGAGCAAAATTCAAAGCTAATATTCCCTGTTCCGCTGAACAGGTCTAAAACCGATTGCTCGCTAAGGTCTATACGGTGGCTAAGTACATTAAATAAGCCCTCTTTGGCCACATCTGTTGTCGGTCTGGCAGATAGTGTTTTAGGAGCCGTTAGCTTGCGTCCTTTGTGCATTCCGGAGATGATGCGCATAGTATTATCGGCTTAGTGAAAGGGGTAGACTTCCGTAATATATTGGGCATCTGAAGCCCATTCGTTAACGTGTTTGAAACTCACTGCACCCCAATTAGATCCGTTTTCGTAGCAAATAACATCGGTGGTTGACTCGGGTTGCTTTGTGGTTGTGAGGGCTAACTGCAGGTAGTAACTCGCGTCTATGTCTCCTTCAATAGCGAATTGATTGTAGACTAATAGTTTAGGACCTCTGTGATAGACGAGCTCTATATGTTTAGGATGAAAGATGCTTACTAGGCGCGGAAAATCTTTGTTGGGGCTTACTAGCGCGCGTTTGAGCAGCTCGTGAGCGCTGTGAGTCACCGTGATCGAATAGTGGGCATCTCTAAGCACTTCTTCGAGTTTTTGATTATGGGCAAAGACCACAAAGAGCCCAAAATTTT
>JAURFJ010000142.1 GCA_030834365.1 Flavobacteriaceae bacterium | reverse complement strand
GCCTATCTCGACTGGTATCGTGCCTATCAAGAGTACGAAGTGTTTGGTCAATTCGTAGAAAATGCACGTTTTCGATTCGACGGAGTTAAGGCCCGCTACAGCACAGGAGATTTGGCCGCTATCGATACTACTGAGGCACGAATTGCCTACAATACCCGTGTACTCAGCTTAGAAAAGGCGCAACTCAAGCTCAGAGAAAAAGGGCTTAAGGCTGCGAATTTCTTATGGATAAACGATGTTCCGGTTCAGCTTAACGCCAACGTTACCCCTTACGTAGACGAAGAATCCTATGGCATTCGTTTTACTGCTCAAGAACTAAGCATTGAAAACCATCCCAAGCTGAAGGCCTTGGGCTACAAGGTAGACTCCCAGCGTCTCGAGCGCCGACTGCAGCGTAGCAACTTGCTACCCGAGGTAACATTGGGCTATCAATGGCTATCTGAAACCGACGTTACCCAAAATGTGCGACTGGGGTTAGACCCCGAAAACAGTACGGCCAAGCTCAAGGTAGGGGTTCCACTGTTCATGCGTAAAGAGCGCGCCGAACTCGAGATTGCTTCGCTTAAACTTCAAGAGGTTAACCTAGAACAAGAGCGCGTTTTTATAGAGCTAAGTAATAAAATTGAGGCATTGCGCACTGCGGTCGACTCGTTCGGGAGACAGCTAAACCTGGCCCAGATCATGGTTGAAGATTCCCAAACGCTTTTTGAGGGCGAGCGTCAGAAGTTCGCCGCCGGAGAGAGTTCTCTTTTTCTAGTGAACACCCGCGAGTCTAAGCTCATCGAAAGCTTACTCAAGGCCATCGAACTCAATGTGACCGAAAAGGCAGCCCTTTCTGAACTGTACTTCAATACCACCTTTGTCGATTAAGCGATCAGATAATGCTGAGCCACTTCGGTGAAAGCCTTTAATTGGTCGTCTACCCAGTCTTGATTTTTCTTCAGATGCTTAGCCATGATCTTGGCTACTTCTGGGGCTATTTTCAGCGTCTCTTTCGAATTCAAAAAGAGCGCGCGGCTACGCCGCGCGAGCATATCCTCTAGGGTGATGGCCATCTCTTCTTGGCATGCCCAATGAATGGTGTTAGGGCTGATGTAAAAGGCCTTGCTGAGCGACTCGTTTCCGTCAAGACTGAGCTCCCTTATTTTGTCGGCGTCAGTTCCGTAAATATGCATAGGGTCCTCCCAATTTGAGGCGTAATCAAAGCCGTGAATGGGTAGAAACTCGGTGTTGCACTTGCACTCCGGAAGCCCTCCGACCGCAATAGCGGTATTGATCGTGTCTTCTGCAATTTTTCTATAGGTGGTCCATTTTCCGCCCAAAATACTCACTAGACCTGAGGTGCTGACCATGACTTTGTGGTGGCGCGACACCTCTTTGGTTGATTCAGTATCGTCGTCTGAGGCGGCAAGCGGACGCAGCCCAGAA
>JAURFJ010000141.1 GCA_030834365.1 Flavobacteriaceae bacterium | reverse complement strand
ATAAGGCGAAGCGACAGACGAATAAAGTGTAATTTAGAGCCCATTATGCGCCTAAAAGAAAACAGTGCAAACGCGGTAACGCTTCTCAATGCCATTTTTGGATTTTTGGGATGCATAGCACTAACCCAGTCTCGATTTGATTGGGCACTGTATGCAATACTGCTGGCGGCACTCGCTGACTTTTTAGACGGATTAGTTGCTAGAATGCTCAAGGTGAACTCGGAGTTTGGAAGTTTTTTAGACTCAATGGCCGACCTCGTAAGTTTTGGTGTTTTGCCAAGTTTATGGTGGTATTTTTCGCTGTCATCAACCTTGTCGCCTATACTATCTATAGCCCTAGCTTTAGCCCTATTTCTGGGAGCCTTACTGCGTTTAGTTCGCTTTTCGGTTTTAACTTCTAACGCTACCCATTTTGAAGGACTTCCAACTCCGGCTATGGCCCTTTTTATAGCGTTGATCACTCAGACCGAAATCTTTACTGACATGTCTTACTTTACCCCGGTGTGGTTTGAGCGCACAGTGATTGGTATCAGCCTTGTATTTGCCCTGTGGATGATCAGTAAAGTTGGCGCAGTTTCATTGAAATTTAAAGGCTTGAGCTTAAAAGAAAACGCATTGCGCTATATGGTTATATTTAGCGCGGTTGTTGGACTAGTTGTTTTGGGTGAAGAATTTGTTTTGATATTGCTTCCGGGCTATATGCTCAGCTCACTATTGATCAAACGCTAATCGTTTCTTTCGCAGTTCAAAGTTTTGGCCTAGATAGACCTTTCTCACCATCTCATCTGCAGCCAGCTCTTCAGGAGCCCCGGCCTTTAAAATGGATCCTTCAAACATCAGATATGAGCGCTCGGTTATCGCCAAGGTTTCTTGTACGTTGTGATCGGTAATGAGAATACCAATATTCTTGTCTTTCAGCTGGGCCACAATGCGTTGTATGTCTTCTACAGCTACCGGGTCTACTCCGGCAAAGGGCTCATCGAGTAAGATAAATTTAGGGTCGGTGGCTAGCGCTCGCGCTATTTCAGTTCTTCTTCTTTCGCCTCCAGATAATAAATCACCCCGGTTTTTTCGGATGTGATTAAGGGAGAATTCTTCGATCAATGCATCGCGTTTTTTGAGTTGCTCGGCCTTTGAAAGTCCAGTGGTTTGGAGCACACTCAATATATTGTCTTCAACGCTGAGCTTTCTAAATACAGAGGCCTCTTGAGCTAAGTAGCCGATTCCGTGCTGGGCACGCTTAAACATTGGAAAATGGGTGATGTCTAGATCGTCTAAATAGATGGCCCCCGCATTGGCCTGAATGAGCCCAACTATCATGTAAAACGAGGTCGTTTTTCCGGCACCATTTGGCCCTAATAATCCGATGATCTCTCCCTGATTTACCTCCAAGGAGATTCCCTTAACAACCGTGCGCTGCTGATAGACTTTCTTTATGTTCTCTGCTCTTAATTTCACACTTCTTCGTTTAGGGCATCCCAATATTCATAAGCTCTTCTTAGGTGTGGAATGACTATAGTACCCCCTATGAGCGTGGCTATACCCAATGTTTCGGTGACCTCTTCGGCGGTGCATCCGGCCTTTTTAGCCCCTTCTAAGTGGTAACGAACACAGTCGTCACAGCGAAGTACGGCCGAGGCTACGAGTCCAAGTAGTTCTTTTGT
>JAURFJ010000140.1 GCA_030834365.1 Flavobacteriaceae bacterium | reverse complement strand
CTCTCAACAAATGAACTAAGCCTCCCATTGGCGAACCCGAATGCCATATTCCCTCTAAACGATGCCCTCGAGTTCGAATTATAAGTGGCGCAACTTGTTGACCTACTGATCTGTAGCGAAGGGTAGCTAAATCATCAGTCAATATATTTATGGCGTAGAAGATATAATCTAAATATTGTATCTCAGCAATTGGTCTCAAGCCGCGCATGGCCAAACCGATGCCTTGCCCAATAATACTCGCTTCTCGTATACTGGTGTCGAACACACGGCTCTCTCCGAAGTGTTCTTGAAGGCCCTCTAGCGCTTTATTGACACCTCCAATTTTTCCAGTATCTTCTCCGAAAATCACTACCCTAGGGTCGTCACTCAGGAGCGCCTTGAAGTTTTCTTGGAGAATTTGCCTTCCGTCTACCAAAGGTGCATTTTCGGCATATGCGGCTTCTGTTGTAGCCACCTTGAGTAGTGAGCCGGCTGTATCGTCAATCAAATCTGAGCTGTAATGGCTAGATTCGGTGACTTTTATTTGGTCTATCAGCTGAATCACTTCCGCTCTCCACGGCGAGTTGTAATCGGAATCGCTATGCGTTAAGAGTCCTTGGGCGGCAGAAAGCACGTCTCTCTTCAAAACCAGTTTCTTAACCTTTAACGACTGAAAAACGTCTTTTAACGAGCTGGGTAGACTTAATTGATTGTCGGTAAGAATAGCATAGAGTTGATCACGGTAGTGCTTAGCGGTAGTTTGAAACTCTTCAAATGCGTCTTTTTTGGCCTTGGCCACTGAAAGTTCTATCTCATTCTCAATACGCTCGAGCTCTTCTTTAGAAGAGAATTCTTTCTCGAGTATCCACTCTTTAAATAATTTTAGACAGTCGTTGTCTCTTTCCCATTGAAGCCTCTCGTCAGTCTTATAGCGTTCGTGTGAACCAGAGGTGCTGTGGCCCTGTGGCTGGGTTAGTTCAGTAACGTGAACCAGCACAGGAATATGAAACGTTCTGCATAATTGCTCGGCTTTTTGATACGCTTCAATAAGCCCGCCGTAATCCCAACCCTTAACCTCTATAATTTCGATGCCTGCGTGCTGTTTGTTGCGCTTAAAGCCCTTGAGCGCCTTAGAAATGCTTTGTTTAACCGTGTGGTATTCTGAGGGTACCGAAATGCCGTATTCATCATCCCAAACACTAATAATCAGCGGAACCTGCATCACAGCCGCCGCATTCATTACCTCAAAAAAAAGTCCTTCAGAAGTTGAGGCGTTTCCAATGGTTCCCCAGGCTATCTCGTTTCCGGATACAGAGAACTTTTCGGGCTGTAGTTGCTCGTGATGCATTCGGTAGAATGAAGAGGCCTGAGCTAATCCTAGAAGTCTGGGCATTTGACCCGCGGTAGAGGAGATGTCTGAAATCGAATTAAAGCGCCCTGTTTGGTCAAGCCAGCCGGAATCTTTGCTCCACATGGGAGAAGAAAAGTGTCCGGTCATCTGCCGACCACCATGCATGGGCTCTAATGCCAAATCGGTAGTACCAAAGAGTGTGTGAAAAAAAGATTTTGGGTCTAAAAGGCCTTGAGCAAGAAGTAGGGTTTGATCGCGGTAGTAACCACTTCTGTAATCGCCCTTTCTAAAAAATTTACTCATGGCGATTTGGGGAAGCTCTTTTCCGTCGCCAAAGATGCCAAACTTAGACCTTCCTAAGAG
>JAURFJ010000013.1 GCA_030834365.1 Flavobacteriaceae bacterium | reverse complement strand
GTTTTCCCAACCACAATCCGATTCCAAGGGTAGCCCAGGAGACGTACAGAATACTCTCATAGGCGTCGCTCCATGGAGCATGACCAGAGATATACCAGCGCAACACCAAACCGACCGTATGGGCCGCGAACATTAAATAAATTAGGACTGAGAATGAACGAATACTCAAGCGCAACGCCCTGCGGTCTTTATAAACACGAGCCACGACCAAAAAGAAGAGCAAAACACCCGCTAATGCGTAATACTTATACAATCGGTTAAAAATATCTAATCGATTATAGGTGATTTCGGCCTCAATTTTTTGCACAGATGGTATGACCTCTATACCCAACTGACGCTGGCTCTTCTTAAGGCTTTCCAATAATTGATCGGCCCGCTCGTAGTAACCGTTTTGAACCCCATTGTCGACGTATTGCAGGTAGAGTGGAACAGAGTTAGCCACAAAACTACCGTAGAGTGTATCAGTGAGCTGAAAAGCTCCCGCTCGATATTCAAGGGCCGATGTCCATTTGTTATTCTCATCTGTAGGTACGGGAAAAATGCGCAAGATCTCCCCGCTAAGAGCTCTATTGAGCAGAGCAAGCCTATTTGAGGCATCTTTAAAGTCTTGTTGAAATTTATTAGGCGTATTAGTCGCAAACGCCTCAACTAGGTAGGGTCTTAGTTTATTGTTTCCCTCTTGATCAAAGAAATCGGTAACCTTGACAAAGCGCTTTTCTTTCGGGACGCCTATAATCGCCCTTATACTATCGTTTTGTGCCTTTTTGTCTAAGGCGATAAACTCGGTGTTGTACCAGAGGCCTGGGTACATCATCATCGATAGAAATACTTGCTCTGCGGTAAGCCCCTTGTACGAATCTTTGAGACTGATCTTTCGAAGCAGCTCCGAGGCAAAGGTATGCACGGGTTTCATTCGCCCGTTATCGTCTTGGATCACTAATGAGGCAAAACGCTCGGCGTGGCCCTTGTCAATGACATTAGACAAGATAAGCGAATCTACGGTTTGCTGGCTAGGCAACAGATCTGATTGCGCGTTCAATGGGTACGACAAACTCAGACCGAACAGCAGTAAAAGCACTGAATTTCTAGAAGTCACCTTCTGAAGCGAACGCGCAAGTACCTTGAATCGGGTGTCTCCGAAAAACAGCAGTCCCATAAGCCCAATGTAGAGCAAGAAATAGCCGATATAGGTAATCCAGGTTCCCCAAAAGTCGTGATTCACAGAGAGCACGGTTCCGGATTCGTCCGGAAAGAAACTAGATTGAAAAAAGCGATAACCCTTGTGGTCTAGAACGTGATTCATGTAGATATCGTAATCAAAGGGGCGCTCATCAATTACTTCTATTCGGCTCATAAATGAGGCATAATTCGCTTCAGTTCCGGGATATTTCTCGGCTATAAAGTCGTTCAGTTTGATGGCAAACGGCAGCTCGTATTCTTTAGATCCGTATCGCAAGGTAAAGGTGAGGCCGGCCATTTCAAAAGAGGGTTCAAAATCGGTGTAGCCCTGCCCTCCCATTAGGGTAACTTGCTTTTGCTCTCCAGCAGCAGACACCTTCAACTTTAGTGCCTGTTTAGTCTCTTCAGTCTCATCACTGGCCGCGGCCACAATTTCAACTCGGCCCCTACGGGCAGGCTCTGGAATAACAAAGCTGAATTCTCCAATGGTATAAAGCGACCTCAATTGTAAGGCATCAGTGGACTCTGGCATTAGACTTCCTTGAAACTGATCAGCCATTCGCATAAATCGGGCCTCAAAAGGAGAGTTTATCGTGTAATTGGTACCGTCAAAATCGATTTGAATAGCGCCCTGTGAGGGAGCATTAAAGGAGAAAAGAACATTGTGAATGTTGGCTATTTCGCCTTCCTTCAAAAAATGCTCGTGTCTTGATCCGTCTCCTGATTCGACGATTTTTAGCAAATAAGGAGCGCTTTCATCGTCAACAATGGCCTCCATCGCCTGCTCAATATAATCCACATACTCCATGGTCACCGGGATATCCCCAAAAGAAGTAGACCAGGGCAAAGAGGTCTTACTAGCCTCGTTGCTAAAGATCATATCGTCTTCTAGGGCCTTTCTGCGTCTAGATCCGTTGAGATCTCCGTCTATGTAAGCCGTTAAATAGGTTTTATCTGAATAAAAAGAGGAAGCCGTTTCGCCCTCTGGAATAGGCATCATTCCCTCAAAACTGATGTAACGCGTCACTCCCGCACCAACGATGATCAAAATCCAAGAAAGGTGCAAGAACAAAAGGGGCCATTTGCTCCATTTCCACAGCTTATAGCGACCTATGCTACCCACAAAATTGATCACAAAAAGCAGCATCAAAAACTCAAACCAGCGTGCATTGTATATGTAGATTCGGGCCGTCTCTGTAGAGTAAATGCTCTCCAAAAAAGTACCTATGGCCATAGCGGCGGCAAAAACGACAAATAAAACCGCCATCAATCGTGAAGAGACCAAAAACTTTAAGAGGGAGAACGAACGCATGAACCTTTTCTTTGTGCAGCAAAATTATCACCTTTTGACCTAAAAACGCTAGTTTCGAAGGTCTAAATATGCCTATGATAACCCTATCCATAATTGGCTCAGGAGCTTTAGCTAGAAGTCTGTTCTCGGCTGTACGTCAAGAAGAGTCGATTTCGTGTTCAGGTGTTTGCGGAAGAAATCCAGAAGACGCCATTTTTTTCGAGGGCTTCTGGAAAACCGATTACCAAGAATTACTCGAAGCAGATATACTACTATTAGCCCTACCCGATAAGGCCCTCTCAGCGCATTTTGATTTGCTAGAACAGTACGGTGGCCTGCTTGCTCACTGCAGCGGAGCCACCTCACTTTCGAATAGAGAACACTACCCTTCTGCCGTTTTTTATCCGCTTAACAGCTTCAGCAAAGAAAAGGTCACTCCACTACGCGACACACCCATCTTTATAGAAGCTAGCACAGTTGAAGGGTTAAAGCAACTCGAAAAACTGGCGTTAGCACTCTCGAATCGGGTACATAAAATCGACAGTGCTCAGCGACTCGCGCTACACCTAGCTGCGGTAATCAGCCAAAATTTCAGTAATCACCTTTTTGCTCAAACACAGCAATGGTGCACGCAGAATCAAATTGACTTTAGCTGGCTCAGGCCTATGCTCTACGCAAAATTTTACGAGGTCTTCGAACTTAACGCTTCGACTATTCAATCTGGACCAGCTATTCGTGGAGATCAAAAAACCCTAAATCAGCACCGCGAACTATTAAGACGCCACGTACCTTTACTTGAGGTTTACGATGCACTAACCCGTTCTATACAGGAATTTCATGAAAAAAAGCTTTAAACAAGAATTGCGACATATTAAGTGCTTTGTTTTTGATGTAGACGGCGTAATGACCGACGGTTCACTTTATCTAGACACTAACGGAGAATTGGTTCGTAAAATGAGTGTTAGAGACGGATACGCCCTAAAACAAGCCTTAAAAACGGGTTATGAAGTATGCGTAATCACGGGAGGCACAAACGAATCGGTTCGAACTCGACTACGCGATCTGGGCATACACTCCATTTATTTAGGAGTGCATCAAAAACTAGAAATACTCAAAGAACACCTTGAAACCCATCAAATAGAGGCGAGCCGTGTTCTATATATGGGTGATGATTTGCCTGATTTAGAAGCGATGTTACATTGCCACCTGGCGACCTGCCCAACAGATGCGGCAGCCGAGATTCGAATGAAAGCTGATTACGTTTCCCCCCTAAAAGGTGGTGAAGGCTGTGTGCGTGATGTTATAGAACAAGTATTAAAAGTAAACGGAGACTGGAATGTTGATCAATCAACAACTAGCGCTTAATTCAATTGAGCTCGTTCTCGGGTCGGCCTCGCCCCGCAGAAGCGCGCTTCTCAGTGATATGGGACTGTCTTTTAGCCGGCGCGTCAGTCAGGTCGAAGAACAATACCCTTCTACTCTAAATGGAGGCGAAATAGCCCTTTACCTAGCCCGCTTGAAGGCCGATGCTCTACGCTCAACACTAACGCCTAACGAGCTGCTGATCACCAGTGACACCGTTGTTTGGTGCGCGAATCGCTCCTTAGAAAAACCTTCAAGCCGTGCTGTGGCCGAATCAATGCTAAAACAACTATCAGGTTGCACGCACACGGTATATACTTCACTTTGTTTGACCTCAACGGCTCGTCAAGAGGCCCAACTGGCAGAAACACAGGTTACCTTCAAAACGTTAAGCACTCAAGAAATTGACCACTACCTCAACGGCGAAGCGGTTTACGACAAAGCCGGAGCCTACGGCATTCAAGATTGGATCGGGCTAGTAGGTATATCCGAAATAAAAGGATCTTATTTCACAGTCATGGGGCTTCCCACACATCTGCTCTATCAAGCGCTTAGCGATTGGATGAACTCTTAATATTGTTTTATTTTTTCTGTAAAAAGTTAAACAAGATGTATCTTTGAGGCATGCCTTGGTTTCACCTTCGTGTCTCACACCAAACCCTGCTTTCTAGAGAAGAAGCCTGGGATTTTCTTGGCACTATCAGTAACCTGGAGCAGATGACTCCGAAGCATATGCGCTTCAAACTGCTCAGTGATCCGCTTAAAAAGATAGAAATGGGCAGTGTTCTCGCCTATTCCATTCGTCCCTTACCCTTTTTAAAAATGATTTGGGTGAGCGAGATCAGCGCCTATGAACCCCTAAAGCGCTTCTGCGACACTCAACTGAGCGGTCCTTATGCCTCGTGGATACACGAGCACCGCATAGAAGGGGAAGACAACGGGCCTTGTACGTTAATTGATGAGGTCTTTTTCGAACTCCCTCTTGGTATATTAGGATCGCTAGCGTACGCGCTTTATGTGAAGTCTGCCCTCCTAAAGGCTTTTAGCTACAGGCGAGATAGACTCAATGAGCTGACAAACAACGATTTAAAATTAGAATATCAGTTAACTCTTAAAAGAATAAAGGCATGAGTATGAAAACCTTATTGTGCATAGGTGGATCTTCAGGAATAGGCGCCGCCCTAATCGAACAGCTTGCAGGAGATCATCAGATCTATGTGGCTTCAAGAACCACTCCATCATTTGAACACCCAAATGTGAACCATGTGGTGTACGATGTGAATAACCCACAGGTTGATCGGCTAACGGCTATCGGGCCTATAGACAAGTTCGCCTACTTTCCGGGTAGCATTAATTTAAAGCCCCTATCTATGCTCAAGATGGAGCATTTTAAAGAAGAGATGCAGCTTAATTTTTTCGGGTTAGTAGAATCCGTAAAGGCTATCTATCCTCAAATGAATGAGTACTCAAGTATGGTGTTCTTCTCAACCGTGGCTGTGCAAACCGGAATGCCCTTTCACAGCTCTATCGCATCGGCTAAAGGAGCTATTGAAGGTTTTACGCGCGCCCTCGCAGCCGAAGCAGCCCCAAAGATTCGCGTTAATGCTATAGCCCCGTCGATTGTAGATACCCCTCTAGCCGGCCGTTTGCTGAATAACGAAAAAAAGGTAGAGATGATCGCCGAGCGCCATCCGCTCAAACGTGTGGGTAATGCTCAAGAACTCGCAAATGCAGCTGCATTTCTTCTCGATGAGAAAAATGGGTGGATCACCGGTCAAATACTGAAGGTAGACGGAGGTAAGTCTGTACTGAGCTTGTAAGATGAAAAAGGCGCTGTTCTGGTTTAGAAGAGATCTCCGATTTGAAGATAACCACGCCCTTTATAGGGCCCTTATCGAAAACGATGAAGTGTATCCCTTTTTCATTTTTGACCCTTCAATTCTAAATGAATTACCCTCAGACGATCACCGCTTAACCTTTATTTTCGATACGCTAGAGCAACTCAATGGTCAATTGGCTCATGAGCGACCTATCAGCTATTTTTTCGGCGATCCAAAAACAATAATTGAGCAGCTATTAGAGGCAACTCCTGGGGCTTCCTTATATCTAAATTCAGATTACGAACCTTACGCCCGAACAAGAGACAAGCACATTTTCGACCTATGCCAGCAGACTGATCATCTGTTTTTCAGACTGAAGGATCATGTCATTTTTGAGCAAAATGAGGTGGTAAAAGACGATGGCCAGCCCTATGTTGTATTTACACCCTACAAAAAGAAGTGGTTGAGCGAATTCGATAGGTCAAAACACTTACCTATATACCCCAGTGAACAGTATCTATTCAAACTAAAGCGATTCTCGAAGATGACGGTTGGGTCCGTTAAGAAATTAGAAGATTTCGGAAAGCAACGGGCTTCGCTCAGCGCACCAAATTTCAATCTAAATCGTGAACGGATTGAAAACTATGAGGGCACACGCAATTTTATGGAGGCTGACGGTACCACAAAACTCGGTACTTACCTCAGATTTGGTACTCAATCAACTCGTCATATAGTGGCAAGGGCGCTAGAGGCTCGTAATTCAACCTTTTTAAGCGAGCTCATTTGGAGGGAATTTTTTCAACAGATACTCTGGCATTTTCCCAAGACTGTGAGTCAGAGCTTTAAACCGCAATACGACCGCATTGAGTGGAGAAATATCCCAACTGAGTTTGAGCGTTGGTGTCAAGGCACCACCGGATACGCATTAGTCGACGCCGGGATGCGCGAATTAAACCAAACGGGGTATATGCACAACAGGGTACGCATGCTAACGGCTAGCTTTCTCTGCAAGCATTTGCTGATCGATTGGCGCTGGGGAGAAGCCTACTTTGCTAAAAAGCTCTTTGACTATGAATTGGCGAGCAATGTCGGAAATTGGCAGTGGGCAGCCGGATCTGGGGTAGATGCCGCCCCCTATTTTCGCATATTCAACCCCACTACTCAGATTCAGAAATTCGATAAGAACCTAACCTATATAAAACAATGGGTACCCGAATTTCAAGAATTGAGCTACGCTAGCCCTATAGTAGATCACAAAGAGGCTCGCGAGCGATGCCTGTCGACCTATAATCAGGCCCTTAAACCAAATTCTTAACCTAGTTCAATCAGACGAATCTAAAGTGAGAACTAACTTTGAATAAAGACAGTACGATGAAAAAATTTGCAATTGGCTTTCCTTGGCACACTTTTGATCCCTTTTTGTTTTGTGCGCACCACCAAGACATTTACCCTCCTGGAAATGAGCGTTTGGGAATTGACAAAGAGCACTTAGGGCAACGTGCTCTAGGAAGTGATTTCGAAAAAAAAGACGGATTCAGAATGTATCACGGAAAGCAAGTTCCAGGTTTTCCGTATCACCCACATTGCGGATTTGAGACCATTACACTAGTCACCGAAGGATATATTGATCACAGCGATTCTCTCGGTGCGGCAGCGCGTTTTGGAGAGGGAGATGTGCAATGGATGACTGCCGGATCGGGTGTTCAACACAGCGAAATGTTTCCCCTATTAAACGCCGATAAAGAGAACCGACTCGAATTATTTCAGATCTGGCTCAATCTTCCGGCGAAGTCTAAACAGGTAGAGGCGCATTTTGATATGATCTGGTCTGAATCTATTCCTTCATGGACCCAAGATGGTGTGTTCACCCGACTTATTTTCGGTCAACTAGACAGCCAAACGCAAAGCGTGTGCCCCCCTAATTCGTGGGCGGCAGAAGTCGAAAATCAGCTTCAATTGGTTCAGTATATCGTCGATCCGGGCGCTACGCTCAAGCTAGTCCCTCACCAAGGCGACGTAAACCGCGCGCTCTATCTCTATAAAGGCAACGCCACCCTAAATCAAGTGTTAGTTGAGGAAGGTCAAGGAGTGTATATTGAGGCCGATGAGCACCTTAGCCTAGAGAACACATCTGATAAGCCGGCATTTCTGCTTCTCATGCAAGGCAGGCCTATTGAAGAACCTGTGGCTAAATACGGTCCTTTCGTTATGAATACAAACGAAGAAATAGAGGCTGCGATCTCCAAGTATAGGCGTACAGAATTCGGCGGATGGCCCTGGCCCGAGGCTGAACACGTTCATGGTGCAGATCGCGGACGTTTCGCGCAATATCCAGACGGATATATCAAATTACCAAATCAAATTAATTGATAATCAATTATTTAGGTTAATTTAGAGAACAACCTAATCTGTATGTTTTCCTTAATCTATCGCTCGGTAGCTAGGGAAAGTTTTATTGAATCTGACATTTACAAAATGCTCAGCGACGCAAGAGACTTCAATGCCGAGCATCACATTACCGGCTGTCTGCTTTACCACGACAGAAAATTTCTCCAATTTTTGGAGGGAGAAAAATCCGTGATTATTAGTCTGTTTAATGCCATCGAATCTGATTCTAGGCATCACAAGATTGCCGTGCTTAAAACTGAAGATCGTCAAGATCGCATCTTTGATCGGTGGAGTATGGCCTTTTACGATTACGGGAATCTTCGACTTTCGGCACAACACAAACTGCGGCAAATCGATCAGTTTTTCGAGTCTTCAAGGGCTTTTGAGAAATCGAGTAAGTTAACCAGTAACTACTTTGGTGAGGTTCGCGAAATGCTGCTAGAATCAGCTTTATAAGAAGAACTAGTCACGTCTTTCGATAACCGCCCCTAAGGCACTTAATCGCTGTTCGATAAATTGGTAGCCTCTGTCAATCTGTTCAATGTTGTGAATCACCGAGGTACCCTTTGCAGACAAGGCGGCAATGAGCAAGGCCATGCCCGCTCTAATGTCAGGTGAGCTCAATTTGGAAGCTCTCAAGGGAGTTTCAAAGTTTTGTCCGATTACAGTCGCCCTATGCGGATCGCACAAAATAATCTGTGCCCCCATATCAATTAACTTATCTACGAAGAATAGACGACTTTCAAACATCTTTTGATGAATGAGCACCGATCCATTAGCTTGAGTAACAACTACTAGAAGTACACTTAAAATATCCGGTGTTAATCCGGGCCAAGGAGCATCCGAGATTGTCATTAATGAACCGTCAATAAACGACTGAATAGTGTATCCGTCTTTATGAGCCGGAACTAACATATCTTCTCCGTCGCGAATCAATTGGATACCCAGGCGCTCATACACTCGGGTTAACTGCCCTAGGTGTTCCCACCCCACATTTTTAATTCGAATCTCTGAACGGGTGATCGCAGCCAAACCGATCCACGATCCGACTTCGATCATGTCAGAAAGCAAGGTATGCGACGCTGCACCTAATCGTTCAACACCTTCGATGCGCAACAGATTTGATCCTACACCGCTAATGCGAGCGCCCATGGCTATCAATAGCGCGCATAACTGCTGAATATAGGGTTCACAAGCAGCGTTATAAATAGTGGTTTCTCCCTCGGCCAAAACCGCAGCCATAATGATATTAGCGGTTCCAGTGACTGATGCCTCGTCTAAAAGCATGTAACATCCCTTTAAGCGATCGGCCTCAACGCCATAAAAAGACTCCTCGTCGTTGTATCGAAATCGGGCCCCTAGTCTTATAAATCCTTCAAAATGTGTGTCGAGGCGTCTCCGTCCTATTTTATCTCCTCCTGGCTTTGGAATATAACCCTTACCAAAGCGCGCCAACATAGGTCCTACAAGCATAATAGAACCTCTGAGGCCCGCTGCCTCTCTTTTAAAGACCTCTGTATGTAAAAACTCAGGATCTACTTGTGAAGAATCGAACGTATACGAATGGGCACTTAGCTGTTCTACCTTTACCCCCATCTGCCTGAGAATATCGATCAACCTGATAACGTCAATAATCTGGGGCACATTGTGAATAGTCACCTTTTCAGGAGTCAGCAGCACCGCACAAATGATCTGTAGGGCCTCATTTTTTGCCCCTTGAGGAGTGACCTCTCCTCTTAGTACATGACCTCCCTCGATCACAAAACTACCCATAAGCTTTACTTCTTTTTATTGCGGTTGGAGCGATTATTCTTTTTGGGGTAATTCGACTTGGGGTGCTTTTGGCTAGAGAAACGCAAAATAGCTTCGCTCTCTGTAAGCTTGTCACTTTCATGCTTAAGATCGAGAATCCCGTCGCTCAATTCGCGCAAGTGCTCAAATATCACCGTGTCTTCTACCGTGTCTTTATTCCAGTTCAGATAACACTTCTTCATGTGATTCGCAATGGCTAGAGCCAACGCCTCACGTTTTTCAGAATCTTCCCATTGAACCGCAATATCTATCATGCGCTTTATGTTATTACCATAAAAACGGTATTTTGGAAAATTCTGCGGATAAGGAAGTACCTCAGGTTTTTGACTCAATTCTTCCTTCGAAGGTTTGGGAAACGGAGCGTCAACGTCTAATTTAAAGTCAGACATGATAAAAAGCTGATCCCACAGCTTATGTTGAAAATCCGGAACATCTCTCAAGTGCGGAGACATGTTACCCATAACACTGACGATGGAATTTGCTATTTTGTTTCGTTCATCCCTATCCTCAACGCTAAGCGCACTATCAATCATTTTTTGAAAGTGCCTTCCGTTTTCCGGAATAATTAAATGGGTTCGTGAAGTGTTGTATTCTAAGTGTTCTAGTGCTTCTAAATTCATGGAGTTAAAGTAAAGAATAAAGATGGGTTCAGAGTGAAATAACACCCTTAATTTTACCCGCCATTTTGTATTTGTCGATGACGGAATCGGCATTGAGCATCATTGTCTTCAAGCTGAAGCTCAGGTAATTTCCATTTTTTGAAGGCTTGAGCTCGATGGCTTTTTTCTCTTTTTCAAAAATAGCCATAAGCTGTTCAATCTTTTCAGTTTCCGCCTTAACGATAAATTTAAAAAGATACACTGAGGGCCATGCAGTTTGCTCGTTGAGCTTTTGTTTTAAGCTGCCGTAAAAATCATCTTCTGTTGACGGGCTCATTCGACGTATTTTTGGCAAAGATACAGTCTTTGAAATGAGCCAGAAAAGAATACTGATCAGCGGCGCTCCAGGTAGCGGAAAATCGAGTGTGATTAAAGAACTTGAATCCCGCGACCACTGCGTATACCATGAGATTATCAGGGAACTCACCCAAGAGCTGTTGCGCACTAACGACCGTGATTCGATCCGAAATCCGCTTGAGGCACTCGATGACTACATCGACTTCAACGAACGTTTGTTTTTTGCGCGCTTACAAGATTACTTTTCATGTACCACGCATGCTTATGCTTTTTACGACCGCTCATTCATCGATGTAGTGGCTTACATGAACTACTTTGGTCAAGAACCTCCTCCCTATTTTGACACCTATTGCGCTAGGTACACCTATGATATGCTATTCTATTTTGAACCTTGGGAGGCTATTTACGCTAAAGATGAAGAGCGTTTAGAAACGTTTATAGATGTTTTAAAATTGAATGACGTGTTAAAGCATACGTATACTTGTCTTGGCTATAAACCAATTATCGTTCCGAAGGGAAGCATAGAGAGCCGTGTAGCCTTTATCGAAAAAATGGTGACATCTTGAATGAAACACTAAAAAAAACAGTTCAACGCTATTGGGGTTTTGATCAACTGAGACCCTTGCAGTCAGCTGTAATATCCGCCGTAATGGAGCGAAAAGATACGATAGCGGTAATGTCTACTGGAGCGGGCAAATCGTTATGCTATCAATTACCTGCCATGTTATTAGAAGGTATATGCCTGGTGATTTCGCCACTGGTAGCACTCATGGAAGATCAGTTGCTTGATCTCAAAAAGCGAGACATAAAAGCCATGGGATTATTCGGGCCTATGAGCGAATCAACCCTTGTTCAGCGGCTAGACAATATAAGTTACGGGCAGTATAAAATGGTCTTTATGGCTCCTGAACGCCTTCAAAACCCTCTCGTTTTAGAGCGGCTCAATCAAATTGAATTGTCCTTTATCGCCATTGATGAGGCACATTGCATATCGCAATGGGGACACGATTTCAGACCCGCCTATCGCCTTTTAGGTTTGCTGAGAAAATCACTGACCACCACACCTATACTCGCATTAACCGCAACGGCCACACCCAAAGTTTTAGACGATATTGTCTCTAACCTCGAGTTACAGCAATTGGCCAAGTTTGTAGGTTCGGTTGAGCGGCCACAATTAGCGATAAAACGATTTTACCACCACAATAAAGAGGCGCTGCTCATTGCAATACTTAAGCGCTTACCCCTATCAACCGCCTTGATCTATGTAAGAAGTCGTCAACGAGCCGAGCGATTGAATGATTTACTAAACAAGGCCTCGATAGACTGTCACTTCTACCATGCCGGTCTGAGTACAGCCGAAAAATCAGCGCGATTAAATTACTTTGTCAAGGCCGCTCATCCCGTAATGGTTTGCACCAGCGCTTTCGGTATGGGCATCGATCGAGCAGATGTTCGAGCGGTTATTCACTACGATATCCCCGAAAGTATTGAACACTATTATCAAGAAATCGGACGCGCCGGCAGGGATCAAAATAGAGCCCATGCATTTCTCCTTTCCGAGCGTGAAAAGGTTACTGGATTTGCCCAAAAAGCTGAATTTGAAATTCAGACCGTAGAAGCGCTGTTCAGCGCCTATAAAAAACTAGTCTCTTTGCTTCAAATCGCTGAAGGCGAGCTTCCAAAAGAGCCCTTCTTATTAAGCCTTAATCAATCAGCCCTTAAATTCGATCTCAAAGTTCATCAGTGGTACTCAATGCTACGTTCGTTAGAAAAATACGGCATTATTTATTGTTCTGAAACACGAAAAACCGAGTGGATGGTCACCTTCGATTCAGACCTGTTCGGATCGAGAGAACGCGAAACTGACGACGCCTTGTTTAGAAGTCTGAGTAAGGCACGAAATGAATCAAAATCAAGGTGCTTTATCTTCAATTTTTCTTCTTCACTATTGCTAAAGGCTGCTGAATCAGCCGCTAGACGAAAGAAGATACAACTTGAAAAGATTGATGACCTTTTTCAGGTAAATCTAGCTACACCAAGAGAGGATCATTATGTGCGCAATTTATTAATCAAGAATCACGAGCCTTATGTGTCCTTGAAGAAGGAACGCGCACTTTCGATGCAACAGTTTCTCCTAGACACCGATAATTGTGCGATGCAGCATATAAGCAGCTATTTTGGGCAACAAAGCGAGGCTTGCGGAATTTGCGATTATTGCAATCCCCAAACCCCATCAGAAGTAGACCTGCTCACTTTTTGCTCCACGCCTAGGTCAATAAGCGACTGTCTTTCTAAATTTGAATGCACCCCTCAGGAACTCATCAAATCGTTAGAATCGTTAGTAGAGGATCAATCACTAGCCTTAAATGCCGAAGCAAAATTTTATACCCTATGAACGCTAAAACACTAAAAATTGCCTTCTTTGGCACACCTGAATTTGCCGCCCATCAACTGGAGTTTTTAGTAAAAAAAGGGTACCGAATAGTAGCGGTTATTACAGCAGTAGACAAACCTGCCGGTCGAGGAAAAAGTATTAAATACGCCGTAGTAAAAGAAACAGCGCTGAAACTCGGTTTACATGTAATGCAACCCGGTAACCTGAAGAGCAAGTCCTTTATTCAATCCTATGAAGCGCTTGACGTAGATTGTGCCATTGTCGTTGCCTTTCGAATGCTGCCGGCGGCTATATGGAAGAAGACAAAGTTTGGTACATTTAACCTTCATGCCTCTTTACTTCCTGCTTACAGAGGGGCAGCACCCATTCAGTGGGCAATACGCAACGGTGAACAATTAACGGGTTTGACTACTTTTTTAATTGACGATCGAATTGATACGGGGGGCATACTACTTCAGCAAGCCTGTGCTATTGATTCCAGCGATAACACCCAAACGCTTCACGACAAGCTCATGCTTATGGGAGGTCCGCTAATCGAAGAAACGATTGTAGGCCTTAGTACAGGTACGCTGACCGCTCGACAACAACCTGAAGAACCAACCGAAAAACAAGCTCCGAAACTCACTAAAGAGAATACACAAATTGACTTGGATCTATCGGCTAGTGATTTTATTAATCTCATTAGAAGTTTATGTCCATACCCTGGAGCGAAAGCGCTCATAAAAGAAGACCATCAAGAGACGGTAATAAAACTTTTGGAGGTGGGTTATGCTTCATCCAAAACCATCGAAAAAAATCACTTAATGATTGAGGGGTCTCGTATTTATTTAGGGTTAAAACACGATTCTGTTGAACTTTTAAGGTGGCAATTTCCGTCCAAAAAGCCAACAAGTGTCAAAGATTTCCTCAACGGATACACGTTTAAAACCCCTGTTCTTATGTTTTCAACCCTCTAAAACAGTGAAATGCTAGGGTTAAATGTTAATAAACCATTAAACTTATTAACAAAATTGAAGCTAAGCCCCGTCCTTAGGCCATTTACAGAGATTTCCGATTATATTTGAGTGCGTTATCAAACAATAACCCTTAAAATTAATTTACTATGAACAAAACTGAATTAATCGATGCAATGGCTGCTGATGCCGGTATCACAAAAGCTGCTGCAAAAAAAGCATTAGAATCTTTCTTAGGTAACATTGAAGGTTCTTTGAAAAAAGGAGGAAGAGTTTCTTTAGTAGGTTTCGGATCTTGGTCTGTATCTAAGAGAAGCGCAAGAGAAGGAAGAAACCCACAGACTGGAGCTACTATTAAGATCAAAGCTAAAAATGTGGTTAAGTTTAAGGCAGGTGCTGAACTATCTTCTGCAGTAAACTAATACACTTTTTATTAAGTGTAGAAAGCGCCTTAAAGGCGCTT
Source organism: Flavobacteriaceae bacterium (assembly GCA_030834365.1). Taxonomy (GTDB): domain Bacteria; phylum Bacteroidota; class Bacteroidia; order Flavobacteriales; family Flavobacteriaceae; genus UBA3478. Next base: position 4,538 of record JAURFJ010000013.1, on the reverse strand, counting down.
TTTTTATTCATTGTACCGTCTAAATTTGTTGAAATGCTCTGTAAAGGACAACTCCTAATTGCTCAACCCCATCTCACCACAGACCGAGATTTTGGCAAAAGTGTCATTCTTATAACAGCGGTTAACGCTGATGGCGTGGTCGGTTTCATTCTCAACAAACCACTCCCCTTTCAGCTGAGCGATATCATAAGCGATACGAAGCAAAATTTTGGCGTATTCAATGGAGGGCCAGTGGAATCAGAGAACCTTTATTTTCTTCATTCTGTTCCTGACAAAATAGACGATGGTATGCACATTGGCGAAACACTCTATTGGGGAGGTTCTTTTGAAAAAGCAATGGATCTGTTAAAGCAGCATGGACTTGATACTACCGAAATTCGGTTTTTCATGGGCTATACAGGATGGTCTTACACCCAGCTAGAAGGGGAAATTGCTGACGGCAGTTGGATAGTAGTAGACCATTTCAAGCTAAGTGAACTATTTAGAGAGCCGACTAAAACATTCTGGAAAGCCCTGTTATCCCAGCAGGGGGATCACTATCAAGAATGGATAAACACCCCCGACGATCCGCGTTTAAATTAATTCATTGAGCCGCTGCTCAACCGCGTAAATCCACTCTTTTTGGTAGGTTGTTTTTCGGTAGTTGTTGACTGCGAATAACCCCTGTTCCAAACTAACCACCACAAATTCATCTGCGCGCTGCACATCAAAAGGATTTAAGGCGCACTGCTCAAAATCGAACGAATCTATAGTCTTAATCTGCTCAATCAATCGTGTTCTAAAAACGTCTCTGTACACACCTGAATTCTCGGCAGGTGTCTTTATGGTATTTCCGAAACGTAAAAAGACAAAACCATTCAATGACATAACTATTTCTTTGCGCTCATTGATTAAGACGCAGTCTGTGTAGGCATGATCGGTACAATAGGCATCAGCTACCACCTGAACCGGAAGGGGCTTAACACGAATGCCGCTTAAGTAATCCGAATGCCAAAAAAAGTCTTTGAACACATCAATCTCCTCTACAATCTGTACGCGAAAGTGGTCGGGTTTTAGCGGTTTTACGGTTATGTAGAAAACCGGATGAGTCAAGGCATCGATTCCAGAATAAAAGCATACCAATGTTTTCGACAAGGCTGCGTTTACTTTAAGCGTCTTTTGAATCTCTTCTAGAAAAAATTCAGGGGTGTACCCCATAGGTATACTCCTTCTGAAAATGCGCATAGAAGCCATTATAGAAAAATAATGCTCCTCGAAAGTGGCGCATTCTAATCCGCTAAACAGCATACGCTCCTCGATAAGAGCCGAGCTGCTCAATAAGCTATCAGAAAAGGAAAAATTAATCTGTTCTAAAGAGATCAGACTCCCGTTATTGTTTAGAATCATTCAGGCTGTCTTATTAAACAGAACCCAATACGTGCTTCAGATCATCTATCTGATTGTCCCAAAGCATTTTTGACTCCTCAATTTCATCTTCATCTGCGAAGTCTATCACAAATAGGGAGACGTCTTTTGTAATCTCATCAACCACAATTCTCAGCTCAAAAAACTCCTCTGGGCTCTCCGAATGACTCCATTGAAATCGAACATATTGATCTGATTTTTTCTTCAAGAGCATGGCTTCCTCTTCGTTTCCGTCCCATATAAATGTAAACTTCTCACTTCGCGCATTCACGTTGTCTGCATACCACTCTGAAAGACCCGAAGCCGTAGATATATATTGGTAGAGTAACTGCGGAGATGCCTGAATTACGAATTCCATCTCAAACTTCTTCTTAGTGCTCATAGTGTAGCTTTAGGCATTTGAGCAAATTAATCAAAAAGTAGAGATTAAAAAAAATTACTCTTTATATTTGCAGCCACTTTAGAAACCGCGAGGCGAGGTAGCTCAGGCGGTTAGAGCGCAGGATTCATAACCCTGAGGTCGGGGGTTCAATTCCCCCCCTCGCTACAACAAGCACAACCACCGTGTTAGATGAACACGGTGGTTTTTTATTTTACAGCAGGTTGAGCTCGCTCGAGCCTGCTGTAAAATAAAAAAGCAGCTAACTGTGCGCAGCACAGTTGGTGGTTGTGCTTGTTGTAAGCTTTCCCCTAGGGACTCACCACTCACCGTTTAGGTAAGGGGTAATTCCATTTCTCAAAAGAACCAAACTGTGCTCAGCACAGCAAAAAAAAGCAGCTCAATGAGCTGCTTTCGATTCTGGCAAATATAATTCGGTATGTTATAGCAATTCTATATTCGCAGCCTGAAGACCTTTCTTTCCTTGCTCTTCTGAGTAAGAAACGGCATCGCCTTCTTTAAGTGTTAGACCTCTCAAGGCAGTTACGTGTACAAATACGTCTTCACCTGTTTCGTCGTTAGTGATAAAACCAAAACCTTTGGTTTCATTGAAAAATTTTACTGTTCCATTCATAATTTAAAAATCTTTTGCAAAAGAAAGCTATTTATCTGAGAATTAAATAGATTCAGACTTGAAATCTGCAAAAAATACGCAAGAATTGCGCAGAAGATCAAAAAGTAGACAAAAACTGATTGACATTTCGGGCTATGCGCTCATTGATGTCTGAGGTGTCCGCTTTGACAAACGGCTCCTGAAGTATAGCCTCATACAGCTCAATATAGCGCTTTGAGACGCCTTCTATATAGGTGTCGCTCATTTGTGGAAGTTGCTGACCCTCTTTACCTTGAAAACCTTGTTCAATAAGCCATCTTCTCACAAATTCTTTTGATAATTGCCGCTGAGCAAGACCCTTCTGCTGTAACTCTTCATAGGTATCCGCGTAAAAATAGCGCGAAGAATCAGGGGTGTGCACCTCATCTATAAGTACAATTTCACCCTCCTTAGTCTTTCCGAACTCGTACTTGGTATCTACCAGAATCAGATTGGAGGCTTTGGCCATTTGACTTCCCTTTTCAAAAAGCAAACGGGTATACTTTTCCAATATGGCGTAATCGGCCTCGCTGACGATTCCTCGATCTAAAATACCTTCTACTGAAATATCTTCGTCGTGTTCGCCTTGTTCTGCTTTTGTCGCCGGGGTAATTAGGGGTGTATCAAATCGATCGTTCTCCTTTAAGCCCTCTGAAAGCTTTACTCCACATAATTCTCGTTTACCTAAGGCATACTCACGGGCAGCATGTCCAGCAAGGTATCCGCGTATAACCATCTCAATTTTTATAGGCTCACAGGCCTTTCCGATTGCAACGTTAGGATCGGGAGAAGCTATAAGCCAATTCGGAACCAAGTCGGAGGTCGCCTTGAGCATCTTTGTTGCTATTTGATTCAGAATTTGACCCTTGAATGGAATACCCTTGGGCATAACCACATCAAATGCAGAGAGCCTATCGGTGGCAACCATGACCAGAAGGTCATTCTCAAGCGCATATACTTCTCTTACTTTACCTCTATAAACCGAGCGTTGGCCCTCAAAGGCAAAGTCGGTATGCATTAAAGTGTGGTTAGACATGTGCGTTTACTCAGTTTTGATGTTCAATGTTCTTGTACGCGTCAATCACTTTTTTCACTAATCTGTGGCGAATAACATCTTTATCATCCAGATAAATTATAGATATACCTTCGATTTTATTCAACACCAGAAGCGCTTCTTTTAGGCCAGAGATTACCCGGCGAGGCAAATCAATTTGACCGGGATCTCCGGTTAATAAAAATTTCGCGTTTTTACCCATGCGCGTTAAAAACATCTTCATCTGAGCATGGGTGGTATTTTGGGCCTCATCGAGTATTACAAAAGCATCGTCTAAGGTTCTACCGCGCATAAACGCTAGAGGGGCTATTTGAATGACTCCAGTCTCAATATAGTTCTGCAGCTTTTCTGGATCGATCATGTCACGCAACGCGTCGTACAACGGCTGCATGTAGGGATCCAATTTCTCTTTAAGATCTCCGGGTAAAAAGCCCAGGTTCTCTCCTGCCTCAACCGCAGGACGTGTGAGAATAATTCGTCTGACCTGTTTCTCTTTAAGGGCTTTAACAGCCATAGCAACACCGGTATAGGTTTTACCGGTACCGGCAGGACCAATGGCAAAGACCATGTCGTTTTTCAGTACGGCTTCTACTAAGCGTTTTTGATTGAAGGTTTGGGCCTTGATCTTACGTCCATTCACCCCATGAACCAAAACCATATGGTCGATTTCAGATGGGGCTTCTGCCGTTTTTCTTTCGTGATGGTCGCCACTCAAAATGCGCTCAATGCTATTTTCGTCCAACTTATTATATCGCGCAAAGTGAGAGGTTAATTGATCGAAATGGCTGTCAAAGGCTTCCAATTCTTCCTCGTCTCCGTAGGCTTTCAGCTTATTCCCCCTAGCTACTATTTTTAACTTTGGGTAGTATTTTTTTAACAGACTGACGGTTTCGTTTTCTAGCCCGAAAAAGTCTTGCGCGTTAATATCGGTGAGTTCGATGAGTAGTTCGTTCAAAATATCTTTTCACTAATTTTACCTTCAAACAAACATAGCCAAAATACGGCTTAGCCTTTGTCAAAAACTATTAACAATTGGATGGGCGTAATCA
>JAURFJ010000139.1 GCA_030834365.1 Flavobacteriaceae bacterium | reverse complement strand
ACCCTGTTGAAACACATCTTGTTGATCACACTCACCATAGAGGCGGTATCGGCGGCATTAATATTTTACAGCGTTGACCGGTCGAGCTTCTCGAGTGTCTCTGAGCAGGCTTTTTTCGCTGTGTTTCATGCGATTTCGGCATTTTGTAACGCTGGATTCTCGACACTTAGCGGATCGCTTCAAGAGGGTTCGTTCGAGTTTAACTATGGGCTTCAGGTAATTGTGGCACTCACCTTTATATTGGGTGGCCTCGGATTTCCGATTGTAGAGAATAGCATTTCATACCTCAAGTACAAGACCCAACAACTTTTCACCTTTTCAAAAACTATAAACTACCGTCCGTGGGTACTCAACCTCAACAGTCGAATCGCCCTCATCACTTCGGCCTTTTTGACCGCTGGTGGGTTTATAGCCTTTTACGCGCTCGAATACCATAACACCCTGGTGAGGCACAACGATATGGGTAAATTGGTTACGGCATTTTTTGGAGCGGTAACCCCTCGAACTGCCGGATTTAATACGGTTGACACAGCATCACTGCTGTTTCCGACTACCCTGCTCCTCTTTTTCTTGATGTGGGTTGGGGCTTCTCCAAAATCAACAGGAGGAGGAATCAAAACCACTACCCTGGCCATCGCCATACTCAATATTGTCAGCATGGCCAAAGGCAACACCCGCATAGAGATCTTCAGAAGAGAGATTGTAGAAGTCACCCTAAAAAGGGCCTTCGCTATGATATCACTCTCGATTATTGTAATTACTATGGGTATCGTGATCGTCGCTAGTCAAGAGCCGGATATGGAGATGCTCAAAATTGCATTCGAATGCGTCTCAGCCTACAGTACCGTGGGGCTCAGCATGGGAATAACAGCTGAACTTAGCGCGGTCAGTAAACTAGTGCTTGTTCTGCTGATGTTCATCGGAAGAGTAAGTGCCCTCACTGTTCTTTTTGCTATCTTCAAAAAATCAGTGGTTCGAAACTACAAATACCCAAAAGAAGAAATAACCATTCACTAACAGATGAAATACATAATTGTAGGACTCGGAAACTTTGGCGCATCTCTGGGCCAAAAACTCACAAGCCAAGGAAACGAAGTGATCGGAATCGATACAAGTGCCGCCAAAGTAGAGGCCTATCGCGAAAAAATTACCTACACCATGGAAATGGATGCCACAGATGAGCTGGCCGTTTCAGGCTTACCTCTTAAAAGCACTGATATAGTGGTTATTGGTATAGGAGAAGATCAAGGGGCAAACGTGATGGCCACTGCGCTCTTTAAAAACTTTGAGGTAAAAAGACTCATAAGCCGATCGATTAACCCGCTACACGAAAAGGTGCTTCAAGCCATCGGCGTTGATGAGATCGTTCGCCCCGAAGAGGAAACCGCCGAGCGTTGGGCCAAGAAACTCTGCCTAGTGAACGTGGTAGACTCTTTTGAGCTAAACGACGATTTCAGTATCATCGAAGCCACAGTCCCTAAAGAATATGTAGGAAAGACGCTTAAGGAGGTCGGATTTCGTTCTAAATACAACCTACTCGTGCTCACCATCATCAAGAAAGTAGAGGTAACCTCTATTTTAGGAAACACCAAAACTGAAAACCAGATTCAGGGAGTGGCTTCTGCAGAAAACAGCCTAGAAGAAGGAAACATATTGGTGCTCTATGGAGCTAACAAAGACCTGCAGCACTTCTTGAAGCAAAAGTTTAGATAGCCCTCATCGATTCGATGTGCTTGTAGTGCTTTTCGACAGCCCTGGCAAAATCAAAATCGAGAATGGTTAGGCCCGAAGCGTCGTGCGTGGTCAATGAGACCTCAACCACCCTTGCATTTACCTCAAGGTCTGGGTGGTGGTTTTGTTCATTTGCCTCTCTGGCTAATCGCGTCAGAAACTCGTGTACCTCTTGAAGACTCGCTAGGCTAAGACAAAGGTTGAGCTTTCGATCCACTATAGTCCAGGGTAACTCAAGTTGATCACGCAAATACCTTTGTTGCTCTTCTTCAGATAATCTTTTCATAAATTACAAGATGCAAAGAAAAATCATGAAAAACCACCTTTTTATAGGCCTGCTTTTAGCTTCGATACTACCCCTGTTTGGGCAGATTAATCCGCAAAACATAGAAATTGTTCGAGACGCCTATGGCGTTCCTCATATTTATGCAAAGACCGATGCCGAAGTAGCCTATGGGCTTGCTTGGGCACATGCAGAAGATGATT
>JAURFJ010000138.1 GCA_030834365.1 Flavobacteriaceae bacterium | reverse complement strand
TAGTGACGGTGGGTGAGCATTATAGATACCAGGCTATCTATATCTACTGCGATGCGATACCCCCAGTCGTTGCGCGCACGGCTGTCGTCAATGCTTTCTGGCCATGAAAGGGCTATTTTCTGTCTAAAATCAGGGGCATAGCTTATTTCAAAATCGGGCAGGTGTTTTTTGATTTGTAGGGCTAGGCTTTCAGGACTTATGCCGAGCCCTCCTAGGTTGTACGAACTGCGGATGCTAATGCGCTTTGGGTCAGCATTCATGAGTGCCAAGGTAGCTTCTATGGCATCACTCATAAATATCATAGGCGTAGTGGTGCCCGCCTCAATAAAGGAGCGGTAGTGCCTATTTCGATTGGCCTCACTGAAGATCTCGACGGCGTAGTCGGTGGTTCCTCCGCCCGGAGCCGTTCGATGGCTGATTATGCCCGGATACCTCAAGCTACGCACATCGACCCCATGTACTTGATGGTAATACGCGCACCACAGTTCACCCGCACGTTTGCTTATTCCGTAAGCGGTGATCGGATTAATTACCGTCTCTTGAGGGGTGTTGATTTTTGGCGTGTCCGGACCAAAAATCGCAATGCTCGAAGGCCAAAACACCTTGCTTATGCGCTTTTCTTTCGCTAAGTCGAGCACGTTTAAGAGGCTCTGCATGTTCAGATTCCAGGCCTTCTCAGGAAATTTCTCGGCCGTAGCACTGAGTATTGCAGCCATGAGATAAATCGTATCTATACGTTGCTCTTCTACAATGCGCCTCAGGGCCTCTTTGTCTGAGGCATCCAGATGGTACTGTCCTATTTCTGGGGCCGTTTCTAGCTTGATGTCTGCCCTAATGACCCTTGTTTGATCAGCCCCTAGTGCTTCACAAAGTTCAGTCCCTATTTGTCCTTCTGAACCGATCACCAACACTGTATTTTGCATAGGCGGCAAATAACTTTTAACCGCTCAAAAATACTCTTTTAGATTGTCGTAATTTCGATGCTATGAAAGAGTTTTTTATCCTTTTTCTGGCCCTAGGACTCTGGTCTTGCGGAACTCAGGAGGTGCAGAAATCACCTGCTCAACCGAAGGAGGTTTCTTCTTATACTATTGAAATTCAACGGGCTGTTACCGTATACGATACGTTTTCCGCGGCAGCCTATCCGATTCGTGAGCTGCAAGTCGCACTTGATTCTTTAGCGCGCAATAGCAATGCCGCTCTGTTGAAAAGCGATACTGAGGAGCTGATCATCCGTGTTCAAGAATTAGAGAATAGGCCCGATCCTTTACCTCTTGCAGATACGGGCATGCGCAGTCGCCTAAAGTTGCTCAGAACCTATCTCTTGCAGTTTAAAGGCGCACTCGAAGATCAAGAGGCGGTTGAAGCGGCCTTCGATTTAGTCAATGAGGCCAACAACTCCCTGTTGGTTTACTGGAACGGATTAGTGAATTAATCTTGGCGCTTGAAGACCTCGATGTGTTTTTGATCGAGGTACCTAAACCCAATGTCATAAACAAAATAGGTAAGCTCTTTTGCTGACGGTTGCCGGTAGACTTCGGTCACGTATTTAGAATTAAAACCAAAGTCATTTAAGTGCTTGACCACCGCTACATGCGGTCTTGCCGCCACTATTTTTAGCAATAATCTGTAGTTGTTGATCAGCCTCTTGTGGTGGGCATAAAAGGCTTTATTTTCAGCTTCGCGTTTTTGGTTGTGGTAATGGCTTCGGCAAGAGGCGCTGCAAAAGCGTTGATCACTTCTCCCATACAAGGGTTCATCGCATTGAATACATAAACGATTCATGTACTTTTTTGTTCAAAAATGATTTGGGAGGCTGAATAATCTATGCAGCGATCTAAAAATTTGTGCTACAAGTGTTTAAACGTTTCTATGTGTTTATAAAATGAGTCTTTTGATTAGCCACTTTTTTCTTTGCGTAAAAATCAAATCATATGAATGCACTTAGAAATCAAGCACAGTTAATTGGGTATGTGGGTAATGAACCCGAAATTCTTACCCTCGAAAACGGAAAAAAACGAGCCAAGTTCAGTCTGGCCACTAATGAAACGTACACAGATAGCTCTGGAGAGCGGGTGATAGACACTCAATGGCATAATATCATTGCCTGGGATCGCCAAGCAGATGTCGTGGAGAAATACGTACAGACAGGTAAAGAAGTGGCTGTTTCTGGCAAAATTTTGACGCGCTCTTACGAAGACGCCTCTGGGGTAAAGAAGTATGTCACTG
>JAURFJ010000137.1 GCA_030834365.1 Flavobacteriaceae bacterium | reverse complement strand
CGCGCTTACTACTTAGCTAGTGTAGCCGATAGTGTGTTTATTACTCCAGCCGGAGCCATTGATCTTCGGGGCTTAGCTTCTGAACTCACCTATTACAAATCGTTTCAGGATAAATCCGGACTTAAAATGGAGGTGATTCGTCATGGTAAGTATAAGGCCGCGGTTGAGCCCTATCTCGAAGACGCTCCAACCGAGCAAAATTTAGAGCAGGTTAAACGCCTCCTGAACACCCTGTGGTCGGGCGTTTCTGAGGCCATAGGTGAATCAAGACAACTCGACGAATCACAGCTAGATCAGGTGGTTTCAACAGCTATTTCTCGTGATCCTGAGAAGGCCCTTGCTGAAGGAATTATAGACGGTATAAGCTACAAAGATGAATACGATGAGGCCTTAAAGCAGGCAATAAAGACCGATTCAAATCCGGTTAGTGCCGCATCAAAATTAAACCAGATAAGCGTGAGCGCATACGGACGAACTTTGGAGGTTAAGTCGGTAGAAACCAAAGACCGAATAGCCCTTGTTTATGCACAAGGAACCATTCTTTACGGAGAAGGTTCTCCGACTGTAATGGGCCAAACGACAATGAACAGGGCGTTGGTGGCTGCCCGTGAAGACAAGACGGTTAAGGCCGTGGTTTTGCGCATCAACTCACCGGGCGGAAGTGCTTTGACCTCAGATTTGATCTGGAGAGAGGTCAAAAAGACGGCCGCAATCAAACCTGTGGTGGTATCTATTTCAGACATTGCTGCTTCAGGCGGATACTATATCGCTACTCCGGCTACCTATATCTATGCCGACAGAACAGCCATTACTGGATCGATAGGAGTTTTTGGAACCTTGCCGAACGCATCGACTTTGGCTAAAGAATGGGGGATCAACTCGTACAGTTTAGGAACACACGAGCGCTCTTTTACCTATTCACCGCTTCAGCCATTGAGCGCGTCGTTTAGAGCTGAACTTCAAGATGGTATCGAGCGTACTTACGACCTTTTTGTTGAGCGTGTGGCTGAGGGTCGTTCGATGACAGCTGAAGATGTAGATGCCATAGCCCAAGGACGGGTATGGGGTGCCCAAGATGCGCTAGAAATCGGATTGATAGACGAAATAGGTGGTTTAGAAAAGGCGATTGAAAAGGCTTCAGAATTAGCCGAAATTCAGACATTTAAATTGCGCAAGTACCCCCGATTTAAATCAGATATTGAACGCTTGTTTAGTGATCTTCCAAATGCAGCGGTTCAACGCTGGTTTGCCGAAAATACCCCCTCATGGGCTCAGCGCTACAAATTCTTCTGGGATACAGCTTTGTCAAGGCCTACAAATGGCTACGAAATACAGGCGCGTATACCCTTTGAACTGATTATTGAGTAGATGGAGGCACCAATGCGGCGGCAAGCCTTTACGTTATACCTATTTTTAGCGGCGCTTTTCATTACCTCATTGGTTGTATCTAACCTGATCTTTCAAAAGTTTTTCGTTTGGCAGCCATTCGGGGAGGTAACGGTATTTGGTGCGCCTATCTTCGAAGTTTCGGTGGGAATTCTTCCGTACCCAATCACTTTTTTAATTACCGACCTTATCTCCGAAATTTTCGGTAAAAGAATGGCGAATAAAGTAGTGGTAGCCGGAATTTTCGCCTCCGTATTTTCGTTGCTCATCGTCTACACGGCTGCTGCTGCTCCGGCTACTTCGTGGTCGCCTGTAGCGGATGTACAATTCACTAATGTGTTTGGAAACACCATTGTGGCCGTCTTCGCCTCGATGATGGCGTATCTGCTCGCGCAGTTCGTCGACATTCAGATCTATCATTTTTGGAAGCGGGTTACTCAAGGAAAACACCTGTGGCTGCGCAACAACTTTTCTACCTTTTCGTCTCAGTTTATAGACACCTTCGCAGTGGTGTTTTTTCTCAGTGCATTCGGAGAAATTTCGTGGGACCGCTTCTGGGGTTTGGTCATCGCTGGCTTTCTGTTTAAGGTTATGATCGCGGTGGCCGATACACCGGTGCTCTATGTTTTAGTCTATGCTGTTAAAAAAAGGTTCAACCTCAAAACCAATGAAGAAATAGACCTTTTTGAGACGACCAAAGCGATGAGTTAGTACACATCAAGTCCGACCACATATCCCTCATATGAGCGCAGGTTTATCACGCTGAGGTCTTCGAAGATAAGGTACTGCCCCTTTATACCCTTTAATACCCCGCTCAAAGGCTGTTCGGTGCTCAAGCTTAGCCGGCCACCTAGTGTTCCTGTTGGGGTATACGGAAAGTTAA
>JAURFJ010000136.1 GCA_030834365.1 Flavobacteriaceae bacterium | reverse complement strand
CCACGCATTTTTTCAGTTTGATGTGGCCGACGGCAAGCTTTCGTGCCAGCTCTACCAGCGCAGCGCCGATGTCTTTTTAGGGGTACCCTTTAATATTGCCTCTTACGCCCTACTTACCATGATGGTGGCCCAGGTGTGCGATTTAGCGGTGGGCGACTTCGTGCATACACTTGGTGATGTTCATATTTACAACAACCACATTGATCAAGTCAAATTACAACTCAGCCGAGAACACCGACCACTTCCTAAGATGCACCTTAATCCAAGTATTAAAGACATAGATGCCTTTAGCTATGAAGATTTTGAATTGCAGGGGTACGATCCGCATGATCCAATAAAAGCCCCTGTGGCTGTATAAGTTGACTCGATGAAAGAGATCGTAATCGTAGCCGCCCTCGGCAAAAACAACGCCATGGGCCTGAACAATACACTACCGTGGCACCTTCCTAAAGACTTTGCTCATTTCAAGGCCCTAACCTCAGGATATCCACTTATTATGGGCAGAAAGACCTTGGAGAGTCTGCCAGCAAAACTCAAGAATCGTGATCACATTGTGATCACTAATAACCAAGACTACAAGCCTAAATTCGAGGTAGAACATATCGCGTACAGCCTTGAGGAGGCCATCGCTCTCACCGGCGATCAAAAGGTTTTTATCGCGGGCGGAGCACAAATCTACGCCCAGGCGTTATCCCTAGCTACTGAAATGGTGTTAACCCATGTCGATCACCGTTTTGAAGCCGATACCTTCTTTCCGGAATTCTCCGATCAACAGTGGAAAATCCAAAGCAGCGAGCTACACCTCAAGGATGAAAAAAATCTATACGACTTCAGCATAGTCACCTACAGGCGCAGTTAAAAAACTTACAGTTCGAGACGACTTACCGACTTTAGCTGCGTGAACGACAGACGTTCAACTAGTTGGGCCAAATGCTCAGCCGATCCGCTGGTGTATAAGCGCAACTCTGATTGACTACCTTGTGTATTTGGAGTGAGCTGCTCAACCCTTTTAGCCACCGCCTCAGCTGCGCTGAGCACCTTCACCGATTCTCCCAATAATTCGCAAAAGAGAGACTCCACAAGCGGGTAGTGTGTGCAGCCTAAAACTAGTGTATCTATATCGTGTAATCTGAACTCATCGGTGAAATACTTTATCTGTGCTCTCAGTTCTTTACTGGTCCAGGGTAAGTGCTCAATAGCCTCCACTAAACCTGCCCCCACCCGCTCAACTAAGGTAACATCAGACGCATACAGTTGACAGGTCGAGCGGTAGCCCGCACTCTTTAGGGTGCGTTGGGTGGCCAGCACGCCAATGCGTTTATTCAGTGATTGAACTGCCGCGGGCTTAACCGCAGGCTCGATGCCGACAAACGGAAGTTTAAATCGACTGCGCAGCTCACCTATGAGCTCTGTAGTGAGCGTATTACAGGCTACAACAATAAGTTCGGCACCCTGAGATTGTAAAAAAGAAACAATACGCTCACTGTAAACTAACAAGGTCTTCGAGTCTAGTGAACCGTAAGGGGCGTGAAGCGAATCAGCAAAGTAGGTATACCGCATTTCTGGTCGTCTAGACTGCAGCGCTTTAAGTACACTCAATCCGCCAACTCCAGAGTCAAAAACACCTATATGTTTGGTAGATACAGCTGCCATATTCGTTCATAAAAAAACCGCCTCTAGGGCGGTTAAACGTAAAGCAATATTGCCCAGTTAAAAGCCTAATTCCTTTTTGACATCAGCAATAAGATCTTTGCCAGTAAAGACAATTAAACCCGATCCTGGACTAGCATCCATGACATAATCGAATCCTTGGGCCTTTGCCACCTTTTCTATAGCTGCTTTAGCCTTGTCAGAAATGGGAGCAAAAAGATCTTGCTGCTTGCGCTGCAACTCACCCATAGCTGCCTGCTCTGCATTGGCTATGTTGCGCTCTGCTCCTTGTAATTCATCTGCTCTAGCCTTGTTTTCTTCGGCAGTTTTAGAGGCCGCTTCGTTCTGGTAGGTAACTAATTTTTTCTGAAGCTCAGCTACAGAAGATTCGATATCGGCACGATAGGTGGCTTCAAGTTTCTTAAGTTCTTCTTGAGCAGCCTTCATTTCGGGCATGTCCATAAGAAGTTGCTGCACGTTAATGTGCGCTACTTTAGACTGTGCAAAAGAGGCTGTCGATACTGAAATCAGCGCTACGAGTGCGAGTAAATAGTGTTTCATGGTGTTTAGAATCATTTAATTGAGTCGTTGGTTTTCGTTTTCTGTGCTTCCATTTCTTTCTCTCGGGCAGCCCGAGCTTTCAAAACTTCTTCGCGCTTGCTAATATAGGCCTTTCTGCGCTGCTGTCGTTCACTTTCTAGGCGATCTAGGGCCTTTTTTCGTTCTTCATCTGCTTCTGTGGCAGCGGGCCTGCTAGTGCTATTGGCTTGACTTGCCGCTCTCAATGCCGTTTCGCCTTTTTCTCCGGTTAG
>JAURFJ010000135.1 GCA_030834365.1 Flavobacteriaceae bacterium | reverse complement strand
AAAAGCAATTATTTCTACCCTTCAAAGAGAGTTCAGCGAAGCATCTCAAGGGTGATGAGGTACTGGTTGTTTGTGTGTTAGATGCACTCTCTGGTCGATTAATGGCTAGCGAACGCATTGAAAAACACTATAAGCCTAAACCAGAAAGTATAGACCAATTAGTTTCTCACAAGGCTTTTGTTTACCGAGAAACCCCATTGGGCTATGAACTAATTACTCATTCTGGATACAAAGGTTTGCTCTTTCGCGATCGAATAGCCACGGCCTTATCAAAAAATCAATCCTTGGAGGTGTTTGTAGATCAGTTAAGGCCAGACCAAAAAATCGACTTCGCACTGCAACCAAAAGGGGAAGATAAGCTCAACCGCGCCGTAGATTTGTTGTTGCAAGCCCTGGAGGCCTCAGACGGGTACTTACCGCTGAATGATCAATCTCCGCCAGATCTGGTCTTTGATCAGCTAAATATGAGCAAAAAGACCTTTAAAGCAGCCTTAGGAATGCTTTTGAAACGCAGAAGGGTATCATTTGATAGAGATGGTATACGAATAGTTGTAAACTAGGGTGAATCAGTGTAATTTAGAACTCGCTTAATTCAGTACGTGCAGTCAGAAGAATCTACAGATCAGCCTAAACTTTCTAAACTAGAGCGACAGACTCGTGTGTTGTCTGTTAGTTTGGTGATGGTTTCGCTTTTGGTTATTGTTCTGGCCTTGTTTTACAGTTTTCCTGATTTATTTAAGGCCAAAGAACCGATGCAAGTTTCACCAAGTCTGGAACTTTTGCAAAAAATAGATTCGTTGAAGCTCGAGAACCAAGAACTAAAGGCTGTTCAGCAGTTTTACTTAGCTCGAAAGCTGGTCGATAACGACACCATCTACAGTGTTCAAACAGGCATGTTACCCATCGAGTCAACTGGGTTGCTCTCTCCAGGATTATCTAACGCTTTGATTATAGAGGCAAAACCCTATTTAAAGTTTTCTATTGGACTTTACGAAACATACGAAGAGGCTAACGCCCTCAGAAAAGGGCTCGTAAAATTGGGTTTTACAGACGCTTTTGTGGCCTCCTATAAAGGAACAACTCGTCTTAAGATCCACCGAGCACAATAAAATGAATGTGTTATACGCTTGGGTTTATGCCGCGCGATTACGAACGCTTCCACTTTCTATTTCGGGCATAGTTATTGCGGCCGCCTTGGCTCTTGTAGATCAAAAATTTTCATGGCCCATTTTTTTGTGGTCTTTGGCCATAACGCTCCTTCTTCAAATCGTGTCAAATATTGCGAATGACTATGGAGACGGGGTAAAAGGCACAGATAATGAGAAGCGAGTGGGCCCTGCACGTGCGCTTCAGTCTGGAATGCTCTCTTCAAGGGCCTTAAAAAACGGCATGTGGGTTTTGGCCGTATGTGCTACCTTTTGCGTAATTGCCTTGCTGATGGCTGCCCAACTTTCAGCAAAAGAATTAATCGTTTTTGCTCTGCTTGCCTTGGTCTCATTGGTGGCGGCTATTGCCTATACGGTAGGAGATAGACCATACGGTTATGCAGGATTAGGTGATCTAATGGTATTTCTGTTTTTTGGCGGTGTGGCCGTTATCTCCGGAACATATGTGTATACCAAAAGCCTTAGCTTAACGCAGCTTTGGTTTGCTATTGCAGTAGGAGCCTTCAGTGCTGCCGTTTTGAACTTAAACAACATGAGAGATGTGATCTCTGATCAAGAGTCTGGTAAACGCACCGTTGTAGTGCGCATCGGATATGCCAATGCGCTTATCTATCACCATTTTTTGATTTTCGCTGCATTCTTTGCTTTTGTTGCGGCTGTGGCTCAAATCGATCCGAATGCCTCATTAGTTGCTGTACCTTTAGCTTTAGTACTTCGTGCGCATTTGCAAAGAGTGAGAAGGGCAACTAAAGGAACGGCAGAACTAGATCCTGAATTGAAAAAAGTAGCGCTGCTCTGTTTTGCTTCAGCGCTCTTCGTTTTGGCCTATGTCGTAATCTTTGAGAACAATTGATGTCAGGTATTCGCATTCATCCATTTCAGCTCCAATTCAAAAGACCCGCTAAGACATCACGCAATACGCTTTTAGAAAAGCAGTGTTACCTATTGATCTACGGAACACCCTTGAGGGCTATTGGTGAGTGTAATTTTTTCCAGGGGCTAAGCGCCGACGATCCCTCAAACTACGACTCGGTCTTAAAAGGTGCCTGTAAGAGGCTAGAATTCTTGTTTGGGCTAGAGGCTCCGCTTGAAGATGAACGATTTGATGCGCTTGTTTGTGAGTTAGCGCACTATCCGTCCATTCAGTTCGGCATAGAGCAGCTCTGGTATAGCTATCACGCTAAAACACCCTTTCATTTATACGATTCGGCATTTAGTAATCACGAAGAAGGAATCGCCATTAATGGCCTAGTATGGATGGGAGATATACCCTTTATGAGGCAACAGGTAGACAACTTAATTAGTGACGGATTTCGCTGCATAAAACTAAAAATAGGCGCCGAAAATTTTGAACACGAACAGCGCTTACTTCA
>JAURFJ010000134.1 GCA_030834365.1 Flavobacteriaceae bacterium | reverse complement strand
GTCAGTTCGAAAAAATAAGGGTCGACGTCTCCCTAATCAACGGTAACGACGAGCTCGATATAGCGGCTCTTAGAGCCTGGCAGCCTCAGTACAAAGAGGCCAGCTTTGAGCTAGAGAACGGAGTGTACATCGTAGGGCGCGAGGTAGAAAAGATGTCAAAGCGTTGGCATAACGTGGTCAACCCAGATCAAATTTGCGACGAATACGGAGCAGATTCGCTTCGCCTATACGAGATGTTCTTAGGCCCTCTAGAGCAGTCTAAGCCTTGGAATACCGCCGGCATAACCGGAGTACACGGTTTCTTGAAAAAGTTGTGGAGGCTCTACGAGCAGCTCAACGAAGAAACCCCAACGGCAGAAAATTTAAAGTCGTTGCACAAGACTATCAAAAAAGTGACCGAAGATCTTGACGCCTTTTCCTTCAATACTTCGGTGTCTTCGTTTATGATTTGCGTGAACGAACTAACTGCGCAAAAATGCGCCTCTAGGGCCGTTTTAGAGCCTTTGGCTGTGTTGATCTCTCCATACTCTCCACACATAGCTGAGGAGTTGTGGCAGCGCCTAGGGCACAGCGAGTCGATTGCTAGAGCGCCTTTTCCATCTTTTGATCCCAGTTATTTGGTAGAGTCAGAAAAGGAGTATCCGGTTTCGTTTAACGGCAAGTTGCGTTTTAAACTCACGCTGCCCGCTGACCTCTCTAAAGAGGCCATAGAGCAGGCCGTTATGAGTCACGAGAAGACTATTCAGCAATTGGCCGGATCGGCCCCGAAAAAGGTGATCATTGTGCCCGGAAAAATCATCAACATAGTGCATTAAATAGCGATAAGAATCGAGTAATTTTATAGGGTAAAAATTCGCTCACCATGATTTCTTATTATGTTCTATTGATCGCTATTGCGCTTGCGAGTGCTGCTGTTAGTCAGCGCCTTAAAAGTAAGTTTCGCAAGTATGAGAAATTGACCTTGGCTAACGGAATGTCAGGTCGCGAAATTGCGGAGAAAATGCTTTCAGATCACCAGATCGATGACGTTCAGATCATCTCTACCCCCGGTCGCTTAAGTGATCACTATAACCCCATCAATAAAACGGTTAACCTCAGTGAGGCTGTTTTTTCGGGCAGAAACGCGGCAGCAGCGGCAGTAGCCGCACACGAAGTGGGGCACGCCGTTCAACATGCACGCGCCTACAAGTGGTTGACTATGCGCTCTCAGTTGGTTCCGATTGTATCGGTAGCCTCGGGTATGTCTTCGTGGGTGGTGTTTATCGGACTCGTTCTTATGTTTAGCTCAGGCTCGGGCTTTGGCTACCCCATTGCGCTCTTGGGGTTAGGCCTCATGGCAATGGCCACGCTCTTTAGCTTTATTACCCTTCCTGTAGAATACGATGCTAGCGAGCGCGCTTTAAGTTGGCTTGTCAACCAAAATGTGTTGACTACTAATGAGCACGGTGCTGCACAAGACGCGCTTAAGTGGGCTGCACGCACATATGTGGTCGCTGCTTTAGGCGCATTGGCCTCTTTGCTTTATTGGGCAATGCAGGTGATGCGGGCCAGAGATTAAATCTGGATCTGCCTATCAATTTGCTGATCTAACGAGATAAAGGTCTCGGTTCGAGAGATTCCTTCTATGGTTTGAATCTTTTGATTCAATATATGCATTAGGTGTTCGTTATCTCGGCACAAGATTTTTATCAAGATCGACCAGTTACCGGTTGTATAGTGACACTCTAGAACTTCTGGAATTTCTCTGAGTGCCTTTACCGCAGACGGATTGCGCATGGCCTTGTCTAAGTAAATACCCACATAAGCCATGGTACTGTATCCGAGTTTTTTGGTGTTTATTACAAATTTCGATCCGGCCAGAATACCGATGCCTTCTAGTTTTTTTAACCGTTGATGGATGGCTGCTCCCGATATTCCAACCTTTCTAGAGATCTCGAGCAAAGGAGTGCGAGCGTCTTCCATCAGGTGGCTAAGTATGGTCTTGTCAATACCGTCTAAAACCACAGGAGATTCTTTTTGATAAGACTTCATAAGATAAAGGTAAGTGCTAATTTTGTTTGATAAACGCCTACGCTATGAATTCACGCCTGCGAATGGCCGCCATTTTAGGAATGATTGCCGTAATTCTTGGAGCCTTGGGGTCACATGCCTTAAAAGAGCGTCTTGGCGCCGACGCTTTGGCTAGCTTTGAAGTCGGGGTGCGTTATCAAATGATACACGCCTTGATGATTCTGGCCATTGAAGGCATTAGCCAGCTGAGCGAACAAAGCAAGCGCATAGTGTCTCGATTTGTGCTCATCGGGGTAATCGCTTTCTCAGGAAGCATTTACCTGCTCAGCACACGTGAAATAACCGGACTTGAGGTATCTTTCTTAGGACCTATCACACCCATAGGTGGATTGTTTTTAATCAGCGCCTGGGGCTACCTAATTTTTAAAAGTATTACTTATTCACCTCGCTGAGGTACTTCTGAAGCGCCATAGTCATAGAGGGTGTTTCAGGGGTCGGAGCCTTAATGTTGACCACTAAGCCTCGCTCTTCGGCAGCCTTAATCGTGGTGCTTCCGAACGCGGCAATGCGAGTGTTGTTTTGCTTGAAGTCTGGAAAGTTAATGAAGAGGCTCTCTATGCCCGAAGGGCTGAAAAAGACTAATACATCATAGTATA
>JAURFJ010000133.1 GCA_030834365.1 Flavobacteriaceae bacterium | reverse complement strand
TACTTGCGCTTCGGAAGGCCAAAGGTTGCCAACTTCACTACAATCGACCAGCCCTTTGAAATCGGCAAAGCGCTTATGCTTCAAGAGGGGTCTGACGTAACCATCGCTGCAACAGGCCATTTGGTCTGGGAAGCCCTAATGGCTGCTGATGCTCTCAACGAAAAAGGAATTTCGGCCGAAGTAATCAATATTCACACCATAAAGCCGCTAGACGAGCAGGCCATTCTACGCTCAGTTCGCAAAACCCGCTGCATAGTAAGTGCCGAAGAACACAATTATTTGGGTGGATTAGGCGAGAGCATCGCCCGTACACTAGCCCAACACGAGCCAACAGCCCAAGAGTTTATCGCTACTCAAGACACCTTTGGCGAAAGCGGTACCCCAGACCAGCTTATGGCCAAATACAAATTAAACGCACCTGCCATTGTTGAGGCCGTCTTAAAGGTGATTAAACGCAAACCTTAGTACTATGAAGATACTCCGATTTATTGCCCTTTTTAGCCTGATTTGTTCGGCCTTTGCTGCTAACGCACAGCGTTCAGGACAAGGCTCAAATTGGGGACTTCGAGGAGGGCTCAACTACAACTCTAATGGAGAACTACTAAGCGAAGCCTCAGATCTACCCAAGAACGCCAAATCGAATGCCGGCTTTCACTTGGGGGTATATAAGCAAATTGATTTTTTAGGGTTCTTTTTAAGACCTGAGCTTGTGTATACAGAGACAACCTCTTCGTATAACGGAGACGACCTCAGCCTGAGCAAGATAGATCTACCCTTCAACCTAGGCTCTGGATTCATAGGACCAACCTACATCTTTGCTGGCCCTAGTTTGCAATATGTACTTTCGAGTGAATTCGCCGATGTGGAAACAGCCAGCTCTCTCAAAGATATCTCAGTCGGAGCCAATTTTGGAGTGGGTATTTCCCTGAACAAAATCAATATAGATTTGCGTTACGAGCGAGGGTTGACCGAAAAAGAAATGCGATTTTTAACCCAAAAAGTGTACCAAGAGGCACGCATTGACACACGTCAAGATCAGCTCATCCTGAGCGTACTGCTTCAGCTAAACTAAATCTTACTGCTCACAACTGTCGCAGTCGCCATCACCGTCTGCATCGTAGCACTCAGTCGGGTCTAAGTAGTCTAGACCGAGTGAGATTTCACACGCTGTAGGCGTGCCATCTCCATCGTCATCAGCGTCAAAATAGTTTGGAAGAAGTGCTCTTCCACCAGCTACCTCGTCGTCAAGGTCGGTATTGTCATCGAACAAGTATCCGTTATTGTTAAGGTCTTCGAGATAAGAGGGCACTCCGTCTCCATCGTGATCAGTAATTTTTCGAGCCAAAACCTTCAATTCAAAAAACATAGGTCCGTAAGCTGGAATGGTAGCCTGAGCATTTTGATAAGCCCCTAAGGCTGAGCCAAAAAAGAAAAATCCTTTGCCGGCGTCTGGGGCGCTGAAGGTTCCGTCAGGATTATCAATTACCTCAGAGGCCGTCTTTAGCAGTGCTGCACCTTCGGAAAAGCCTCTAAATCCTTGTTGCGGAGCCTGAATTCTGGCCAAATCGAACCACAATCCGCCTTGCCTGACTTGATCAAATAAATTTAAATCAAGTGTTCTTCCCGCATATTGTACGTATACCGAATCGGCTGTAGAAAGCGAATTACCGCCACCATCTTGAACTATGAAATAATAGAGGTTATGGGGGATTCCGTTGGCTATCTCATCTTCAGTATACCCTTCGGTATCCAAATTATGTTCTGAAGGGCGAACCAGCACCTGCTTTACCTTTAATCGCGGATCGTCCCACAACGCCAAAGTCTTAACTGGTGCATCATTCATCGGTCTAATGGCCTCTGAAGCGTCGTAATAATGCGACTGCAAAAAGCTAACCAGCTCTGCCTCATTCTGTTCATTGATGGTGGCGAGTGGCTCAATTGGAACAGGTGTAAAACCCTCCTCATCATTGTTAGAACCACAAGAAGCAAATAGTAAAGCCGCAACGAGAAGCGAAAATCCCTTTTTCATAGAATCAATTGAAGGTAAGCATCGCGGCGCAAGATACAATTTTCCCCTATTTTTGCTCTGACGGTTAGTTCAACTTTAACAGCATGCGAATCGATAAGTTTCTTTGGGCACTCAGGTATTTCAAGACTCGATCTATCGCCACTGAGGCTGTTAAAAAAGAGAAGGCTAAAGTCAATACCTTGCTCGCCAAACCATCTAAAGAAATCTTCGTTGGAGACCACATAAGCATTAGAATCAATCAAGTAGATTACGAACTCGAAGTATTGAGCATTCCTGAATCACGGATCTCAGCTAAGCTGGTAGACCAGTTTAGAAAAGATGTCACACCAGCAGAAGCCCTTGCGCATAAAAAACAGGTTGAGGCCGCTCAAAAGCACTACCGCCAAAAAGGTTTAGGACGTCCGACCAAGAAAGAACGTCGCTCATTAGAATCCTATAAAGACAAAGGCGAATGAAAGAAGTGATTTTAACCCACGATCAGATTATGCACATTTTGAGAAGAATGGCGTTTCAGATCTTAGAATCGAATGCAAACGAAACCGAATTAACGATTGTAGGTATCGACGGAAGCGGATACCTTCTCGCCCAAAAAATAGCCGCTGAGCTAGAAAAAGTAAGCGACATAAAGCTACTGGTCATCAAAGTCAGCCTTAATAAAAAGGCGCCTAAAGCCGAAGAAATAACCCTTGACCATCAAAAATCGTTAAG
>JAURFJ010000132.1 GCA_030834365.1 Flavobacteriaceae bacterium | reverse complement strand
GGCCAAATGCTGTTGTCCAAAATGATACGAACTAATCAAAATAAAAAACAGTAATGCATAGGCCTTATAGAAGTAAAAGGCCAGCAAAATAACCCCAATGGAAAATAGATACGCGAGTATCGTTTTAATAAATACCCAGCGGTTACCATATTCCAGGTTACCTACCTTTTTAATAATGAGTAAGTCGTTAGAGCCGTGAAGCAGTCCAACGGTGAGTATCAAGATAAAGGCCAAAATGGTGTTTTGCAGAGCGCTCATGAACAAGCTCCCAAAAGCAATGAGAATTGTTAACAAAAGGGGCAAAATCGAAATATTGACAACTTTTTTCACGAGGATAAAGGTACTTTTTAAAATTTTAGCTTAAATGTTAAGATATTATGTTTAAAATTATTTACTTTGGCTTAGACAAAAACTAAACTATAAGTTCTTATGAAAAGTTTACTACTCAATCTCCCGTTGGTTGCTGATGTTTCAAAGATCGCTACTGACGATTACGTGGGCTTCACCTTTTTTGTAGGGTGTATGGCTATGATGGCAGCATCTGCCTTCTTCTTCTTATCAATGAACAGTTTTGATTCAAAGTGGCGCACCTCGATTCTCGTATCAGGTTTGATCACTTTTATCGCTGCTGTTCACTATTGGTACATGAGAGATTACTGGGCTTCTAACGGAGAGTCACCAACGTTCTTCCGTTATGTAGACTGGGTTCTGACGGTGCCGTTAATGTGCGTTGAATTCTACCTTATCCTTAAAGCAGCTGGAGCAAAGAAATCCCTCATGTGGAGACTAATCGCTCTTTCAGTGATCATGCTAGTAACAGGATACTGGGGAGAGGCCGTTAGCCGTGATCAAGCTGCCTTCTGGGGTCTAGTTTCAGGAGTTGCTTATTTCGTGATCGTTTACGATATCTGGTTCGGTCAAGCCAAAAAATTAGCTGTTGCTGCTGGAGGTTCAGTTCTTCAAGCACACAAAACACTAAGCTGGTTTGTATTAGTAGGTTGGGCGATCTACCCTATCGGATACATGGCTGGAACTCCAGGATGGTATGAAGGTATTTTCGGAGGTCTTGCAATGGATGTGATCTACAACATTGGAGATGCCGTAAACAAAATCGGATTTGGTTTAGTAGTTTACGCTGCCGCTGTAGCCGCGAAGGACTCAAAATAAGTACTGATTTTAGTAACAAATTAAAGCCGCTGAAATTCAGCGGCTTTTTTTTGCTACATACGTTCAGGAACTTCGATGCCCAGAAGATTAGAGGCATGTCTAATGACCTCCCCCACTTTCAAGGTTAACGCCACTCTGAACGACTTCACCTCTTCATCTGTAGCGCCCAAAATGGGTAACTGTTGGTACATAGAATTAAACTGCTTCACCAATTCATATAGATAATTTGCAATTAAAGCGGGAGATAGCATTTCTGCCGCTTGCCTTATGGTATCAGGATACTGCACAAGTGAAAGAATAAGAGCCCTTTCTTTCTCTTCTATATTTACTGGGCTGGCCGTGATAGTTTCTTGATTTACCTTGCGTGCTATTGAACGGATTCTTGCGTAGGTGTACTGAATAAAAGGCCCCGTGTTTCCTTGAAAGTCGACCGAAGCCTCGGGATCAAAAAGAATGCGCTTTTTAGGATCAACCTTAAGAATGAAATACTTCAATGCTCCTAGACCAATTTGGTGAAAAAGTTGTTGCTTTTCTTGATCACTGAATCCGTCTAGTTTTCCAAGTTCACTGGCAATGGTTCCAGCAGTTTCAGCCATTTCGACCATAAGGTCATCGGCGTCAACAACAGTTCCCTCACGACTTTTCATCTTACCCGAGGGCAAATCTACCATGCCGTAAGAAAGGTGATGAAGATTAGAAGCCCATGGGTATCCGAGTCGCTGCAACAAAATAAACAGCACTTTGAAATGGTAGTCTTGTTCATTGCCTACGGTGTACACCATTCCGTCGATTTCTGGAAAATCTACAACGCGCTGAACAGCGGTTCCTAGATCTTGGGTCATATAAACCGCCGTTTGGTCACTTCTCAGTACCAATTTCTCGTCAAGTCCCGCATCGGTCAGGTCAGCCCAAACACTGTTGTCGGGCTTTTTATAAAACACCTTCTTGAGCAATCCCTCTTCGATAATATCTCTTCCTAAAAGGTAGGTGTCACTTTCGTAATACAGCTTGTCAAAATGCACCCCTAAATTAGTGTAGGTTTCATTGAACCCACTGTAGACCCATTGATTCATTCGATTCCAAAGCGCAATGGTTTCTGGATCTTGTGCCTCCCACTTTCGGAGCATCTCTTGCGCTTCAATAAAAATCGGGGCCTGCTTGGCAGCCACATCGTCAGATAATCCCTCACTCTTCAGTTCTTCTTGCTGCTCTTTGTAGACCTTATCAAAGATGACGTAGAATTTTCCGACTAGGTGATCTCCCTTTAGGCCTGTTGACTGAGGTGTCTCTCCCTCACCGTACTTTAGCCAGGCCACCATGCTTTTACAGATATGAATACCACGGTCGTTGATAATCTGGGTCTTGATCACCTTATTTCCGGCGGCTTCCAAGATATTGGCCACCGCATAACCAAGTACGTTATTTCTAATGTGACCTAGGTGTAACGGTTTATTAGTGTTTGGTGAAGAGTACTCCACCATATACGTCTTAGCTGTAGTTTCTAACTTGCCGAAGTTTTTTTCAGCGCAAATAGCGGCAAAAAGATTTACTAAATAGGTGTTACTCAGGCTAAG
>JAURFJ010000131.1 GCA_030834365.1 Flavobacteriaceae bacterium | reverse complement strand
GATGCCGCGCTCGCGCTCCAGGTCCATGTTGTCGAGCAGCTGGTTTTGCTTTTCGCGTTCAGTCACCGATCCGGTAGAATCGAGCAGGCGATCAGCCAAAGTGCTTTTACCGTGATCGATATGGGCGATGATGCAAAAGTTTCGGATATTCTTCATAGCAAAGGCTCATCTGGCACAAAGCAGCAGCCGAACAAAGATAATCCATTATTTTTGCGTTAAAACTTGAGCCTGTGCCAAAAATTGGAGAAATAAACTTACCTGATTTTCCGTTGCTACTGGCGCCTATGGAAGACGTGAGCGATCCGCCCTTTCGCGCGCTGTGCAAAGAGCAGGGGGCTGATGTGGTTTACACAGAGTTTATCTCGTCTGAGGGGCTCATACGCAATGCCTCAAAGTCAACGATCAAGCTCGACATTTACGAGAAAGAACGTCCTGTGGGCATCCAGATTTTTGGTGCAGAGCTCGATTCGATGCTCGAAGCTGTAGACATTGTCGAACAAACCGGCCCAGATATTATAGACATCAATTTTGGCTGCCCCGTTAAAAAGGTGGTGTGTAAAAATGCCGGAGCGGGGATCTTGAGAGACATCCCGCTCATGATAAAGCTGACAGAAGAGATTGTCAAGCGCACAAAAATCCCTGTGACGGTGAAGACGCGACTGGGCTGGGACAACGACTCTATTCGCATTGTTGAAGTGGCCGAACGCCTTCAAGACGTGGGTATTAAAGCTATTTCTATTCACGGCCGCACCCGTGTTCAGATGTATAAAGGAGAGGCCGATTGGCGCCCCATTGCGCAGGTGAAAAACAATCCGAGGATGCAGATTCCGGTGTTCGGAAATGGAGACGTCTCCACCCCGGAGGCGGCTAAGCGCATGCGTGACGACTTTGGTTTAGACGGAGCCATGATTGGTCGTGCCTCAATCGGAAACCCTTGGTTTTTCGCAGAAGTCAAGCACTTCTTAAAAACCGGCATCCACCTTAAACCCGTTGACATGAACGAGCGGGTAGAGGCGGCGCGGAGGCATTTGCAAATGGCAATCGATTGGAAGGGCGAAAAACTAGCCGTTTTCGAAACAAGAAGACACTATACCAATTACTTCAAGGGCATTCCGAACTTCAAAGAATTGCGCATGAAGATGGTTAGTTCAGATTCTTCTGAAGAAGTGTTTGAGGCCCTAGAAGAGGCCAAACGGCAGTTCGCCGATCACGATTTTTCGGTCACAGCTGTCTAAGCGGCCTCGAAAACAGCACCGCTGCCCAAGAGGCCAAGCCTCCTAAAACGACAAGCGTCACAAGCACCAGAACGAGCTCTGAGGTATTAAGCGCCATCGGATAGGCCATATCGAGAGAGACCCGTACCCATCCGAACAGTTGTTGAGACCATACAAGCAGTAGGCCAAGCATTACCCCAATGAGACTTCCTACGGCTACCTGTAGCCACCCTAACCAAAAAAACACGCCTTTAATCGCCGCACTAGTCATGCCCAATTGTTTCAGCACTGGCAACTGAACCCGCTTGTCGAGTACCACCACGCTTAGGGCTCCTGCGAGATTGAATAGCGCCAAAACCAATATCAGCGAAAAGATGACGTAGGTGGCCACATATTCAGAGTTTAAAAGTTTGAATAGCGAAGCGTTTGACTCCGCTCGCGAGCGCAGCACCACTTGGTCTCCGAACAACGAATAAATCGTGTCGCGCAACGCCGACTCTTCTACGCCAAAAGTGTTGAGGTCTATTTGGGTGACCCAGATGCCCGGCTGCAGACCGAGCAGCGTTGAGGCTAATTCATAGGTCATGAGTACGCTGGCGGCCTTATTGTCTGAGCGTTCCTGATAAACTCCGGCCACCTCACCAGAAACCGTAGTTAACGGAGAGCCTCCTAGCCTTAACGGCAAAGCCCTATCGCTGAGCTTGGGCACGCTGAGGTTTATGCGCAGACCATCATCAGGGTGCACGCCAAAAAGTCGATAGAGTTCAAGATTGATAAGCAGGCTGTCTGCTGCAGGGGCCACTGAGCCATAAAGCGGCTCAATGTTTTGGTCGTAGCTATCCATAGGGTCACTTAAAAACCACCCAATAGCAGTCTGCCCCTCACTCGTTAGTAGCGCCTGTTTTTTTAACAGCGTTTGTATTTCAATGCCTCCGGAGCCCAGCGCCTCAAGTTGCGACGGGCTGACCTCAAACAATTCTTGTCGTGCTGAAATCAGCGTGTAATCGGCGCTGTTTCTAAGCGTGTAATCGGTGCTGTAGGCTTTAAGCCCTGAAAAGGCAGACAGCACTACCAGCAGCGCGGCCGACGCCACGACAATCACCAGAAGGGTCACATAGGTAATCAGGTTGACAACGCTCTGTTGGCTTTTCGAGAAAAGGTAGCGCCATGCCATGTACAAAGTGGCTTTCACTTCTTTTTGCGTCTTTCTAAGAGCGAAGGGTCGTCAATGGGGTTATCGGCTCCTTTAAGCGAACGCTCTACCTTTTCGGCGAGCGCTATAGAATCATCGATGTAGAATAGGAGGTCCGGAACCCGGCGCATCTGATTTTTGGTGCGCTGAGCCAATTCGTGCTTAAGCAGCGGGGCGTTGGATTTTATGCCCTCGAGTATTTCTGCTGCTTGTTCGGGCGGAAAGATGCTGAGGTAAACTTTAGCCAGCGCAAAATCTACGGTTACCCGTACCCCAGAAACCGAAATTAATAACCCCTTTCCAGGATATTCGCTAGCTGCTTTGCGCAGCATATCCGCTAAATCACGTTGAATGACCGAGGCTACTTTTCGTTGTCTTTCGCTTTCCATGTCGTAAAAATAGCGATAATCTGACGCCTCT
>JAURFJ010000130.1 GCA_030834365.1 Flavobacteriaceae bacterium | reverse complement strand
AAGATTGCCCGTAAGAGTGACAATCCGTCTATCACCCGTGATGTCTCCGGCGAAGGAGTGCAGCAAGGTCTGCTCAAGTTACTTGAAGGAACAACTGTGAATGTTCCACCTAAAGGCGGGCGAAAGCATCCAGACCAAAAATTTATAGAGGTAGACACATCGAATATTCTCTTTATTGCTGCCGGTGCTTTTGATGGAATTGAGCGGCATATCTCTCAGCGACTAAATCGCCAGGCCGTAGGCTACAGCAATGCAGTGAAAAAAGACCTTATTGACGCCGAAAACCTGTTGCAATACATTACCCCTAGAGACCTGAAGAGTTTTGGGCTTATTCCAGAGATCATTGGACGACTTCCGGTTTTAACCCATATGGATCCTCTTGATCGAGAAAGCCTACTCTTGATCTTAAGTCAGCCCAAAAATGCCCTGCTTAAGCAGTACGAAAGACTATTCGAGATTGACGGAATTCAGTTAGAGATCGACGAAGAAGCAAAGGGCTTTATTGTCGACAAGGCCCTAGAATACAAGCTGGGCGCTCGTGGATTAAGAACGCTTTGCGAGGCGGTGTTTACCGACGCTATGTTCGAAATGCCTTCGGGGGAGCTAAAGCACCTAAAAGTCGACAAGGCCTATGTTGAAGAGCAACTTGAAACGCATTCTAAATCGCTAAGCACGCTTAAAGCTGCTTCATAAATTGCAGCAATTCTTCGACGTATGCCCTTGAATTGGATAGCCTAGGTATCTTGTGCTGACCACCCACCTTTTCTTTCGACTTAAGCCACTGATAAAATAGACCTTCAGGAGCTACACGTATGACCGGCATTTTCAATGTGATGTCTGACTGCCGCTTTGCTTCGTAATCAGAGTTCAGATGCTTCAGTGCGTCGTCAAGCACCAGGGTAAAACGCTTCAGGTCATTCGGAGGGGTTCTAAACTCAATGATCCATTCGTGAGCTCCCTTTTCGTTTTCACTCATATAGACAGGTGCTGCGGTGTAATCGGTTAACGAAGCTGCGGTTTGTTCGCAAGCCGTTCGCAGTGCCTGCTCGGCATTTTCTACGATGAGTTCTTCACCAAATGCGTTGATGTAATGCTTAGTGCGCCCCGTAATTTTAATGCGAAACGGAGACAGTGAAGTAAATCGAACCGTATCCCCTATGATGTACCGCCATAGACCTGCATTAGTGGTGATCACCATGGCGTAATTTATCCCCATTTCCACCTCCCACAGCGGAACAGCTTTGGGCTGCTCTGAATCGAGTGTATTCACATCTATAAATTCGTAGAAAATACCGTAGTCGAGCATGAGCAAGAGATCGTTGTGGTAATTGCGGTCTTGAATGGCAAAAAATCCCTCAGAGGCATTATAGATCTCGTAATACTTAAAATTAACTCGAGGTAATAGCTTCTCGTATTGGGCGCGATAAGGGGTAAAACTCACTCCGCCGTGAAAGTACACTTCAAGATGCTCCCAAACTTCAAAGAGATTTGCAGCCCCAGAATCTTCCTTTAACTCGGTTAGCAAAACAAGCATCCAAGAGGGAACACCAGCAAGCGAAGTCACATTTTCTTTGGCGCTTTCGGCAATGATCGCCTTCAACTTCTCTTCCCAATTAGACATGAGTGAGACGCGGTTACTTGGGGTGCTGCTGTATTCAGCCCATTTGGGTAGATTGTCAATCAGAATGGCCGAGAGGTCTCCAAAATACGATCCGTTCTCTTTGTATAGTTCTTTACTGCCTCCCAACCTCAAGCTTTTTCCAGTGAAGAGCTTTGAGTTTTCATTATTGTTCAAATAAAGGGAGAGCAAGTCTTTTCCAGACTTATAGTGGCAATCGTCTAGGGCCTCCTGACTAACCGGAATAAATTTACTCTTGGCATTAGTTGTTCCGCTGCTCTTAGCAAACCACTTAATGGGGGTTGGCCAAAACAGTTGCTGCTCTCCTTCTCTGCAGCGCTGTATGAGCGGAGCCAAGTCTTCGTAATAACTTAAAGGAACCTGTCTTGCAAATTGCTCGTAATTGGTCATTTCTTCAAAGTGATAGCGCCTTCCGACTTCAGTATCAACCGCCATGTCGACCAATTTGAGCAGTAATTCATGCTGCACATCAGCCGGATACTTTACAAAAAGTTCAATCTGGTGCAAGCGCTTCTTGAGTAACCAGGAGGCAATTGAATTGAATAGGGGCAGGTTCATAAATTGTATCTTTAGGCTACTTAGTCTACCAAAGATACACACAGGGCCTATGCTTTATCAAGGAGTATTAACCAAAATGGAAGCCGAACCGACGGCCACCATTAACTACTTTCTGCATTTAGGTGATGAATTTATCAAGCTGAATGACTGCCTTGGAAAAACCCTTCGCTTTACCCATTTGGGCTACCACTGCCTGAGCTGCGGAGATGATGCCCCCATTTTTAAGCAAGGCTTTTGCAAGAAATGTTTTTTTGAATCAGCCAAGGCGGGCTCATGGATCATGAAACCCGAAGAAAGCAAGGCTCACCTCGGAATACCTGATCGCGATTTAGACTACGAGCGGCGCATGCAGCTGCAGCCCCACATAGTCTATCTTTCAAATACCGGAGCCATTAAGGTTGGTGTGACGCGAAAAAATCAAGTTCCAACAAGATGGATCGATCAGGGGGCCCATCAAGCGATGGCCGTACTCGAAGTCCCCAATCGCTATCTGGCCGGAGTGGCCGAAGTCGCCCTCAAACAACACATCAGCGACAAAACGCAGTGGAAAGCCATGCTTTCTCAAGAAGAAAAGCCAAGAGACCTTCTTCAGCAGTTTCAAGCGCTAAAAGACTATTTACCTGAGGAGGTCAAACCCTACATTGTCGGCTCACCCACACT
>JAURFJ010000012.1 GCA_030834365.1 Flavobacteriaceae bacterium | reverse complement strand
TTTCAACATGTTCGCAGTGGGAAGATGGTCCGCATGGACCATCATCTCCCACCCAAGAATGAGGACTAATCTTCTTTCGCCCGCTCTGTTTTTACCCGCGTCCACGTTTGGTCGGCATCTAAACGGTAGCTTCCTTCGAAGTCAAAGCGGCATTCATCAGGGCTGAGTAGAGAGAGAAACAGTCCTTTGCCCGGTTTGTTATAAAGGTGATACACCTTACCGACTACCGGTTCAAAGCTGAACGAGGCCTGATAGACTTTTTGGTTGTCTTCAACCTCCTTCATCATTGTTTCGTAGGCTTTTTTAAGCTCGTCAATGCGCGCCTGAAAGCGCGCATTGACTTGGTGCGCCCCGCGCTGTTTCCATCCGGTGAGGTCAGTCGGTTTAATTACTGGGCCAGTTACACTCGTAGAATAAGGTTTTAGAAAGGCGTCAAATTGTTCGCTTTCTTCATTGTAGACTACCGAATCTGGGCGTTTTTTAGCGCTCAAGGTGTTTGGTGATTTTCGACGAAGTCGGATCTGTGGTTGAAAGATAGAAATCAATCAATAATCCCTCAGGGCTGACCAGGTATTTTTGAAAATTCCACTTAACGCTGTTCGATTTTACTCCATTGGCGCTCTTCTCTGTAAGCCATTGGTATAGGGGGTGCATTTGACTACCTTTTACCTGTACCTTTTCGGTAAGGGTGAAGGTAACACCGTAATTCAGTTCGCAGAACGTCTGAATCTCTGCTGCAGATCCGGGCTCTTGATTGCCAAATTGGTTACATGGAACACCTATTATTTCTAATCGATCAGCGTACTGCTCGTAAAGAATCTGAAGTTTTTTGTACTGAGGAGTAAATCCGCAGGCTGATGCCACATTTACAAACAGTAAAAACTTACCCTCAAATGCATCCCAGTCAATGGGACTGCCGTCGAGCTTATTTAGGGCCACATGCGGCATAGCAGTCGGTTGTTTCTCAGGTTTGTTCATCTTGGTTAGGACAGATTGTATTGAAGAAACCAGCTTCATTAAGAATATATATAACGGTGCAATTCGGTCAACTTTTCTGGCGACTCAAAGGCCCCGCCGTAGAAAGAAGTAACCGTGGCTGAGGTGTCGTCTTTGATTCCTCTTGAAGAAACACATAGGTGCTTGGCATCAATGATTACGGCAACGTCTTCAGTTTCTAAAATAGACTGCAGCTCTACGCCTATTTGGTTGGTCAATCGCTCTTGAACTTGCGGACGCTTGGCGAAAAACTGTACAATGCGGTTAAGCTTAGACAATCCAATTACTTTGCCGGATGAGATGTAGGCCACATGAGCTTTTCCGATGATGGGTACAAAATGGTGCTCGCAATTCGAGTAGAAGGTGATGTTCTTCTCCACGAGCATCTGACCGTATTCGTACTTGTTTTCAAATAAAGCCACCTTCGGTTTATTCTCAGGGTTTAAACCCGAGAAGATCTCGTCTATATACATTTTGGCCACGCGCATTGGCGTTCCCTTAAGTGAATCGTCGGTTAAATCGAGACCCATCACATGCATGATTTGCTCAAATAGTTCGGCGATTTGCTCCTTTTTTTGACGATCGTTTAATACAAAGGCGTCTTCGCGCATCGGCGTTTCTAACCCTGTATAGAGATGATCATCTCCGATTTCATCAATATCTAAATGTGTAAAGGCAGCGGATTTTAGCGCTTTTTCAATAAGCGACTTGGAATTGTTCATATCAGTGTATCGTTTAATTAACGCAACACCAACAAAAGTACAATTATTGTTTAACTAAAACCTAAAAAAATTAAACACTTTTAATGCGGTAACTTAGGACGGAGCATTCCATAGGCAAAAGTTCCGGCCAAAGCAGCCACTAATACAACAATGAGTGGCAAAAAACCTGCACCAATAAGAGTGAAAATTGGTCCGGGACAGGCCCCAGCAAGGCCCCAGCCTAGACCAAAAATGGTTCCTCCAAACAGGTAATTTTTCCAACCCATGGCTTTTGGGGGTATGACTATAGGGTCTCCCGAAAATGATTTGAGCTGAGCGCGCTTGATCAACTGCATTCCAATTACCCCTACAACTAGGGCCGAACCAATGATACCGTACATGTGAAAGGAGTCGAACTGAAACATCTCAATAATGCGAAACCACGAAGCGGCCTCTGATTTGAACATGATAATTCCAAATGCAATTCCGGTGAATAGGTATTTTATCGTGTTGATCATGACTTAGGCAAATAAAAGGGGATAAATGAAGTGAACCATTAGTAGGCCTCCTGCAAAGAAACCTATGACTGCAATCAAAGACGGCAACTGCAAGTCACTAAGGCCTGAAATGGCATGCCCTGAAGTGCAGCCTCCGGCATAACGCGACCCAAAGCCCACCAAAAATCCGCCAAGGGCAATTAATCCGAGGCTTTTCGGATCGCTGAGCGCCTCTACTGAGAACAATTGCTCGGGCAGATAGGCTTGACCTCCGTCATTGAACCCGTATTGCTGCAACCACTCAATCGTGTTTTGAGAGATGTCTACAGCGGTACTCGAACTTAAATAGTTTATGGCTATGAAGCCACCTATAATGGCTCCCACGCTAAAGATGAGGTTCCAGCGTTGGGCCTTCCAGTCAAACTTGAAAAAATCACAGGCTTTGTTTCCTCCCACTGCAGCGCAAAGGGTTCTGAGGTTTCCAGACATTCCAAAATTGCGGCCTGAGAAAATCAAAAAGAACATCACCGAAGCAATAAGCGGCCCCGAAACATACCAGGGCCAGGGTTTAAGAATAGCGTCAATCATTTCAAAGAGTTTAAGAATCAAAAATACAATTAGTGTGAACAAAAAAAGTGTGACCCAAGTCACACTTTTATACCATCGAAAAACAGAGTGGGATTTATACGTCTTCTCCTTTGAGCATCTTATTCCAATAGAGATAGGGTAGGCCAAATTTCTTCAGCATCCACAGTCTCCAATGCTCTTTTGAGCTGTCAAAGATTAACATTTGTTTGAGTTTTGGATCAGGAGTAAAGTTGTTGTCGTAGTCAAATTCAGCAAGTACCATCTTACCGTATCCCGTTACTAGAGGGCAAGAGGAGTAGCCGTTGTAGCTCTTGTCTCCAAGACTATTTTGCTTGCGAAGTTTAAAGATGTTGTCGATTATCACAGGCACTTGCTTGCGTATGGCGGCCCCGGTTTTGGCAGTAGGAACACTGGTGACATCTCCTACACCAAATATGTTCGGGTATTTGGTGTGTTGTAGGGTGTGTTTATGTACGTCAAGCCATCCCGCTTCATTGGCTAGGGCAGACTCTCGTATAAATTTAGGTGCGGCTTGAGGGGGTGCTAGGTGTAAAAAATCAAACGGTACAGCGATCCGTCCGTCCTCAGTCTTTTTCGCCCCAAATGCATTTTGGGGATCCCAAGAGCAGCCTTCTTTCTGACTGAAACAAGCGTGATCTTCAGGGGTTTTATCGGTGAAGTAAACGATCTTATTTTTTCCGTCAATTTCTACTGGATTGTGATAGGGGTGAAAATGAATACCATAGCCACGGATGACCTTCATCAGTGTTTCTCGAATCACTGGCACGCCGAAAATAGTTGTTCCGGGGGTAGCAAACATCAGGTTGGTCTTTGAGGCCAGACCGTTTTTTCGGATATAATCAGCGGCTAGATAGGCGATTTTTTGTGGTGCTCCACCACACTTTATCGGAGTGGCCGGTTGGGTGAAGATGGCATTACCACCTTTAAAAGCCTGAAGCGACTTCCAGGTGTGTTCTGGATCAGTGTAGTTGCTGCACACCGCTCCGCTCTTCATAGCCTCTTCTAGTCCCTTGATCATACTTGGCTCCATCACGAGTCCGGGAGAGACTACCAAGTAGTCATAGGCTATTGTACCGCTTTCTTTGGTAGAAACGCTATTGTTTTCGGGATCAAAAGTGTCAACCGCGTCATTGATCCAGGTAACTCCTTCTGGGATCAAATCTGCCATGGGTCTTGCTGTTTTTTGATAGTCAAAGGTGCCAGCGCCAACCAAAGTCCAGGCGGGCTGGTAATAGTGGGTGTCGGCCGGATCGATTATTCCGATAGATAAAGACTTGTCTAGTTTGCGCATTCTAGCAGCAGTCATTAAGCCACCAGTACCCGCTCCAACGATGAGGATTTCAAATGATTTAGACATCTGTTTAAGTATTAGTTAAGTGTTTAGGTTCTAAAAATGTGCAAAAAATAGCCCTTTACTTGTGTAACTTAGGTTGCACTAATAAAGGGCTGTCTTAAAAATCGAGAACTAAAGTCCTATGCCGAGGGCATAGTAGAAGGACAAACGTAATCGGTGAGTTTGATTTCAGCAGCTTCTATGGCCTTGAAGCCCCCGGCTACATTGATCACGTTATGAATACCTCTGCTCTTTAGAATAGAGGCGGCGATCACTGAACGGTAGCCTCCGGCGCAATGAATGTAAAACATGCCTTCTTCTGGAAATTCAGAAAGGTGATTGTTTAGAAAATCTAGCGGAGTGTTTTTGGATTCAGGAACCCGATGCGCATAGTGCTCAGACTCTTTGCGCACGTCGAAAATCTCCACCTCTTTTGAAGCCATCTCTTTTTTTAGTTCTTCAGCCGAAACACTGCTTACAGAGTCGTACTCTTTTCCTGATTTTTTCCAGTTCTCAAAACCTCCCTCTAGGTATCCAAGGGTGTTGTCAAATCCTACACGTGCTAAACGCGTGATGGTCTCTTCTTCTCTGCCCTCTGGAGTTACCAATAAAATGGGTTGTTCGGTGTCTGCTACTAGTGCACCAACCCAAGGGGCAAAACTTCCGTCAAGACCGATGAAAATAGAACGCGGAATGTGCCCTTTCACGAAGGCATCCTCGTTACGCACATCTAACACGATGGCTCCTGTTTGGTTGGCCACGTCTTCGAAAGCTTCAGGAGATAGTGGGCGCGAGCCGCGCTCAAGAACTTCGTCAAAATGGTCATAGCCTTCTTTATTCATCTTTACGTTAAGCGGAAAGTACTGTGGGGGAGGTAATAATCCGTCGGTTACCTCTTTGACAAACTCTTCTTTGCTCATGTCGGCGCGAAGGGCGTAGTTCATCTTTTTTTGATTGCCCAGCGTGTCTACGGTTTCTTTCATCATGTTCTTACCGCAGGCTGATCCGGCTCCGTGACCCGGATATACGGTAATCTCATCGCTAAGGGGCATGATTTTAGTTCTAAGGCTCTCGAAAAGTGTCTCAGCCAATTGCTCTTGGGTCATGTCTGCCGCCTTTTGTGCCAAGTCTGGTCTTCCTACATCGCCCAAGAAAAGGGTGTCGCCACTGAAGATCGAGTGGTCTTTTCCCAAAGCATCTCTTAATAAGTAAGTGGTAGATTCTATGGTGTGGCCAGGGGTATGTAATACTACTATGGTCAGGTCTCCAACCTTAAACTCTTGGCCGTCTTTAGCAATAATGGCATCAAAGCTAGGATTGGCGTTTGGACCATATACAATAGGAGCTCCTGTTTCTTTAGCTAAGGTTACGTGTCCGCTCACAAAGTCGGCGTGAAAATGCGTCTCAAAGATGTATTTGATGGTTGCGTTGGCGGCCTTTGCCTTTTCGATATAAGGCTGCACCTCTCTCAGCGGATCGATGATGGCTACTTCTCCTTTGCTTTCTATGTAGTAGGCTCCTTGAGCCAAGCATCCGGTGTATATCTGTTCTATCTTCATAAGAAGTTGTTTTTGTTAGGCTAAAGTACAACGCCTATTTTTCTCAAACTGTTACTCAAGTTACACATTCTGAGATTGGGATTCTAACGCAATTTTTTTACTCAGCTCTTCAGCTGCTTGGTCTTCTTTGGCCGATAGGTAAGCGCTATGTGTGTTCTCAAAAAAGGCTTCCTGACCTAGTAAATCTACAATGCCGCTGCGTTTCAAGATATCTCGAATCGGTCCAATCGGTCCGGCCATGGCCACGCTGATGTTCTTAGAACCGAGATCTTCTAACAGCTGACGCAGCATAAAAGCGGCTGAGCTGTCAATATAGTTCATGGGCTCAACGTTTAAAATAATTTTGTTGACTGACGTTCCGCGCTCTTCAATGGCCTGAAGCAGGCTGCTTTTGAAGTAGTCTTTATTTCCAAAATAGAGCTGTCCGTCAAATCGAAATAACACAATCTCTGGGTCGATTTGCACTTCTTCAGGAAACCGTTTGATGTTTCTGTAGTAGGGGCTGTTTTTTACCCTCGCTAATATGGCAAAGTGAGGCTTTGAACTTCGGTAAACTAAAAGCAGAAGTGAAAGCAGTACTCCTAATAGAATGCCTTCTTTGATTCCAACAGTCAAGGTTATGATAAAGGTAAAGAGCAAGAGTGCGAACTCGTCTTTTCTGTTCTTCCAGAGTACCTTTGGGTATTCAATATCAATGAGTCCAAAAACCGCCACCATAATAATCGCCGCGAGCACCGTATTTGGAAGGTAGTAGAAGAGGGGGGTCAAAAATAAAAGAGTGAGGCCAACAATAGCCGCACTTATAAATGAGGCCAGGGTCGATGAGGCTCCAGCTTGATCGTTTACTGCAGTTCTTGAAAACCCTCCGGTAGTGGGGTACGACTGAAAAAGCGATCCGATCACATTCGAAAGTCCTAGCGCGATGAGTTCTTGATTAGGGCGTACCTCGTTTAGTTTGTGCTTTTCTTCCACAGCCTTTGCTACCGATATAGCCTCCATGAAGGCGATCAGCGCCAATGTCAAAGCGATAGGAAACAACTCAGCAATGCGACTCTGCTCAACTGATGGCAATGAAAAAGCTGGAAAGCCTTTTGGTACGTCTTGCACAATTGATAAGCCCAACTGATCAAGGCGAAATATATAGGTAACCAGAATTCCAAGCAGGGTGACTATTAATGCCCCAGGAATCCGCTTATGAATACGCTTCAAACCTTTAATGATCAAAATGGCAGCTAATCCCAAAAACAGAGCGATCCATTGAGTCTGATCTATGGTTTTGAATGCATTGAGTAATAGGGTATGTATCTGATTGCTCCGTTCGATTTGAGTGCCTAAAAGATGTTTGAGTTGGCTAAGTCCTATAATAAGCGCTGCGGCTGAAGTGAACCCACTAATTACAGGCTTGGAGAGAAAATTGACCAAGAATCCCATGCGCACTACCCCGAGAATAAACTGGATCAACCCCATAAACAGCGCCAAAAAAATGGCCATACCGATATATTCTTCTATACCTGATAACGAAAGGGCACCCAAACCGGCTGCTACAAGCAGCGAGTCCATAGCCACTGGCCCGACGCTGAGTTGACGAGAGGTACCCAAAATACCGTATATCACTTGTGGGATTAAGGCGGCATAAAGCCCGAACACTGGAGGTAGCCCTGCAATCATAGCATAGGCCATGCCTTGAGGAATAAGCATAATGCCGACCGTTAAACCTGCAGACAGGTCACCCCCTAGGTATTCTTTTTTGTAATTCGGAAGCCATTCTAAGATGGGAATGAGTGTTTTAAGCTTCATTAAAGGCTCTTAAAGGTTGATGAGTTCGATATGGTTGCGGTGTAACTTAATATGACCCATTTGCTCTAGTTTTTTGAGTAAGCGAGATATAACTACCCGTGAACTGTGCAGTTCTTCGGCGATCTCTTTATGGGTCTGATAGACCGAACGCTCACTATTGATACGGGCCTTTTCTCTGAGGTAGTCTTCGAGGCGTTCGTCAAGTCGTTCAAAGGCTACGCGCTCGAGGCTTTGAAGTACCTCTTCAATGCGGTTTTGGTAGTTAGAGAATACAAAGGTGCGCCAGCTCTGGTAGCGTCCAAGCCATTCTTCCATTTTTTTGATCGGAATCATGATCAGTAGCGTTTCTAATTCTGCAACCGCTTTAATCTGGCTTTTTCGCTGCTCAACGCAACAGCTCATCGACATGGAGCAGGTGTTGCCCTCCTCTACGTAATATAGCAAAAGTTCTTCGCCATCGTCGTATTCACGTATAACCTTGATCGCACCGGATAATAGAAGAGGA
The DNA here is from genome assembly GCA_030834365.1 of Flavobacteriaceae bacterium. Classification (GTDB taxonomy): domain Bacteria; phylum Bacteroidota; class Bacteroidia; order Flavobacteriales; family Flavobacteriaceae; genus UBA3478. The sequence continues at coordinate 12,868 of JAURFJ010000012.1, read as the reverse complement.
ATGCTTTTGATGTACTCTCCGGTTCTAATAATTTCGGTTCCGGCCTCAATCTCACGATAGGTACCTACTTGATTGATTTCTTGAATCAGGGCCGATTCAAAGATGCCCCCGTAAATGTGATTTAAGTCTTTGATCATGATTGGTTGAAGAAAGTGATCTTTTCGAAGTTACGAGATTTCTTTAGCAGAGTATACTCAAAACTACTGCCCGAATAGAATTACCAACGTAACACAGGTTACACTGTAGTGCGGAATTAAAAAAGGGAGCCTTTTGGGCTCCCTTTTTTAAAGGTAATTGAACGGATTAAGCGTTCTTATAAATTTACACGTAAGGTAGCATTCCAGGTTCTTCCAAATCCGAACCAAACAGAGTTTCTTACGTCTACACCATTCCAGGTCTGAGATCCAGAAGTAGCGTGAATGTTTGTATTTGATTCTGCGATGTAAACAGTGTCAAATAGGTTGTTGATATTCACTCTAAAGCTGGCGTTGTTTCCAAATAGATCGAAACGTGCCATAGCACCGAAATCAACTAAACCGTATGAAGGTAGTTTAACTGCCCCGTCGTTATCAGGAGTTAAAAAGTCAGAGGCAACGATGCTGTAATCAGCATAAAGACCGTCTACAAAGCGGTAACCCAGATCAAATGAAAGTGCTCCTACACGGTACATAGCTTCAGTATAGGCCACAAATTGAGCGGCGTCACCTACCTTGGCGTCCTTGATGTAGATTGTACCTTCTCCAATTTTTTGATTGGTATCGTCAAAAACTTCTGAGGTGAAGTCTTTAGTGTATCTCCAGTCACCGGCAGAAACCATACCTTTTAGTCTGAAGTCTGGTGAAGCGTAATAGGTAGCCTCAAGCTCAATACCTTGATGCAATACATCCACATCCTTGAACTGAGCGGTACCTTGAGTACCTCCATCTAGCGTAAAGCCTCTAGAGATAAAACGGTTACCCCACACTGTAGAGTATACGTTGGCGTTCAACTTAAAGGTTGATGAAGCGAAACCATATCCTGCCTCGAATGAGGTGATCTCTTCGTTCTGAAGATCAGGGTTGATGTTGTTTGCAAAACCTGGGAATACGGCGTCAAACAATGGTTGACGTGAGATGTATCCAGCGTTGAAAAACACGTTGTTGTTTGCATCCAAGTTTATGTTGGCTCCTCCTTTAACGTATCCACCTGGAGAGTCTTGTACTTCAGAAATAGGCTTGCCTACTTGGTCAAAGTAATCTAAGCGCTGATAGCTTTGATTCGAGAGACCTGCCTGAAGAACTGAGGTGAACTTATCGTCATTATTGTACTCTACAAGACCATTGAATCCGGCCCATTTTACCACACCTATGTTATAGTAGTCAATCATTGGTCCGCGAATACCTGTGTTTCTGAATGGATCGGCGGCCACTTTGGTTTCAATGATTAAACCTGCAGAGTTGCGGTTTCCAGTAGAATAATAACCGTCTAGTCCCATTAAATCATTGAGTACACGATAGTGGTAACCGGAGTAAGATCTTAGATCAACACCTAATGAATAGCGGAATTTATCGGCTTGAATATCCAGTGAAGAAATAGCGCCTACCCAGTCGTGAGAGTTCATTGAGGCACGGCGAATCAAGATTTCGCGGCTAACACCGTCATTTCTGAACCCGTTAGATCCAATTAATTGCCCAGTGTATCCTGAAATGGGTCCAGAGTAAGGTTGAGCATTGGCTCGGTTAGTGGCAACCACAGCATCAAAATTGATGGTTCCATCAGGGAAACGAGTACCTCGGCCATTCTCTAGATAGTGTTGAGTAAGGTCTATATTGAAAGGATACATGTCAATAGCGGCATTTCTGAAGTTGCTTCCGCGTGGACCTGTTCCTCCACCTCTACCAGCTGATGCATAAACAGATGTGTTTAACTGAGTTGTTGAGTTAATATCCCAGTCCCAGTTAAATGTAGCAAGAGGCTTGTTGTAGAAATTTCTTCTCATGTTAAACTCTTCCCCTCCTCGGTAACCGCCATCAGTGTTCCAACGTCTGTCGATGCCATCTTTGTGGTCAGTTCCGAAGTTTTGGTGGTCTCTGATAGAAACCCAAGTATCTCTTTGGTGGTGCCATTGACCGGCTCCAAGCATTGTTAGGTTAAACTGGTGGTCTGACCCTTCTGGAGAGTAACCTACCGCTGCGAAATAAGTCCAACCTTCTCCTTGGGTTTGGTTCACGTATCCGTCTCCTCTCCAGTAGGTAAGTAGGAGTGAAGTCGCCCATCCTTTATCGTTAGTTCCTGAATTGTGAACCGCCGTGGTCTTGGTGTACCCGTCGTTACCTAACATTTGAGCGAAAACTCCTCCGGCCTTGCGGTCAGCTGCTTTAGTGAAGATAGATACAGTACCACCGACTGAAGGAACAGCTAAACGAGAAGCTCCTAGTCCTCTTTGGATCTGGATGCTAGAAGTAACATCGGTTAGTCCCTGCCAGTTTGACCAAAAAACCCAACCGTTTTCCATATCGTTAACGGGCTGTCCGTTGATCAAGAAAGCAGTGTTGCTTTGGGTAAATCCACGAAGACTGATTCGGCTATCTCCGTATCCTCCACCTTGTTTAGTGGCATACACCCCTGGGGTGTTATTCATAATTTCAGGAAACTCAAGGTTACCTACTTTAAGCGACACATCTGTCGCAGTAATAGTTGATACGGCTACCGGAGTAACACGCTCCTTAGCTACGTCAATTACTCGAGAAGAGACTACAACTTCTTCGAGCTCTTGAGTAAGCATAGAATCACTTTCTTGTTGGGCTTGTGCACTGACAAAAATAACAGCCGACAATGCCAACAGGGAAAAGACTTTTTTCATTTTAAGTGAGGTTTAAAATTACGTTTACGCCCCAAAAATAGTAGGATTTTAAATGTTCTAAGTAAACTCTTCATTAAGTAATTAAAAACTTTATCAACTGTTTTGTTTAAGTAATCAAATGATTTTCTAAACAAAAAATGTTAAGGTTCGTTAAATATATATTAAAACCTTGTAAATTTGCCCCTCAAACACTTAATGAAATGAAGAAAATTCTATTTAGTATGCTACTTTTTGTAGCATCTCTTTCGACTATTCTTGCTCAAAGTAGAGTCGATGGCAAGGTTTACGACGAGACTGGAGAACCTCTTCCAGGAGCTACCGTTGTAGTAAAAGGAACGTCATTTGGTGTAGCTACCGACTTTGATGGAAACTTTCAAATCAATGCTGACGCCTCTCAGACACTTATAGTCAGCTATATTGGTTACAAGTCTCAAGAGGTTACCATTGGTAATCAATCGACTTTGGAGATTTATCTAGAACTCGGAAACCAGCTTGATGAAGTGGTTGTTACAGGTTTTGGACGTGAGTCTAAGAAGTCTTTTGCGGGAGCTGCTAAGGTGGTTACCGGCGAAAACATCAGCCAAAAATCATTCACCAACGTTTCTCAGGCGCTAGCCGGAGAGGCTGCAGGGGTAAATGTAATTCGAACTTCAGGTTTACCTGGCTCTAGCTCTTCGGTTAGAATTCGTGGTTTTGGTTCGATCAACGGTAATGCCGATCCGCTTTATATTGTGGATGACGCTCCTTTTCAAGGTTCGTTGAACGACATCAATCCTAATGACATTGCCTCGGTTACTGTCCTTAAAGACGCTTCCGCCACTGCACTCTACGGATCGCAGGGAGCCAGTGGGGTAATCGTTATTACCACCAAGAAAGGATCTGACCTTGGAGACAAAATTGATGTCAGCATCAAGTCTGGAAATAACTACGAGGGTATGCCAAGATATGATCGTATTCTTTCGCCAGAGGAGTACATGAATATCACTTGGGACGGACTCTATCAAAGAGGGCGTCAGCTCATTGCTTCAGGCGAAGTGAGCACCGATCAATACGCTAATGCAACGATATTTGCTAATGAGCGCATTTTTGGCGCTGCGGGTATAGATCCCATGTACAACATGTGGTCAAAGAGCCCAGCAGGTACTGTTGAACGCCCAGATTGGAATAACTATTCAAGAACCTACACTCCAGAGAATTGGAATGATTTCGCTTTTCAAGATGCGAACCGCCAAGAGGTTTTTGTAGGTATTTCAAATTCTTCTGATCGTTCTTCGGTGTACACGTCTTTTGGTTACATCGACGATCAATCGTATGCGGTTAACTCTGATTATAAGCGAATCAATGCGCGTCTTCGATCCAATCAAAAATTCGGAGACTTCATAGAGATCTCGAACACCTTGGCTTACAACTACGATATTACTAACAACGCCGGTAACGTAAGCAACTCAAGCAGCCAGTTCTGGTGGGTGAACAATTTGCCTCCAATCTATCCGCTCTTCTTGAGAGACGAAAATGGTCAAAAAATTGAAGATCCTATTTACGGAGGGTTTTTGTACGACTACGGTCTTCAGCGCGGATTTGGACCACTGACTAATGGGGTGGCTGATTCATTCTTAGATGTAAACAGAACAAAGGCTCACGCCATAAACTTCAATCAAGACCTTAAAATCAATATTTTAAATGGTCTAACGTTTGAAAACAATACGGCGGTTCAGTACACCATGTCTAACTACGACAATCTCGATGAGCCCTTTTATAGCCCTGCTAAAGGTGCCTCAGGAAGCATCTATAAATCGAAATCTCAGACCGTGAACTACTCTGTGAGAACAGGTCTTCGCTTTGAGAAAGATTTCAATGATTTTACAACGAATTTATTCGTGAATCACCTTTCTCAGAAATACGAGAATAATTTCTTGTCTGCGGCCATGACCAATTTGGTGCGCCCAGATGGATTAGAGTTAGACAACGCTGTTGTGCTGCCTTACAACCCTGGTTCAGATACCCAGGCGTATTCATTAGAAAGTTATGTGGGTAACTTGAATCTTGGTTTCAAGGATCGTTACTTTTTGACCGCGAGCTTTAACCGCGACGGATCTTCGCGCTTTGTAAACGAGAAGTGGGGTAATTTCTATGCCTTTGGATTGTCTTATATCCTCAGCGACGAAGCCTTTTTTAATGTAGATGGTATCGATTACTTGAAGCTAAGAGGAAGCTACGGAAGCATTGGAGAGGCACGTGGAAACGGGTTCTATCCTGGTTTTGATTTGTTCTCTATTCAAAACTTAAATGATAAGGTTTCGCTTTCGTTTGATACTAAAGGAAATAGAGACTTAACCTGGGAGCGTTCAGATATGCTGGATCTAGGTGTTGAATTTGGTTTATTTGGAGGCTTTATAGACGGTGAGCTTGGTTACTATCAGAAAACAATTAATGATATGTTCTTCTCTAGAAGAGTTGGTCCATCAGCCGGATACGCGCTGCTAGATGTTAACGATGGAAGCATATTGACCTCAGGTCTCGAATTTGATGTTAAGTTCAACATAATAAATAAAAGAGATGCTTCCTTGTCTTTGGTTGTTAATGGGGAGTCTTTTTCTGAAGAGTTTAAGGCCCTTCCACTTGACCCTTCTACCGGCTTCGAGCAAAAATTCCAAGTAGACGGACTTTACGGATGGGAAAACGGTCGTTCACGGTATGACTACTATATTAGGGAAGTAGCTGAAGTTGATCCTCTTACCGGTAAAGCACAGTGGTTCATGAACTTCGTTGACAATGATTTCGACGGTGAATTTACGGATGGAGATGAAAAGATCCAATCTTTGACCCAGTATCTATTGGACAACCCAACAGCTACTGTTGCTGAAACACTTACCGATGTTTATAATGACGGTACTCGAAGATTCGTTGGCAAAAGTTTTATTCCAGATGTAAGAGGTGCCTTCAGAGTAAACTCGAGCTTTAAGAATTTCAACTTGAGCGTACTATTTAATTACTCTTTAGGAGGATATATCTTTGACTCAGGTTACCAATCATTAATGTCGAACTCACTACCTGGAAATAATGCTTTTCACGTAGACATGCGTGACAGATGGCAAAATGTTGGCGACATCACTGATGTTCCAGTTTACGATGCGAACTTACAGGTGAACCAAAACGGTGCTTCAACGCGATTCTTAGTTAAGGGAGACTATATCGCCCTAAACAATATAAGATTCGGTTATAACTTACCTAATGACTTTATTAATCGAATAGGGTTCAAGAGAGCCGACCTGTTTGTAACGGGTGACAACTTATTTGTGACTTCAGCGCGCATAGGATTAAACCCAACCACGTCTCAGACGGGAGGTTCTAACTTCTATAAATACAACCCGCTTTCAACAGTCACCTTAGGTATTAACTTAAATCTATAACACAATGAAAACATTTAAAGGTTTATTATTAACAGCTGCTACTGTTTTCCTTTTCTCGTGTTCTGAGGAATTTTTAGAAGAAGTTCCAAGAGGTTCGCTCATCTCTGCTCAAGAACTTGGTGAAGTGGGTAAAGTAAATACCGAAATTGGAAACGCCACAGTAGGTGGGATTTACACGACTTTCTACAGCTCAGGAGTAGGAGGAACAACTCGTCACTCTGATTTTGGAGTTAAGAGTAACGACATGAATATGGATATGCTCTCTGGTGACATGGTTCTTGGTGCAAAGCGTTATGGGTGGTGGAGATGGAATTCAGAACTAACCGTTGGAGAGGATTTCGTATCTACTGAGAACTACATTCCATGGCGCTTTCTGTACCGCGTCGTTAACCTAGCAAACTTGGTAGTTGACGGACAGGGCGGTAGTGATGTTGTTCCAGAAACTAATGCCGCAAAGGCACTCATGGGTCAGGCCAAGGCTGCCCGAGCGTGGGCTTACTTTAATCTGGTGCACCTCTACGTAGACGATATTCATCAACGCGACAAATTAGTTCTTCCTATTTATACCTCTTCTACCGAAAATGTTGCTAAGAGCAGCCTGGGTGAGATCTACAATTTGATGGAGAAAGACCTAACTGAGGCTATCTCATTGTTGTCGGACTTTCAACGCTCTGCAAAATTTGAGATTAATGCGGACATAGCTAGAGGGGTACTTGCATATGTTTATGCCGCCCAAAACAAGTGGCAAGAGGTTAAGTCAACCACCGAAGAAATCGTTCTTTCTGGAAAATATCCGATCATGGATCGTGATGAGGTTCTTGCCGGTTTTCACGCCGTGAATAACCACCCTGGTATTATGTGGGGAACAGACATCACCACAGATAACGGTATGAACCTGCTTTCTTTTTGGGGTCACATTGATTACTACAGCTACAGCTACGCAGGTGTTGGTGATCCTAAAAACATCAATGCCGAACTTTATAACGCCATGGACCAAACGGACGTGCGCAGAAATCAATTTGGGTCAACCCTTTTTACAGCAGGCCCATATGCGCCTATACGTAAGTTTTACCGTGAAGGAGCTGCCCCTGATTTCAGACGCTTCGGAGGCCCTTCAAGCGGATTCACCTCAGATCTGCACTACATGCGTGTAGCCGAGTTTTGGTTGCTACATGCAGAGGCTGCTGCTGAGATTGGAGATCTGGCTGCTGCTCAAACTTCACTTAAGAAGCTGCTAGACTTGCGCGTAGACAATTCGTCTTATGTAGATGGACTTTCTCAGCCTGAGTTGTTAGATGAGATCAATCTTCAAACTCGCATCGAGCTTTGGGGTGAAGGGAAATCGTACCTGGCGCTTAAGCGCAGAAAAGGAACAGTTGTACTTCCTTCGAATCACCTCGACTTCCCAGGAAGACAAATTCCGCACAACAGCGATTTGATCACCTTGGAGATTCCTGAGGCTGAGATCTTGTATAACCCGCTTATCAACGATCAGAATTAATTGCTGTTTTGAACGTATTAGAAAAACCCGAACCGAAAGGTTCGGGTTTTTTGTTTTTCAGATTTAGTTCAAACGGGGTTACGGGATTGCTTAATCCTTGGTTAAGTGGCCCAAGGGGGTTACCTGTGCATCACACAAAGAAAACCAACCACAGCAATTCGTGCTGTTGGGTTTTGTTCAGTTTCAGATACCGCTATAAGAAGATGACGGGATTGCTTAACCTTTGGTTAAGCGGCCCAAGGGGGTTACCTGTGCATCACACAAAGAAAACCAACCACAGCCCTTCGTGCTGTTGGGTTTTTACCTTTATAAGGCCTCTTTAAAACCTGCGGCTTTACGAAGCCTTATAAATGCAAAAACCGACTCACATTGGTGAGTCGGTTTTCTTTGCGTGATGCGGTCTGGACGGGACTCGAACCCGCGACCCCCTGCGTGACAGGCAGGTATTCTAACCAACTGAACTACCAGACCAAATGCTTAATACTCGCAAGAAGGCTTAAGCGGGGGCAAATATAAACTATTATGGTTCCTTGTACCAAAAAAAGCGGTAAAAAAGAAGCTATAGGATTTAGCCCTGTTAGAGAGCGGCGTCAATTGCCTCAGCGTAGACATTTTTAGGGGCTACACCTACTTGGCGATTTACGATTTCTCCACCTTTAAAAACAAGAACGGTAGGTATATTTCTTACTCCGTATTTAGCCGCGAATTGCTGGTGATTGTCTACATCGACTTTTCCTACAACTGCTTTTCCTTCGTAGTCTTGTGCCAGCTCTTCGATGATTGGGCCAACCATGCGACATGGTCCACACCAAGCTGCCCAAAAATCTACCACTACGGGCTTATCTGATTTTAGAACGACCTCTTCGAAAGTAGCGTCAGTTATCTCTAGTGCCATAATACTTATATTGTTTACCGTGCAAAGTTATGGAATTATGTGCCTTAAATGTTAGGCATTTACGGCGTATTGAATGTTTTCGTGATCGAGTATTTCGAGTAACTCGGTACAAATCGCGATTTGATTTTTTCTGCTTTTTAGTTGAACGCTTAGGGCTTCGTCGTGAAGTGTAAAGGTTAAGGGCTTTTTTCCCTTGAACGATTTGATGATTTTTTCGATCTGTTGAATTTTGGCCTCGTCTATTTCGGAGGCCTTGAGGTGGAGCGTTAATTTTTTGGATTGTTGTTCCATCACATCCTGTAGCAATTTCACCTCGTTGAATTGTAGTCGTGGATCGGTGGTAGCTCCGGTGTCTCGATTGGTGTAGCCTTCGCGGACGAGCAGACGCACGAACAAGAAGTTTCCGGGTTTAAAGAAGTGTTCGTATTTGAGGTACTCTTCCCCGAACACTCGAAATGCATGAGTGCCGCTGTAGTCTTCAAGGGTAAAGGTCCCCCATTTTTTACCGTTTCTAGAGAGCCGGTCTTCGCTTTCGGTGACCACTCCGCCTAAGGTTAATTCTCTTCCTACCAAGGCTTCTAAATCACCAGTAAGTACCGCTATTTCGGCTTTGGTAAATAATTCCAGTTCTTTTTTGAAGTCGTCTAGGGGGTGACCGCTGAGGTAAATGCCGACTACCTCTTTTTCTTTGCGCAGCAGCTCCATGGTTGGCCAGGGCTCGCATATAGGTATTTCAGGCTCACTGATTTGAGCCATCGGATCGTCTTCAAATAAACTGACCTGAGCGGCCTGTTCATTTTCTTTGAGTTTAGCGGCTGATCGGATAATTTTTTCGAGGTAGTTCGATTCGTCAGGCGTTTGCTGAAAATACTGGCTTCTGGTTGCTCCAAACGAATCGAAGGCCCCTGCGATGGCCAGGTTTTCAAAGGCCTTTTTGTTGGCTGCCCTGAGGTCTACGCGCTTGGCACAGTCAAAAACAGACACAAACGGGCCGTTTTCTTTGCGTTCATCTACTATAGCCTCAACTGCGCTGCGACCTACTCCTTTTACGGCTCCCATTCCAAATCGAATGGCACTTTCCTTGTTAACCGAGAATTTATAATACGATTCGTTGATATCTGGACCCAAAACGGCAATTCCCATACGTTTGGCCTCTTCCATGAACAGGGTGACCTGGTCTAGGTTATTCATGTTGTTGGAGAGCACGGAAGCCATATATTCGGCCGGATAGTGCGTCTTCAGGTAAGCCGTCTGATAGGCGATAAAGGCATAGCAGGTTGAGTGACTCTTGTTAAAGGCATAGCTGGCAAAAGCCTCCCAGTCTGTATAGATCTTTTCGAGTACCTCCTTCGGATGCCCGTTGGCCATTCCTCCGTCTATAAACTTGGGGCGCAGTTGGTCGATAAGGTCTTTCTTTTTCTTACCCATCGCCTTGCGCAGCACATCGGCTTCACCCTTGCTGAAAGAAGCCAGTTTTTGAGACAGCAACATTACCTGTTCTTGATAAACCGTAATACCGTAGGTAGATTCTAGGTATTCTTTCATCTCGGGTAAGTCATAGGTGATCGCCTCTCTGCTGTGTTTACGGTTGACGAAACTCGGAATATACTCCAGTGGCCCTGGACGGTAGAGGGCGTTCATGGCGATTAGGTCGTCAAAGGAGGTTGGTTTGAGCTCCTTTAGGTACTTCTGCATTCCGCGCGATTCGTATTGAAAAATGCCAATGGTTTCTCCGCGCTGAAACAGTTCGTAGGTTTTACTGTCATCTAAGGGAAACTGGTCGGGGTCGAGTTGGACTCTAGACCTCGCCTTTACAATCTTGACCGTGTCCTTAATAAGGGTAAGGGTTTTTAAGCCCAAGAAGTCCATTTTAAGCAGCCCAGCACTTTCGACCACCGAGTTGTCGAATTGGGTGACCCACATTTCGGCATCTTTAGCTGTGCTTACGGGAACAAAATTGGTTATGTCGTCTGGGGTGATAATTACTCCACAAGCATGAATGCCCGTGTTGCGAACGGTTCCTTCTAGGCGCTTCGCCATTTTAAGGGTGCGTCCTAAATCATCGTCAGCTTTGGATACTTCTTGCAGTTCGGCAATTTTTTTTGCTTCTTCGCTGCGGTACGACTGCTGTAACGACTTGGCATCTAGATCCCAAATTTTGGCCAACTTGGTCATGTCCGGAAGCAATTTTGCCAGACGATCGGCATCAGATAGAGGCAGGTCTAACACTCGGGCAGTGTCTCTAATGGCCGATTTTCCGGCCATGGTGCCGTAGGTGATGATCTGCGCCACCTGATTCGACCCATAGGTGTTAATCACATAGTCGATGACTCGCTGACGCCCCTCGTCGTCAAAGTCAATGTCAATATCGGGCAGTGACACCCGATCTGGATTCAAAAAGCGCTCAAAAAGCAGGTCGTATTTAATGGGGTCTATATTGGTGATTCCCAAACAGTAAGCTACGGCTGATCCAGCAGCAGAGCCCCTTCCAGGTCCGACCGAAACGCCCATTTTTCGAGCCTCTCTTATAAAGTCTTCCACGATGAGAAAATAGCCCGGATACCCCGAATTTTCGATAGTCTTTAACTCGAAATCAATGCGTTCGACTAAGGATTCGCTTAGGGTTCCGTAGCGTTTTTCGGCCCCCTTGTAGGTCAAATGTCTGAGATAGGCATTTTCACCCCTTTTCGCATTGTCAAAGGCATCTTGAGTATCTACAAATGCTTCTGGAATGGCGAATTTCGGCAGTAATACTTCTCGAGCTAACTCGTAATTCTCCACCTTAGCCAATAGCGGCTCAATAGCACAAATGGCCTCTGGAAGGTCTGAAAACAGTTCCTTCATGGCCGCGCTCGATTTAAAGTGAAAGGCGTTATTCGGTAAGCCGTTTCTAAAACCGCGCCCCCTTCCGACAGGAGTGTCTTTTAACTCGCCCTCTTTTACACAGAGCAGCAGGTCTTGTAACTCATGGTCTTCACCGTTTTCAAAGTAGCAGTCATTCGTTGCAATAAGCTCAACCTGATGTTTTCGCGCCAGCTTTATAAGTACCTTATTGACGGCCTCCTCTTCCTCTAAACCGTGACGTGCGATTTGAAGGTAAAAATCATCTTTAAAGTGTTCTTTGTACCAGATAAGTGCCTCCTCAGCTTGTTGTTCTCCCTGGGTTAGAATTTTGTTAGAAACCTCTCCCGATAGATTTCCAGAGAGTACGAGCAAACCTTCGGCATGCTCGAGTAATAGCGTCTTGTCTATACGCGGAACATAGTAAAATCCTTCAGTATAGGCTTTAGAGGTGAGTTTAGATAGGTTTTGATAGCCCTTTTTATTTTTTGCGAGTAAGACGAGTTGGTACCCATTATCTTTGGTCGATTTATTCAGTCGATCGCTGGTTAGCTGAAGCTCGCATCCGACGACTCCCTTTAGAGGTTGGTCAGGATGGGCCCGGTTATGCTGTTGTACCGCGTTCACAAAACTGAACACACCCATCATGTTTCCGCTATCGGTGATCGCTACCGCAGGCATGTCTTCTTCAATGGCCTTGCGCACTAAGGCCTCGGGTCTCATGGTGGCCTGTAAAACGGAAAATTGGGAATGCACATGAAGATGAGCAAACGCAGCATTTGCCAGCTCTTTGCGAGAGGCGTCTGTGGGTAACACCTCTGCATCCTCGCCCGTAGTCTTCGTTTTTAAAGCCTCAGAGGCCTCCTTGAGATTTCTGTGTTTTAGCTTGTAGGCCTGTACTGGAGCGTTATGAAATGCCGAGAAAGCCGCAGATTCTTCGGGTCCAAAATGCAGTTGCTCAGCGGTGAAAACCAGTGTGCGAACCAGCTCGAAGAAGCAGCGCGCAGTGGCCGAAACGTCGGCACTGGCGTTGTGAGCCTCTTCGAAGCTCGTTTTAAATAAATGCTGATGCAGTTCGGTGAGTGTGGGGAGCTTAAATTTACCTCCTCGACCCCCAGGTAATTGGCACAGTGAAGCGGTGGTTTCTGTACAGGTGTCAAGCACCGGTTTGTCTACCAAGAGTTTGGTTGCCCTGCCCAGTCGATAGAGTTCAGCTCCCGTAACCTTGATGTCAAAATCTACATTTTGCCCTACGACAAAGCGGGCTTTTTTAAGCGCGTTTTCAAAGCGATCTAGGACTTCACTGAGCGGCAGCCCTTCTTCTTGAGCCAAAGCTGTAGAAATACCGTGAATGCGTTCAGATTCAAATGGAATATCGA
>JAURFJ010000129.1 GCA_030834365.1 Flavobacteriaceae bacterium | reverse complement strand
TCGTTGCATTTCAAACGATCCACCAGAGCTAATGCTTCTTTTGAAAACGGTAGTTTTTCTAAGCACTCTAGGGGTTGTGCGCACTGAATTGATGACTGAAAATCTGATTTATAGGCCAGTGCTTGTTCTAATCGAGCAGATACAGAATGGTAATTGAATACGTCATGCGAATTGCTCATATCGGGCTTGTGCAACTTGATCACCAAATCTATTCGATCGAGAAAAGAGTCTGAAAAAAGACCGTTGTCTGTTTGTTCCAAATCGGTATTACAACTGCCTATAAGCGTGAATGCTGAAGGATAAGTTATGGAGTAATGGTGCTTTTCTAGTAGAACCTCTCCCCACTCCAATGCCATTTTTAAGGCCTCAAGAAGCGCCCTTGAATACTGGTCTATTTCGTCGGCTACGAGCAGACCATCATGTGCTAAAGAGATATAGCCCGGATAAGGCTTTAGGCCTCCCCCGTACAATTCGGTAACCGTGGTATTCATCTTCATATACTCTATGGGTAGATGATTTATCAAGGGCTTCTTGCGCTTCACATGAAGAGGCCATACCTTCTTTTTTTGATCGCTGCCTAGAGGAGGTAACACTCTGGCGTACTGATCAATGAGCATAGATTTACCTATACCCGGTTGGCCGAACATCAATAAGTGATGGCGCCCCACAATTGCAAGCTCAAGTGCTCTTGAGGCATGAGCATGATTGTAAAATACACCGAGTTCTGAAGTGATTTTTATGGAATCACTTCTTCTGCTAATGGGGCTGAATTTTCCGCTGCATATGAAATCTATAAGCTCATCTAAGGTTCGAACACCTATGACTTTTGAGGCTAATTCTTCCGGAACATCCCTGGCATTTTCTAGCGGCATGACCAAGAATTCACAGTCGTAAAGGAGGGCGGCTACAAAGTGTTCTTGCGGATAATCTAACGCAATGGCCTGGCCTTGAAGATCAAAACTGCCAATAAAATGAAACCGCTCAACGGGCTGATTTAATTGGGTATTTAGAGAAGTAATAAGAAGCGCGGCCACTGACATTTCAGTGTGGTGATGCTGTTTGCTCGGAGCAGCTAGTTGACTTTGAAAGACGTAACGCATCCCTTTAAGATTGCGCTTTCGCTGGCTTAAGAGTACCTTAAGCCGTTCAAATTGGTCTTTTAGAAGCTGTTGAGTAATACCTGAGCTCTTTGTGCCGTACCCCTTAGAGAGGGTAAGTGAAACTGTATTAGGGCGCAAATCGAGATCTACACGGGTAAAGGTCTTCACTTTATATACCATATAGGCAAAATAAAGCACACTCCCCGCAATTAACTTGCGCTTGCATTAAGTCAATTACCTAAGGATGTATTGAGCCAAGTCAAGAATTGTTCTTTTGAAGAGAATTGAATGGCTCCGTTGAGCAATTCAAGATCGGGCGAGAGCGCCACGTAGTAAGGTTGAGATATAGATTCGAAATTCAGCGCCTGAAACAAAGACCAATACTGTCCTTGAGTGCGAATAGATTTAGTTTTGCCGTTAGGTAGTTTATACACCCCTAACTGATGTGATGCTGCCGGTTCTCTGTTGTCGACGTATAAACTAACCACTATAAAGCGTTCGTTGAGCAATTTAAAAATTCGAGGGTCACTCCATACCTCACTTTCCATTCTGCGGCAATTCACGCACGAATAACCGGTGAAGTCTAACAATAGCGGTTTGGATGACCTTTTAGCCGCTTCTAAACCTTCTTCAAAGCCTTGATAACAATCCAATCCAAGTGGGCAGCTTTCTAATGGTGTGTTTAGAGCGTAATAAAGCGGAGGGGCAAATGTATTTAAGTATCCGCCAGAAACCGGCTTTCTAAGCGCGTTGAAACTAACAACCATGAATAAACCCAAGACACCTATGAGTGCTCCTCTGAATAAACGCCCTTGTCGATTGCGCAAAAAAACGCTGATTAAGTAAATCAATGCAGCTATACTGATTAACAGCCAAATAGAGACAATGACTTCGTACTTAAACAACGACCACCGAGCTACTAGATCAACATTCGATAAAAATTTAAAGGCCAATATCAATTCGGCTACACCGAGAAAGAATTTAAGATCGGTCATCCAGGATCCTGACTTAGGCAGGCGCTGAAGGGCCTTCGGAAAGAGCGCAAATAACACAAACGGAATCGCCAGAGCTACCCCAAAAGAGCCTAGAACAAGAAATAATCTCAGGGCAAATGAATCCGACATAGACTGGGTAGCCAAGGTACCTAAGACCCCGCCTAATATTGGGCCCGTGCACGAAAACGAAAGCAAAACCAAGGTGAACGCCATAAAAAAGACCGACAGAAGCCCCTCTGATCGTTCGCTTTTTCGGTCGGTGTAATTGACCCATCGTTGAGGTAAGGTTATTTCGAAACCGGTAATGAAAGACAGTGCAAAAACGGTAAGAATGAGAAAGAGCAGAAAATTGGTAATCGGATGACTGGCTAGCTCGTTAAAAAGTTGAGGATCCGCCTGGTTACCTACAACAAAAGGAATCCCAACTGAAAGGTAAAGCGCAACTATAGCCAAACCGTAGAAAACAGCTAGCCGCTTAGAGCGACCACTTTGATTGAAATAAGATACGGTCAACGGAATCAAAGGCAATACGCAAGGCGTAAAAAGCGCCACTAATCCGCCTAAAAATCCCAATAAAACAAGCGTCCATAAGGTTGAAGAGGTGGTGGCCAATTCAGCCTTTAGCCGTTCTTTGTTCGCAATAGGCAATACCAACTCGCTTGAAGATTTTAGGTCAACCTCGGCTAGTTCACTATCAATGACACTTTCGGCACCGGATCTACTAAAGCGAAAGACAAAGTCTTCGGCCGCCGAGATGCACACCTCTTTGCATACTTGGAAATAAAGGGTGACTTCGATTTGATCAAGGGGCTTAACCAACTCAATA
>JAURFJ010000128.1 GCA_030834365.1 Flavobacteriaceae bacterium | reverse complement strand
TTCCTTTATCCTTGGTAGGGATATAATTTAATACCACAACATTTACCTGCCTTACCGCATCGGAGGCCGGCGTTGAGAGGAAAGTGTTAATTTCTTCATATTCAATCGGAGAATAATTTTCTAATCGGGTTATTTCTTGTTCATACTCATCCAAAAGTTCTAATGCCTCTTCTAAAGAGATGGAAGAGTTAGCTAGATCCTCCTGAAGTTGGGTGATTTGGTTGCTTAATTCTTGGTTATTCTCAAGAAGTGCTGCTTTTTCATTTAGAAGTGATAGAATACTTTCAAGGAGCTCTTCTTTTTCTTTCTCAAGGGCATTGATTTGTTCCTCATACTGATTGAGTAATTCTAGCGCCTCCTCTAAAGAGATAGAAAACTTAGTTAGATCCTCTTGAAGTTGTGAGATTTGGCTGCTTAATTCTTGGTTATTTTCAAGTAGTGCTGCCTTCTCATTTAAAAGATTTGAAATCCTTTCAAGTAATTCTTCTTGAGAGTTTTCTAAATTTTGAATTTTTGAATTTAATGAGGATATCTGGCTCTCTGCACTTTTTAAATCTTCGAGATAGAAGTCTTTTTGACAGGAAAAAAGTAATATCAGAAGGATTAAAATAGAGTTTCTCATTGATTGGATTTGATAACCTAACCTAATAAAAATACTGATTCATTAGCCATTTTATTATTGGGGTCTAATACAGTAAGCTATTTATGAGAGAGTTGCAACCGCGTTAGTGCCTTGTGGAAAAAGAAAAATCGGTACGCTTTAACAGTATAAAGGTTTTATCATTATAAGTTGCGCCCCCTAATGGACTCGAACCGGGTCATTTTTCTTAGGGAGTAAAAATGGACTTCGATATAAAAACTATCCCCATAGAGGTTTTTGTAAAAGTACTTTTCTTAGTTACAAGAAACTTAATTCCAACAATAGGTAAGGTCCAAACCGGACTCTAACCAACCCCTACCTTTAAAAAGCGGAATCTGACGTTTCACTTTTTTGATACCCAAAGGGTACCAACTTAGTACCCCAGGGGTATTACTTAAAAACATAACATGTTGATTTACAATACAATAGCAGGGCGGTTCGAGCCCAGGTGGGACCACTTAAAGCGCGAGAGCCCTCACCAGTAATGGTGGGGGTTTCTTTTTTGTAGAAGCAGCAAAGCTTGCTTGAGCTGATAAAAGCAAAAAAGAAACAATCTTTGCGCTAAGCAGAGGATGGGTTCGCAGCATTTTCAGGAGCGGTTATGCCTAGTCCGAGGAGCAAAGCGAGTCAACCCAGGCCTGGGGAGCTAAGAACCTACACAATTATTTTTAAGCTGTACCCACTAAACAAAGTGTTCCGGCCCAATCCACTTTGGCGTCAATCTGACGGCTTTGTACATCTGTGAACCCGGCTAGCTCAAAAAGCGCCACCCATTCAGAAATGCTGAGTAGCTTCATTTGGTTGATCTGAGTTTTTTCGGGCCAATCGTGAGAGGAGGTGTTTTCGACATAAAAATCTATGCCCATCACTAATTTGCCACCGGCATTCAGCCAAGAGGCGCGAATTGATTTCAGCAAAGCAAGCGGATCTGCTAGATAATAGAACACCTCCATGCTGTGAACGACATCAAATGAGGTTTCAGGAGTCCAAGTCGTCAGATCGGCCAGGTGATACCTTTCAGAAGGATCGAAAGAAAGCGCTTTCTCAATCATTTGAACCGATCCGTCTACGCCCTCTGCCCTAGAACAATGAGGCAATTGCCCCACTTTGCGCACTACCCATCCATTGCCGCATCCGGCGTCTAGAAAAGAAAACCGGCTTGTAGCGGGCAGAACCGAATCGAGCATCTGGGCTACCGCCGACTCGTGACCCTTGGCCATGCCTTCATCTTTTCCGATTTCAGCCCATTCACCAAACACCTCAATGGGAGAACGTTTCTGCATGAAGTTTAGAATTTAAAGCAAAATAGCCATTTCGTGTTGGACCGTGAAATCCCCTTATCTTTCAGAACCATGAAACGACTTAAAAAAATTGTTCTGCGAATAGCGATGGCCCTCATCGGCGTACTCATTGTAGCGACTGTTGCCGTTAAAATCGCTTCTGAACCCCTGCCAGAGGGCGTTTCTGGAGATGGAGCCGACACCTTAGCCCTGCAGATGCTCAAGTCACTTAACCATGAAGCATACTTGTCTACTACTGAAATTGACTTCTCGTTTAGTGGCCACCAGTATTCCTGGAAAAAGGCCGCAAACAAGGTAGAAGTACGCTGGTCATCGCATCGCGTATTACTTGAGCTTGACAACCTTTCAAGTTCTGTGGTCTACACTGATGAGGCGCAACTTACCGACTCAGATCGCTTTAAGCTTATCAATCAAGCCGTATCTTACTTTTACAACGACAGCTATTGGCTGGTTGCCCCTTTCAAAGTGTTTGACCCAGGGGTCAGCCGAAAGCTGGTGCGTCTCGTGGGCGAAAACGACGCCTTGCTGGTTACCCATTCGAGCGGAGGGGTTACCCCGGGAGACAGCTATCTATGGCTGCTAGACGAAAACGCCCGCCCCACTGCTTTTAAAATGTGGGTGTCTATTATTCCTTTTGGCGGTTTGCGCGCTTCTTGGGAAGACTACGTGAAATCTGAAACAGGCGCATACTTTGCCACAAGCCATAAAATGGGCCCGTTGACCATAGGTGTCCGAGACTTAAAGACCGAAACTAAAAAGAGCGATTAAGCCCAACGGTCCAAATGAAGTCTCCGGTTGACAGGGTTTGGTTGGCGAAAGCATTCAAGGTAAGTTTTTTGCCCAGCTGATAGCCAAAGCTTTGAGAGAGCCCAAAGCCATTGTCTAGATCGAGCACCCAGAACTGAGAATAGCTGCTAAATCGACCTTTGGCGTATGCTGCTCCGGCCGTAAAGAAGTGTATTTCTAAATCGAGATTTCTGCCCTTTCCATGCAAATACATGCTGCGCAAGCCCCAGCGCTCATTGATCTGATAATCGGTTAGTGTCTCTTGGGCAAAAAAGGATCTACAGTGTAGTCGTCGTTGATTTGAAAGGCTGGAAGATGGGTTCCTACAGACAACTTAAACCGGCGATCGAGCAATTGATAGCGCATAATCAATATGGCGTTGCGGGGAACAAGGTTTTCTGTGCGCACTAGTGAGAGTA
>JAURFJ010000127.1 GCA_030834365.1 Flavobacteriaceae bacterium | reverse complement strand
AAGGGGCGCGAGTTTGCGCCTAAGGGATCCGACTGGGAAAGTGCGATGAACTATTGGAGCACCCTTCACACAGACGAAGGAGCCAGCTACGACAAAGAGATCATCTTAAACGGGGCTGAAATCGAACCGATGATCACCTACGGAACCAATCCGGGAATGGGAACAGGCATAAGTGGCAGCATTCCTGCCGCGGCTCAAACCGAAGGAAGCAAAGAGAGCTACAAAAAATCACTAGACTACATGGGCTTTAGCGAAAACGAGGCTCTGCTTGGCAAGAAAGTAGACTACGTTTTTCTTGGCAGCTGCACCAATGGACGCATTGAAGACTTTAGGGCATTCACCTCCATTGTGAATGGACGCAAAAAAGCCGATCACATCACCGCATGGCTAGTACCCGGATCGCACAAGGTGCGTCAGGCTATTATTGATGAAGGTCTTTACGACATCTTAACGGCCTCAGGCTTTGAACTCAGAGAGCCCGGATGCTCGGCTTGTCTGGCGATGAACGAAGATAAAATTCCAGCCGGAAAGGTTGCGGTCAGCACCTCAAACCGAAACTTTGAGGGGCGTCAAGGTCCTGGTGCACGCACCATGCTTGCCAGCCCAACCGTAGCCGCCGCCACCGCTGTAACGGGTGTAGTAACCGATCCTAGAACACTAATAGACTAACACATATGGCTTACGATAAATTCACGCGATTAACCAGTTCGGTTGTTCCATTACCCATTGAAAATGTGGATACCGATCAGATCATTCCCGCACGCTTCTTGAAGGCCACTGAGCGCAAGGGGTTTGGAGACAACCTATTTCGCGACTGGCGCTACCATCAAGATGGCAGCCCTAAGGCCGATTTTGTGCTCAACGATTCAACCTATTCGGGTAAAATTTTGGTAGGAGGCAAAAACTTTGGTTCAGGTTCTTCAAGAGAGCACGCCGCTTGGGCCATATACGATTACGGTTTTCGTTGCGTGATCTCGAGCTTTTTTGCCGACATCTTTAAAAACAACTGCCTCAACATAGGCGTGTTACCCGTTCAGGTTTCTGAAGACTTTTTGCAGGCCATTTTTGCCGCGGTTGAAAAAGACCCGAACACGACAGTCACGATAGACCTTCAGTCGCAAACGGTAACGCTAGAGGCGACGGCTCAGCAAGAGCGTTTTGAGATCTCTTCTTACAAGAAACAAAACCTTGAAAACGGCTTTGACGACATCGACTATTTACTCAACATCGAATCGGCCATAAAAGATTTCGCCCAGTCGCGCCCGTTCTAGGCGCGCACGAAACTCCCGCTCATGAACTCCAAGCAACGGCCTATCGAAATCATGGACACCACGCTTCGCGATGGTGAACAAACCTCAGGGGTATCTTTCACCGCGGCAGAAAAACTGACCGTAGCGCAATTACTTCTTGAAGAGCTTCAGGTAGACCGTATAGAAATTGCCTCTGCACGTGTTTCTGAGGGCGAGCAAGAAGCCGTAAATCGCATAACCCATTGGGCCAAATCAAAGGGTTTACTCGATCGCATTGAGGTGCTCACCTTTGTAGACAAAAACGTTTCTCTAGACTGGATGCAGTCGGCAGGTGCTGGGGTTCAAAACCTGCTCACTAAGGGTTCGCTTAATCACCTTACCCATCAGCTGAAGCTAACACCCGAACAGCATTTTGAGCAGGTCGGTCAAAATCTTCAGGAGGCCCAAAAAAGAGGCATCACCTCAAACGTGTACCTCGAAGACTGGAGCAACGGCATGCGCAACTCGAAGTCATACGTTTTCGACTACCTAGACTTTCTAGTCAATCAGCCTATAAAGCGCATTCTGCTGCCTGACACTTTAGGTATCCTAACCCCTGAAGAGACCGCAGCTTTCTTGAAAGAGATTTTAGAGCGCTACCCCACTACCCACTTCGATTTTCACGGTCATAATGACTACGATTTAGGAGTGGCCAATGTACTCGAGGCGGTAAAGGCCGGCGTTCATGGCTTACACTTGACCGTGAACGGAATGGGCGAGCGAGCGGGCAACGCCGCGCTCGCGAGCAGTATTGCGGTGATCAACGACTTTGTGCCCGAGGTAAAGACGCGCGTAAAAGAAAAAGCCCTTTACAAGGTCAGTCAACTAGTGGCTACTTTCAGTGGGTTTCACATACCGGTGAATAAGCCTGTGGTAGGTGCCAATGTGTTCACCCAGACGGCCGGAATACACGCCGATGGAGACGCCAAAAATAATTTGTACTTCAACGACTTACTTCCTGAACGATTCGGACGCAAACGCTCTTATGCCTTGGGAAAAACCTCGGGCAAGGCAAATATTTTAAAAAATCTAGGCAGCCTAGGCATCAGTCTAAACGATGAAGAGCTTAAAAAAGTAACCGCTCAGGTAATTGCCCTAGGCGACAAAAAGCAAAAGGTGACTTTAGATGATTTGCCCTATATCATCTCTGATGTGTTGGGTGAAGGAGCCTACGAGCAGCGCGTAAAAATTGAGTCGTACGTGCTCACTCACGCTAAGGGCCTCCAACCTTCTACCACTGTGAGCGTGCGCATCGATGATGCGCTTTACGAAGAAAATTCTTGTGGCGACGGTCAGTACGACGCCTTTCTCAATGCCATTCGAAAAATATACAAGCAGCAATCCCGCGAACTTCCGCAGTTGATTGACTACTTTGTGCACATTCCGCCCGGAAGTAATTCTGATGCGCTTTGTGAAACCACCATTACCTGGAAGAGCCAAAGTCGCGAATTTATCACTCGAGGGCTCGACTCTGATCAGACCGTATCTGCCATCAAGGCGACTGAAAAAATGCTGAACCAACTCTATAACGCCTAACCATGAAAATGAATATTGCCCTATTAGCCGGAGACGGCATTGGCCCAGAAGTGACCGCCGAAGCGGTTAAAGTCAGTAACGCCATTGCCGAAGTCTATGGTCACCAGATTGAATGGAGACCGGCGTTAACCGGGGCTGCAGCTATTGATGCGGTGGGAGACCCGTATCCGCCCGAGACCCACGAAATCTGTGCCAGCTCAGACGCGGTGCTTTTCGGAGCTATCGGACTGCCGCGCTTTGACAACGATCCTTCTGCCAAAGTGAGACCCGAACAAGGGCTGCTTCGCATGCGCAAGATGCTGGGACTTTACGCCAATGTGCGCCCAACCTTCGTGTTTGAGTCGCT
>JAURFJ010000126.1 GCA_030834365.1 Flavobacteriaceae bacterium | reverse complement strand
CGGCGAAATAGGTGTCAAAATAGCGCGCCTTCAGTCCGATATGCGCAAACATAGCCTTGTCAAAAAGGTCGGTAGAGACAAACAGCGCCGATCGAGCGACAAATTTCGGAATATTGTAAAGGCCAGAACTATCGTCGCTTTGCTGATAAAGTCCCTTCAGATCAAGCGTGAGTTTACGCCATTTGAGGGCGTTACTATAAGAAACAGATCGCTCGGTGACCAGCGCGTCTAAGCGCGTGGGGCGTATGTGCAAAAAATCATCTCCAAAAGCCCTGTAAGTGTCCACAGGAGCCTCAAAGAAGTAGCCGTTATTCAAGGTCTTCAGCTGAGCGCTGAGGGTGCCCAAGCGGCGATCTGAAACCGCTACTTGCAATCGTGTGTGATTCTCCAGGCTAGCCTGATCAAACACATCCCAGCTGTAAGCGCTGTAATTACTCTGATACCTCAGAAAGTTTAGCGCGGGCATCTGATTGTTTTGATCAAACCATCCGCTTAAAGAGCGCCCCTCGCCCAGTTCAATAGAAGCGCGCGCGCTGAGCGAAAAACCTTGTAAGGTCGACTGAAGGGGCAAGTTTACCTCAGCGTCTAAGGCTACCCTTCCCAGCACATTTTTATACACGCCTCTTAACTGCGTATCGCCATAGGTGTAAACGGGCTGAGCTGCAATTGGATCGGTAGAGGTCTGATCGGTAGTCAAATCGGTGTTGGATTCTACATCGAGCAATAGGTTCTCAAACTCTTGTCGCGTAGAAAGCTGACGTATAGAGGCAGAAAGTGTGCCCCATGACCGACCTAAAAATGAAAGTCCGGCCGATAAATCACTGATACGCAAGGCGTGCTTGTCGCTTACTGCAGCTCCGTCTGATAGCTCGCCAAAGAGATCGCTAGCCGAAGATTGATTATATATATAAGCCCTGGAGTCGTAATGAAACGATTGGGTAAGCTCAAGCGCTCCAACCAAAGTGTAGCGCTGATCGAAGTAATAGGCCCGCTGCAAGACTCTAGAATCGGCATTGGTGAGCAGTTGATCGACATACCTCCGCTCCAAGAATTGTGGATTACCCGACTCGAACTGTGTCTCGGCAAACTTGAGGGCTCCGGGCTCCAGTTGATTCATGTTATGGGTCGTCATAAATCCCCTGATCTGATACAATTGATTTTCAGAAGTATAGTTGAAGGTTGTGCGAAAGCTCGTCGAATTTGTTTCTTCATTCACGTAGTGGCCTTCTGACCGAAATCCGCGAAAGCCCAGGCTCATATTAAACTGATCGGTCAAGTTAAAGGCCAGATTCGAATCGAGGTTTTGACCCCTGTTTAAGATGGTCAGAAAGAAGAACTCAGATATGGGGGTCGGATTGCGGTAAAAGCGCATCTGCTCTTTCTCGTAGAGCATATAGTGCTGCATGGGCACACCGAGGCTTGGTCTGGAGACCGGCAAATCACGAATAAGGGCATTCATCGGTCTGCCCGGATTAGCAAAGGGCAAAAAGGCAAATAGATCGCGATTGGCCACGTTGTGCCTCAGACCTTTCTCAAAAGTCAGCAACGTGTCTAGAGAAGTGGTATCTCGACTAACGCTAATACGCAAGTAGTCGGATTTGGGAGGCATTTTCAGCTTTTCTTTTTCTTTTTTCTTGCCCTCTTTAACCGCTAATTCTTCTTGGGCATAGCCGAAAGAAAGTGAGAGCAGGCAGCACAGAAAAATAAGAATTGGCCGTATCTTCATATATTTTTTACCACAGGCCCGTAAAAATAATCATTCTAGCGAGGCCGCGTTGCTATGAACCCAAGAACCTGTAGTTTGAAAAGCCCTTTAGCCGTCATTAAGTTGGCAGTATTACTGATTTTTAGCATCAACCACTCAGGTTTAGGTCAGTACAAATCAAATGCCCCATTTACGGCCCTTATTCGGCACGCAGACTCTTCGAACGCTGCTGATTTAAACAAGCGACTTATCTCTATCCCAGAATACGACAAGGCCTTTGATGCCTACTTTAAAAACAAGAATCCGCGAAAAAAGGGTAGCGGCTACAAGCAATACCTCAGGTGGCGCAATTACTGGAGTTATTTTACCGAAAACGGAATTATAAAAAGCCCCCAAACACTGTATAAAGCCTATCAAAACAAGATTGAATCAGAGCGTCCTGAAAGCGCAATTGCCAACTGGTCTGCACTAGGACCCTTTTCGGCAGCGGTTAAAAACGATCAAGTTCCGGGAATTGGCCGATTAAATCAGGTCGCAGTAGACCCTACAAATTCGAATGTTTGGTATGTGGGGGCGCCAGCCGGAGGGCTATGGAAAAGTACCGATGCCGGGCTCTCTTGGGTTCCGATTTTTGACCAGTATCCGCAAATCGGGGTCTCGGGCATAGCCATCGACCCGGTAGACAGCTCTATAATTTATATCGCGACAGGAGATGACGATGCGCTTGAAAGCTATTCGATTGGGGTAATGAAATCGACAGATGGCGGACAGACCTTTACTGAAACCGGGCTTAACGTAGAAAATATAAATAGAGGAACGGCCCTTAACGAGATATTTATTGACCCCGAAGACCGCAATACCATATGGGTTGCAGGTACTCAAGGACTTTACAAGTCAATCAATGCGGCTCAAACCTTCACCAAAGTAATTGACGACGAGGTTACCGATTTCAGGCTCAAGCCTGGTGACTCTAAAACCATTTATGCCCTGTCTACAACAACCTTCTATCGCTCTACTAATGGCGGCACCACCTTCAGCAGAAACACCACCAACCCAGCGAGTATTTTGCCAAGAAGTTACATGAGGGGTGTTATGGATGTAAGCCCCGCAAACCCCGAAGTATTGTATTTGTTGTACGCCAAAAGCAGTGACGGTAGCCTAGAGGGCCTTTACCGCTCATCTGATTCTGGGGTCAACTTCACCAAAATGTCAGTAACCGTTCGCGAACAAAAAACAGGTTCAGACGGAAATCCATTTACCCAAATCACACCGAATTACAATATAATGGAGTCTAATCAGGCCTGGTTCGATCTGGCAATAGCCGTTGATCCTGAAAACGCCAATATTCTCTACGCCGGATGCCTCAATATATGGAAGAGCAGCGACGGCGGAAATAGCTTTAACAAGCTGAACAACTGGTACGATGCTAATGAAGCCTACACTCACGCCGACATTCACACGATGAAGTTTTTTGACGGGGCGCTAT
>JAURFJ010000125.1 GCA_030834365.1 Flavobacteriaceae bacterium | reverse complement strand
AAGTGATTCACCTATAAGAAGGCGTTTAGCGCAAGGCGGTAACTGTCTAGCCCGAATCCAATAATGATTCCTTTAGCCTTTGGAGCTATAAACGATTGGTGCCTGAATTCCTCACGGGTGTAGGTGTTCGAGATATGCACCTCTATGACCGGAGCCTTTACAGCAGCAACTGCATCGGCAATACCTATTGAGGTGTGCGTGTATGCCCCAGCATTGAGCACAATACCATCGTGAGAGAAGCCAAATTGCTGAATAGCGGTGATGAGCTCTCCTTCTACGTTAGATTGAAAATAATTGATTTCTAGGCTGTCGAAATGCTTCTTTAGGCCATCCAGGTAGGCCTCAAAGTCTTGAGATCCATAAACCTCGGGCTCTCTTTTACCTAAAAGATTGAGGTTGGGACCGTTAATTACCGCTATCTTCATGCTGCTAAAATAGATGCTTTCAGTGAATTGGAAACAAGCCATTGACGATTATATGCTCTACATGAAAATAGAGCGCTCAAGCAGTGAGGCCACTATTTCGAGTTACCGCTTTGACCTTAAGCAGCTCGAAACCTTTTGCACAGCACCCAATTTAAACCGCAGCCCAAGCGAGCTCAGTACCGAAGACCTCAAGCAATTTTTAGCGGTAATTACCGATGTATTGAGTGCACGATCCCAGTCGCGAATGCTTTCTGCCATTAAAGGATTCTTTGGCTACCTACAGTTCGAGGGTTATCGCGAAGACCACCCGGCCTCGCTGCTCGAGGCTCCGAAGATCGGACGAAAGCTTCCCATTTACCTGAGCAGCGATGAAATCGATCGTTTTTTTAAAGCTATAGACCTCAGTAGCACTCACGGTTACAGAAATCAGGCCCTCTTTGAGCTACTTTATGCCTGTGGCCTGCGAGTTAGCGAATTACTCCATCTAAAGCTTTCAGACCTCTACTTCAAGGAAGACTTTATCAAGGTTACAGGCAAAGGAAACAAAAGTCGTTTAGTGCCGATTCAGCAATTTAGCCAAGATCGACTGCAGCAGTATCTAGAACTACGCGTTCAGACCTATCAACCTAAGCCCACATACGAAGATGTGCTGTTTCTGAATAGACGAGGCAAATCGCTTACTCGGGCCATGATTTTCACCCTGACTCAAAACCTTTCAGCACTCGCAGGCATCTCAAAGAAGATAAGCCCGCACACCTTTCGGCATTCATTCGCCACCCATATCTTAGAAAACGGTGGCGATTTGCGTGCCATTCAGCTCATGCTAGGCCATCAGAGCATCACCACCACCGAGATATACTTGCATAGTAGTGCAGAGAAACTGAGAAGCACAGTCGAACTCATGCATCCCAGATCAGGAATCAATCGCAAGGATCGCAGCTAATTCTGTATTTTTAATCCAAATCATTCGAGATGAAACAACTGACGCTACTTCTTGCCCTTTGTTTAAGCACCTTAGCGGTTGCGCAAAAACACCACTCAATCACCCAGCATATAGACCAGCGCCTAGGAACATACGAAGAGGTGGCCATGCAGATCTTTGATTGGGCCGAAATGGGGTACCAAGAGGTTCAGTCGAGCGCATTGCTTAAGAAGACACTCGAAGATGCCGGATTTAACATCACCTCAGCAGTAGCTGAAATTCCAACTGCCTTTGTAGCCGAATTCGGAACAGACGGACCCATTATCGGTATACTCGGAGAATTCGATGCCTTGCCCGGAATTTCTCAAAAGGCGGTTCCGTACAAAGAAAGTGCGAATACTAGGGGCGGCCACGCCTGTGGCCATCACTTGTTTGGCACAGCGTCGGCCGCCGCGGCTATTGCCGTTAAGGCATGGCTCGAAGAAACGGGGACCGCGGGCATTGTACGGTTTTACGGGACCCCCGCAGAAGAAGGAGGTGGAGCAAAGGTGTATATGGCTCGAGAAGGCCTCTTTGAAGATATAGATGTGGTGCTTCACTGGCACCCAGGAGCCTCAAACCAAGTAGATGAGGCCGCCGCGCTGGCCAACATCTCAGCCAAATTTAGGTTCAATGGCATCTCTGCCCACGCAGCGATGGCCCCCGAACGCGGTAGATCTGCATTAGATGCGGTAGAATCTATGAACTATATGGTAAACATGATGCGCGAGCATGTTCCGCAAGACACGCGCATTCATTACGTTATAACCGACGGTGGAAAAGCTCCAAATGTAATCCCTGACGTCGCCGAAGTTTACTATTATTCTAGGCATCCCAGACGCGATGTGGTTAAGTCGATCTTTGATCGAATCGTGAAAGCAGCTGAAGGTGCAGCCTTAGGAACAGAAACGACAATGAGCTACGAGCTGGTGAACGGGGTGCATGAGTTGCTGCCCAATGAGACCTTAGAGCTGCTCGTTCATGAGAGCATGACCGAAATTGGCGGATACACTTACAACGAACAAGAACGCACCTTCGCCAAAGAGATCTCCGCCACTATGGATCTAACGCTTGACGAATCTATCACTAAAAGGGTGCTCCCTTACCAAAAGGCACAGGGCGCATTTGGCTCAACCGATGTAGGCGATGTCAGTTTTGTAGCCCCTACCGTGGGGTTTAGAACGGCCACTTGGGTACCTGGAACTCCGGCTCATTCATGGCAGGCAGTTGCTGCGGGCGGAACCTCAATTGGGGTCAAAGGCATGGCCTTGGCAGCCAAAACCCTAGCTGTAAGTGCAGCTAAGCTGTACAAAAATCCAAAGCTCATAGCTAAGGCTAAGGAAGAATTTGAGCAAAGACGCGGAAAAGATTTTAAGTACGTGCCACTACTGGGCAATCGTCCACCGGCATTAGATTATCGAAACTAAAATTCTGAAGGTCAAAGTCATAGAACACCCGAGTAATCCGTTAGGTGGTAGCTTTATGATGGTCGTCATCTAAATCGTCATGACCGTCGTGGTCCTCTTGATCGTCGTCATCAACCCTGAATTGGCGCATTTTGTGATCAGCCATGTAGGCGGCCAGCTCTTCTTCAGGGATGACCTTTAAGAAAGACGGATGCTGTTCTATGGCATACTCTAAACGCTCAATTAATTGATCGACAGGCTCGTTTTCATAGTCGATATCTAGGGGTTCTTTAATAATCATCGATTGAAGAATTCCCTTCTTTTTAATGTAAAGCCCCTTTCGATCAAATGAGCGTCTGAATCCGTCTATCACGATTGGAACCACAATAGGCTTATAAGTTTTAATAATGTGTGCCGTTCCCTTTCGCAGTGGTTTCCAAGGTCGGGTGGTG
>JAURFJ010000124.1 GCA_030834365.1 Flavobacteriaceae bacterium | reverse complement strand
TCACCGTCATGAGGTTGTGATCAGACGTTCACAATTTGAACTGAACAAAGCAGAAGAGCGCGCACACATTGTAGAAGGACTCATCATAGCCTCTGATAATATAGACGAGGTGATCGCCATTATTAGGGGGTCTGCCAATGTAGACGAAGCCCGAGAAAAATTGATGAGTACCTTCAAGCTTTCAGAAGCCCAGGCCAAGGCAATAGTAGAGATGCGCCTAAGACAGCTCACCGGACTCGAGCAAGACAAGTTGCGTGAAGAATTCGAGCAGCTGCAGGCGACCATCGAAGATTTGAAAGACATTTTAGCGCGCGAAGAGCGCCGCATGCAAATCATTGTCGAAGAACTCGAAGAGATCAAAGAGAAATACGGCGACCAGCGGCGTTCTGTAATCGATTATTCAGGCGGTACCTTTAGAATGGAAGACATGATCCCTGATGAGCAAGTGGTCATCACCATCTCTCACGCCGGATACATCAAAAGAACCCCGCTAGTAGAATACAAAACACAGAATCGTGGGGGAGTGGGGCAAAAAGCATCGGCCACTCGAAACGAAGACTTCTTAGAGCACTTGTTTGTTGGAACCAACCACCAGTACATGTTGTTCTTTACCCAAAACGGGAAGTGTTTTTGGCTACGGGTCTACGAAATACCCGAAGGCTCAAGAACCTCAAAGGGAAGGGCCATTCAGAACCTGTTACAAATCGAAACTGAAGATAAAATCAAAGCGGTCATATGCACCCAAGATCTAAAAGATGAGGACTATGTGAATAGCCACTATGTGATCATGGCGACCAAGCAAGGGATTGTTAAAAAAACATCCCTAGAGCAGTACTCAAGACCTCGACAAAGCGGAATCAATGCGATAACCGTTAGAGACGGTGACGAATTACTTGAGGCCCGCTTAACCACCGGATCAAGCCAGATCATTTTGGGCTTAAAATCAGGAAAGGCCATTCGTTTTGAAGAAGGTAAGACCAGACCCATGGGCCGAAACGCTTCGGGCGTTCGCGGCGCAACTTTAGCTGACGAAACAGACGAGGTTATCGGAATGGTCTCGGTGAATAACTTCGACGAACACATTTTAGTCGTTTCTGAAAAGGGATTCGGAAAACGCTCTGATTTAGATGATTACCGCATAACTAACCGTGGAGGTAAAGGGGTGAAAACCATAACCATAAGTGAAAAGACGGGTGCTTTAGTGGCAATTAAGTCGGTAACTGATGAAGACGACCTCATGATTATCAATAAATCAGGGGTAGCAATTCGACTTCCAGTGGCCGATCTGCGTGTAATGGGCCGTGCCACCCAAGGGGTGAAACTGATTAATCTTCGAAACGACGACAGCATAGCCGCTGTTGCCAAGGTGATGAAAGATGAAGATGTAGCCACAGAAAATGACATTAGAGATTTGCCTATTGTAGATTCTGATGAGCCATCTATTGGTAATGCGCCACAAGAAGACTAAATTGCAGCCTTAATTTTTTTAAAACTAGACACTTATTTATCATGAAAAAAATAGTGCTTTTCGCCTTGTCAGTGGGAGTTACACTTACTGCAGCGGCACAAAAAGATGAACTTAAAGAGGCTTCTAAGTCTTTTAAAAAAGGAGATGCTGCACAGACCCTAATCATTTTGGAGTCTGTATCGGCTACCATCGGATCTGCTGAAGATAGATACCAGGCAGATTACTACTCGATGCTGGCAGACGCTTCATTGCAACTAGCACAAGCTGGAGAAACAGACCGCTATGCCGCTGCCATAGATGCTTACGAAACACTTATTGCCGTAGAAGAGGCTTCAGGAAAGGCAAGGTATTCAGATGCCGCTCTGGTCTCGCTAGCACAAATCGCCAACGACTATGTGAATATGGCCGTAGAAGATCAAAAGGCTGCGAATTATTCTGCTGCTGCAGAGAAACTTTACCAGAGCTATAAGTTGAGCCCAAGAGACACGATCTATCTGTATTACGCTGCAGGTTCTGCGGTGAACGGTTCAGACTTTGATCAGGCATTAGCCTACTACATTCAACTAAGAGACCTTAACTATGACGGAAGTGAGAAGCGTTTCGGAGCTATCAATGTGGAGACTTCTGAGATTGAATACTTCGATAAAGCTATGCGTGACTTATATGTAAAGGGAGGAACGCATAAAGATCCTAAAGACGAAACAACCCCTTCAAAGCGATCTGAGGTGGTAAAAAATATTGCGCTCATTTACCAGCAACAAGGGCGCAACGAGGAGGCGCTCGAAGCGTATGACGTGGCTCAGGCCCAGAATCCGTCTGACATAGCTCTTTTGCTCAACAAGGCGAACTTGTATTACACGCTAGGGCAGCCAGATAAGTTTAAAGAACTGATGAACCAAGCCTCAGAGATCGACCCTAATAACCCAGATTTGCAATACAATATAGGTGTGATTAGCTCTGAGCAGGGAAATATTGAAGAGGCGCGTGCGGCCTACCGCAAGACCTTAGAAATCGATCCTACTTACATCAACGCTATTTTGAACTTATCGTCTACTTATGTTAACGAGGGTAATGCGCTTATAGACGAGATGAATACGTTGGCCATGTCAACTAAAAAAGCTGATTTAGATAAGTACGATGCATTGAAAGAACAGAAAGACAATTTGTTTCGAGAGAGTGCAGCCGTATTGGAAGCATCCTTGACCAGCCTTCCGACAAACAACGATATTCTGACCCAGTTGAAAAATATCTATGGCGCTTTGGGCGATAACGAGAACTTCAAGAGAATACTCGGGCTCATGGAGCAATCTTAATTCGAAGAATATACGATTATGATCAAAAGGCTCTCTTTCAAAAGGGAGCCTTTTTTATTGAAGTGACTTGAGCACTCGAAGCTTATGTGTATACTGGCTTAGGGATGGATTAAATATCCCCGTGTGGTCTAGTCGATCGATGCGGACGCATCCGTGAGCGTGAATGATATAGTTATTAGGAAGCACAATGCCCACATGAACTAAGACCCCTTCTTCGTCGTCGAAAAAGGCTAGGTCGCCTGGCGTGCACTCTTCAATAAACGATAGCGTTTGGCCCTGTTTAGATTGGGATTCAATATCTCGTTTTAAAAACAAGTGGCAGGTCTTGTAAACCATTTGGGTGAATCCACTGGCGTCAATTCCAAAAGGCGATTTACCCCCGAGCATATAAGGCGCATAGAGGTATTTAAGGGCAGTGTTAACTAAGTTTTCACTGACGCTTTCCCCGTTTACTTTGAAGTCATCTAGGTTGAGGTCGGTGTGATGGCCAACAAGAGACATGGTGTCTAGTCGCGACCCGATA
>JAURFJ010000123.1 GCA_030834365.1 Flavobacteriaceae bacterium | reverse complement strand
AGACGCGAACTAAAACAGATTGCGGCGCTTAGACTGCGGCGCTACGAACTGGCGCAAGAATACCTTTTGTTCAAGGGCCTGACGCTCTTTTTTCATCTGATCAACCACCGTGCTCGGATACTGACTGGCGTGGCATCTCAGGGCCTCATAGGCCGTGTCGAGGTGTCGCGGCTCAAATGCCACCTGTGTGTTCAGTAATCCGCGGTCAGTTCCTCTGAGCATGACGGCTTCATCAGAAGGTAGAATGTCACTAGGTATTCCGAAAAAATACAGTTGAACGTCTTTGCCCCAGTTGCGCGAGGTGAATACCTGAGTCACGGTGGCACCAATTAGTCGGTGGTCCATGTGGTTTGAAGCGCCGTCAGGACCCCAAGTTACGATAGCGTCAGGTTGAACCCGTGCCACGATTTCAGTGATGTCTTTGAGAAGACTGCGCACGTGCGGAATATGCCCGTCGTATCCCTCTGCAGCCCTAAGCTGATCGTGATAGTTTAAATGAATCAGCTCCACTCCGAGGGTTTCAGCAGCGCACTTTAGCTCTTCACGGCGAATGGCGGCAAGTCCGTCTCCAGCTTCATAATCAGTATACTCGTTTACACCCAGTCGCCCATCTGTGGCGATCACCAGGGTAACCTCTACACCCTCTTCAACCGACTTGACAAGCAGTGGAGCCACTGTCTGCTCATCGTCCGGGTGGGCAAAAATGGCTAACAAGCGTTTATTTGATTGGGCCGATACCGTTAAGACGGCACCAAAAAATAGCAAAAAAGTAAAAAGATTGTTTTTCATCGTTTCTAGAATTAGTTAGAAGATTCATTTTGGTAAATGGCAATCAAATGATTGCGAATGCGCACAGGAGTGAGCTCATTGACATCAAGTTCGAGCTGCATAGCCTTGCTCTCATTAAAGGGCATATGGCAACTGGCGCAATCTTCAAAGTTGGCATCGGTGGCCGTCAAAGTAGCCTCAGAATGTTTGGGGCTGTTGTGACAGCTGATGCACTTGGCGCTAAACTTTCTATAGTTGGCACGCTCGAAGCTATGCGGATCGTGACAGGTCGCACAATCCATACCCTCAGACTGCTGAAAGCACTTTGAACTCATCAAAAGTTTGACCTGGTTGGCATGAATATCAGCAGCTTCAAGTGCCTTTTCATCAATTTTGTCGGGTTCAAAAAAGGCGTCTAAATCGTCTCCGACCTGAAAAGAAAAAGCAGGGATAAAGTTACGCGCCTCTGGATCCCACTTTGCTGCGCGGGTACCCGAATGGCATAAGGCACAGGCGTCAATACGTTGTTTCTGAGTTAGATCACTGTATTTCAAGATATACTGCGCTTCAATCTCTTCTGGGTTTTGGCGATGATGACGCACATGATTTATGGCCTCGCCGTGACAGACCTGGCATTGCATGCCAAAGAGCACTTCTCGATTTACATAGGTATTACTAGGCCGAGCCAAAGTGGTTTGTTCTTGCTTGGCATAGGTGGCATGACATTCTAAACAACGCGAAAAAATCGGTCGTTTTCCTATCATACGAGAAGGATAGCCCGGACTATTAATCCACTGGTCACGAGCGTTAATCAATGAGCCCTGATGTTGGTATAACGACTGTTCGTTCCAAAACAAAAACGATTGTCCTCTATGACCTGATCCAATAGTAATCTCCATTGGCTCATCTAGGATTGGGTCTGTTGCGCCACGCTCGTACCATCGTTGCCTTGCTACCCCTTCTTCATAGACAAACTTTCCGACCGACTGATCGGCAAGTTGAACTTCATTTACTCCCTCTACAAATAGGTCTAACTTTTTTGAAAAATCGCTAAGACCAGATGTGTTAAAGTGACTCGTTTGCAGATGCATTTCTACAATATCGGCATGACAACTGGCGCATTCGTTCATACTGACATAGGCCATCCCATTTTCATGAACCATAATTGGTTCAATCTCAGTATAGGAAGAAGACACACGTTCACAACTCGACTGAGGGGCCAAAAAAAACAAGGCTGACAGGGCGAGTGCAATAAATGTATCCTTTAAACGATTCATACAGACTAATTTTTTATAAAGACGCGTAAGCGCTCCCTATTTTGAGAAGCTATGTAAAGGGTAGCGCCCTTAGCCGACTTTAAAGTTGCGAGGTGTTTTGCGTCGTAAGGCACTAAAAATCCACTTTCAGGGGTAGAAACCACATTAAAACGACCTGAACCGTCACCTTTAAGTACCAAGCCATTTAGACCATCCAGATGTCCTATAAAGACCTCATTACCATAATTGTTTCCGGCCAATAGCACGTCGAGATTACCGTCATTATCAATGTCTTCTACAATGAAATCATTGATAGGGGCATATTGCGCTTCTGTTGGCAGCTCAATCGGTTGAAAATCAAGAGTGCCTGTGTTTAAGAAAAGTACGGAGCGGTCGTAATTCATTTCTAAATGCAGTGCCCCTTCGCGCTCCGCTGGGGTGAACAACGTTTCGGCATTGGTCATTCCATACTCTGCGTAATAATTGAATTTTCCGCGGAATAAAGGGCTTTGCTTATTGACGTCTCCCCAAAAAGCAACCGGATAATGGGCATAGTCTCCAGCCTTATTCTTGAAGTACGCGAATAAGATCGGATCAATCGATCCGTTTGCATCAAAGTCTTTCGCCAAGAGGGTCAAGGGGCGCTCTTTAGAGGGCTGATAAAAATTGTTCCGTCCTAAATTTCCTGCTAGAATGTCCAAATGACCATCGTTATTGAAATCGGCAATCTCAATTGTGTTGAACCAGCCCAACATGGCATCCATGGCTGTTTGCTGTCTTTGATAGCCGTTTTCTGTATAGAGGTAGACCTCTATGGGCTTGAAGTGCCCGGCAATAATCAGATCTTGGTAGCCATCGTAATTCAAGTCATACCATTTCGCCTCATGAACCGAACCGAGTTCTTTTAAGGCCGGAAACACGCTTTCGGTAACATCGACCAAAACACCTTCTCGATTTTCAAGCAAAACACTCTCGTAATTCTTAGGATATTGTCCTGGTATCACACCTCCACCGACGAAAATATCGGTATATCCATCGTTGTTATAATCCAAAGCGGTGGCAGTACTGGCATTCAAGGTCAATAGCGGCAAAGCGTCAGTAGAACGTGTGAAATTGCCACTGCCATCATTTCTCAAAAGCACTTGGTCAAAAACAGCTTTTGGTGCTTTATAATCTCCACCTCCGGAGGCCATGAACAAGTCTATGTCGCCATCGTTTTCCAGATCGAATGCCACTGCTCTCGCCTCCTCAAAAGGAAGCAGTCGCTCGTCTGCATAAAGGGGG
>JAURFJ010000122.1 GCA_030834365.1 Flavobacteriaceae bacterium | reverse complement strand
CGCATGGAGACCCTTGAGCGCAAAGAAATTAACGAACGACTTGAGGTCTTCAGAACACTCACCCAATGTGTCATAAACTGGACTAAACCCCTTATCTCATGAGTGATGCCATCAAACACGAATGCGGAATAGCCCTAATTCGACTGCTTAAACCACTCGAATACTACAAGAAAAAATACGGAACGGCTTTTTACGCGGTAAATAAGATGTATCTCATGATGGAGAAACAGCACAACCGCGGCCAAGACGGAGCCGGAATCGCAACCATCAAATTTGACATGCAACCCGGGGAGCGCTATATCGCCCGAGTGCGATCAGCAGAAAAGCAGCCCATTCAAGATATCTTTGACCAAATTAACACCCGAATTCAGGGGGTGCTCGACGAGCATGCTGACCAGCACGAAGATCTAGACTTTTTAAAAGAGCACATTCCGTATCTAGGCGAACTGATGCTCGGACACGTGCGCTACGGAACCTTTGGTCAGAACAGCATAGAAAACGTTCACCCGTTCTTGCGTCAAAACAATTGGATGCACCGCAACTTAATTGTTGCTGGAAACTTCAATATGACCAATGTACAAGAGATGTTCAATGAACTCGTGCGCATCGGTCAGCATCCCAAGGCCATGGCTGATACCGTGACCGTGATGGAACGCATCGGCCATTTCTTAGACGATGCTGTGGCCAAACTCTATAAAGACGCCAAACGAGAAGGATACACTAAGCGAGAAGCCTCGAGCATCATAGCCGAGCGACTTGATGTAGCGCGCATTTTGCGCAAGGCTGCAAAAAATTGGGACGGCGGCTACGCCATGGCTGGCCTCATAGGTCACGGAGATGCCTTTGTACTGAGAGATCCTGCAGGTATCCGCCCAGCTTACTACTACAAAGACGATGAGATCGTAGTGGTCGCCTCAGAGCGCCCTGCCATTCAAACGGTATTTAATGTCAAAAAAGAAAGCATACACGAGATTGAACCGGGTCAAGCGCTTATAGTTAAAAAAACTGGAGACTTTGCCTTAGAACAAGTTTTGCAGGCCACCGAAAAGAAGGCCTGCTCATTTGAGCGCATTTATTTTTCGCGCGGAAGTGATGAAGACATCTACAAAGAACGCAAAGCGCTCGGAAAATATGTGTTTAATCGTGTTTACGACGCCATTGAAGGCGATCTGTTTAACAGCGTCTTCTCGTACATTCCAAACACAGCGGAGACCTCTTTTTTAGGCATGATATCTGAGGCCCAAACGCGGCTTAACGCCTTTAAAAAGTCTCAAATACTCGCCAAAGGTGACAGCCTGTCTGAGGCTGAGCTCGATGAACTACTTATGGTGAGACCCCGCATAGAAAAGGTAGCCATAAAAGACGCCAAACTGAGAACGTTTATCACTCAAGACAGCAGCAGAGACGACCTGGTGGCTCACATTTACGACATTACCTACGGATCGGTTAAAACCACCGACAATCTGGTGATCATTGACGACAGTATCGTTCGTGGAACCACCCTTAAAAAGTCGATTCTGCGCATGCTTGACAGGCTACATCCCAAGCAAATTGTCGTGGTTTCTTCGGCACCTCAAATACGCTATCCAGACTGCTACGGAATCGATATGGCACGCCTAGAAGACTTTATCGCGTTCAGGGCTGCGATCGAGCTACACAAAGAGCGGGGCACCGAAGGAGCGCTCAAAGAGATCTATACCAAATGCCTAGAAAGCCTAAATAAAGAGGCCAAATTGGTGCCTAATTATGTGAAAGAAGTGTACGCTCCATTCAGCAACGAAGAGCTCGAACTTAAGATTTCTGATTTGCTGCGCCCTCAAGACATGAAGGCTCCGGTGAAAATCCTCTTTCAAACCATTGAAGATCTTCACAGGGCCTGTCCTGACAACAAAGGGGATTGGTATTTCACAGGAGACTACCCTACGCCCGGTGGGCATAAGGTGGTCAACCGTGCTTTTGTAAATTACTTTGAGGGCAAGCGCTCAAGAGCATATTAGCGCATTAAAAAACCGCTGCTCTTAAAACGGCGCCTTATTTGGCTGCCGCGTAGAATTCGCTAACCTTAGCCCAGTTAATGACGCTAAAAAACGCGTTGATGTAATCTGGACGTCTGTTTTGATAGTTAAGGTAATAGGCGTGCTCCCAAACATCTAATCCTAATATGGGTGTCCCTTGGCAGCTAACACCAGGCATTAGCGGATTGTCTTGATTGGGGGTTGAGCATACTTCAACCGCTCCGCCTTTATGAACACATAACCACGCCCATCCAGAACCAAATTGAGTAGCCGCAGCGTTACTGAAAGCGTTTTTAAAGGCCTCGAATGATCCGTATGCCTTGTCTATGGCCGTGGCGAGCTCTCCGGTTGGGTTTCCGCCTGCGTTAGGCGCCATTACCTCCCAAAAAAGATTGTGATTGTAGTAGCCCCCTCCGTTGTTTCTGAGGGCACCGTTACTCATATCTAAGTTCTTGAGAATATCGGTGATCGATTTACCCTCAAGAGCTGTTCCCTCAACAGCGGCATTCAATTTAGCCGTATATCCGGCGTGATGTTTTCCGTGGTGAATTTCCATGGTGCGGGCGTCGATATGAGGCTCAAGCGCGTCATGGGCATAAGGCAAATTGGGTAATTCAAATGACATATGTTTCTGTTTTTAAGGTGAGTAGTTCTACAAAAATAAGGCTAAAGTGTGTATTTTGCATTAAGCAGATGTTACAAGAGGCCCCCTTTCAGATCTACAGCGCCGCGGCGGGTTCAGGAAAAACCTACACGCTGGCCAAAACCTACCTCAGTCTGCTACTTCGATCTAACAGTAGCCGGCCTTTTCAACACATTTTGGCCATTACTTTTACCAACAAGGCTGCCGCAGAGATGAAAGAGCGCGTGCTTTCTAGCCTGCATTATTTCGCACACCGAAGCGACCAATCAGATCCGGTCAAAGAAGGCCTACTCCAAGAGCTTAGCGAGGGCCTGTCTCTAAGTATAGAGCACATTCGAGGCCGTTCAAAAACTCTGCTGAAAGAGATCTTGCACAACTATTCGGCCTTTGAGCTGACCACAATTGACGCCTTCACCCACAAGCTTATTCGCAGTTTTGCGCTAGACCTGGCGCTAAACCCCGGATTTGAAGTCACCTTAGAGCCGCATAGTTACCTCAAAGAGGCCATAGAGCGCCTCATCGATCAAATTCAAGAAGACCCTGTCTTAAAAAGTCTGCTCCGCGCAATGACCTTCGAGCAGATCGAACAATCAAAGTCATTTGACATCAGCTATCAGCTTTTTGAGTTCAGCAAGGAGTTGCTCAATGAGCGTTCT
>JAURFJ010000121.1 GCA_030834365.1 Flavobacteriaceae bacterium | reverse complement strand
GAGTGGGCTGTTTTTGTTATTGGTAATGCAGGCGGTGAGTAGTCCGTTTTCTTTAGCCTTTTGAACCCCTCCTACCACGTAAGGAGTGGTTCCCGAAGCCGCAATGCCCACCACGGTGTCTAATGTACTCGCTTCATAGGACTCAAGGGTTTTCCATGCCTGATTCCAGTCGTCTTCTGCAAACTCTACCGCTTTTCTAATGGCGTTATCTCCGCCCGCTATAAGCCCTATAACCTGACCGTGATCCAAACCAAAGGTTGGCGGAATTTCTGAGGCATCCACAACACCTAAGCGACCCGAGGTACCTGCTCCAATATAAAATAGGCGTCCGCCCAAAGAAAAGCGAGCAACCAACTCCTCGACAAAGGGCTCGATTTGATCAATGCAAGCGCGCACCACCGAGGCCACCTTTTGATCTTCTTGATTAATTCCTTGAAGCAAATCACGCGTACTTTTTTCGTGAAGATTGTGATGCAACGAATCAGATTCGGTTGTTTTCTTAAAACTCATAAAACAAATCTACATCGAAAAAGAGCGAATATCTACTACTTTTAGGGCATGACTGTACTCGGACTCATGTCAGGAACTTCGTTTGATGGGCTAGACCTCTGCTGCGTTTCGTTCAGAAAAGAAGGGGCCAGCTACACCTACTCGATCACTGCATCTCATACCACCAAATACCCGGCCCGCTTCATAGAGCAACTAAGACAAGCCCATACTATGAAGGAGTCTGATTTAAAGAAGCTTGAAGACACCTACGATCTAATCGTACTACAAGCCATTAGTGAATTCAGCAAGCAAGTGAGCCAACCCATCGACTTGATATCTAGCCACGGGCATACCGTTTTTCATCAACCCGAAAGAGGGATAACCCGGCAAATTGGTAACGGGCTAAATTATTTCAATCAATTAAACATACCTGTTGTTTACGATTTCAGAGCCTACGACGTGGCATTGGGAGGCCAGGGAGCGCCCTTAGTACCTATCGGTGATGCACTCTTGTTTGATGACTACGACGCCTGCCTTAATCTAGGCGGCATATCTAACATTTCATATACTGAGAAGGGCCAGCGCAAGGCTTTTGACATTGGCATGTTTAACACCCCGTTAAACGATCTGGTCAAGCCGATGAGTTTGGCTTATGATGAAGGCGGCAAAATCGCCGCCACCGGAACCCTGCTACCTGATTTATATGAACAACTCAATGCCTTACCTTATTTTAGGCGCGATGCGCCTAAATCTTTAGGTAAAGAATGGTACCATGACGCCTTCTTTCCGCTCATCAGTGCCGTCGAAGGTTTGATTGCCGATTTAGCCTGCACCGTCATCGAACACAATGTGAGTCAAATTCGACAGGTTTTAGCGCAATTAGTAACGCATAAAAAAGGAAAGCAGCTACGCGTATTGGTTACAGGCGGAGGCGCTCACAACACCTTTGCAATCAACAAATTACGCAACACAGTATCTGAACAGATTTCTATAGAACTACCGGAAAAACAATTAGTTGACTATAAAGAAGCCTTGATTTTTGCATTTATGGGGTACCTTCGAGTTCGAAATGAGATTAATGTGTTAAGTAGTGTAACGGGGGCCTCAAAAGACTCTTGCGCGGGCACTTTAGTCACGAACTCTATTGAATAAAAACCTAATCCTAATAAATTCAGCGTGTTTATAATTGGTATAACTGGCGGATCGGGAAGCGGCAAAAGTACACTGGTAAGTACGCTTAAAAAATCAAGCACAGAAGACTTGCAGGTGCTCTCTCAAGATCGCTACTACCACGCTCAGGATCAGCTTACCCCCGAACAAAGGAGGCAAACGAATTACGACCACCCAGATGCTTTCGATTACGAACTGCTCATTTCGCATTTGAAAGCCCTAAAAGGGGGGTACACGGTAGAGGTTCCGGTGTACGATTTTGTGCGCGAAACGCGTGACTCAAAAACAGAGCAGATCCATCCGTCTAAAGCCCTATTGCTAGAGGGTATTTTACTGATGAACAACAGCACCCTTTTTAATCTAGTCGATCTCTGGATCTACGTAGATACTGACCAAGATCATCGATTGCTCAGACGCATACGAAGAGATACCACAGAGCGGGGGCACGATCTTGAAACGGCCTTTTCACGGTACACCAAACAAGTGAAGCCCATGCATGATACCTACGTGGCTAAAGCGCGCAAAATGGCTCACATAGTAATCAACAACAACGACGACTATTCTGTTGCCGCACGCTTTTTGTCGTTAGCTATTAAACAGTTGTGCACATGAAGCCGTTTAAAAGGATTAGATCTTCAAAATGGTTGACTAACCTCTACGTGCTAATTGGGGTATTTTTTTTGGTCTGGATGCTATTTTTTGATGCGAATTCAGTACTGATTCAGTGGCAATTAAGACAAGAAATAAAGGCGTTGGAACAAGAAAAACACTACCTCGAAAAGGAGATTCAGTCTGACTCTGTATTACTTAGAAAATTCAAAGACTCCTTAGAAAAAGAGCGTTACGCACGAGAACATTATCTCTTTAAGCGAGATAACGAAGACCTCTTTATTATAGAGTATAGCGACAGCGTTAATCCGTCTGAATTCTAAGCATTTGTTAACAATTTAGCCTTAGGCTTATTGGGCACTGTAGACAGTTATTGTATTTTAGAACACTCTATATTTCACTATGGGTAAGATTATTGCGATTGCAAACCAAAAAGGCGGAGTTGGCAAAACGACCACTTCAGTAAACTTGAGTGCGGCTTTGGGCGCACTCGAACAAAAGGTGCTTCTCATTGATGCTGACCCACAGGCTAATGCAAGTTCAGGCTTGGGTATTGACGTAGAGAGTGTGTCAGTCGGAACCTACCAGCTCTTAGAGCATACAGCGACTCCAGAACAGGTGATTGTGCCCGCAAATTCTCCCAATGTTTCACTGGTGCCTGCACATATTGATCTGGTGGCTATTGAAATCGAGTTGGTAGAAAAGAAAAATCGGGAATTCATGTTGGCTGAGGTCATCAGACCACTTAAAGATCAATACGATTACATCATTATCGATTGCGCCCCTTCACTTGGATTATTGACCTTGAATGCCTTAACCGCAGCCGATTCGGTCATCATTCCGATTCAATGTGAATACTACGCGCTTGAAGGCCTGGGAAAACTTTTAAACACGGTTAAAAGTGTTCAAAAGCTTTACAATAAAGATCTAGATATAGAAGGAATGCTACTGACTATGTTTGACTCTCGTCTTAGACTCTCTAATCAAGTTGTCGAAGAGGTTAGAAAGCACTTCGCTGACATGGTATTTGAGACCATCATTCAGCGCAACGT
>JAURFJ010000120.1 GCA_030834365.1 Flavobacteriaceae bacterium | reverse complement strand
TCGAAAAATCGACATCATCAACATCTTTTGTGCGAGAGGGATAAGCCTGAGCGCCACCAAGCGCGCGAAAATCAACCAACTTCTGCTTAGTTTGGCGGCCCATCATATACTGTATTGCGTGATAGATAGGACTTGCGTGAGGCTTGACTGCAACACGATCCTCGGGCCGCAAGGCGTGAAAATAAAGTGACGTTAGGATTTGGGCACATGACGCCGAAGACGCCTGATGTCCACCTACTTTGACCCCGCCCCGATTCTCTCGGATGTGGTTAGCATGATGTATTGTCCAGCTCGAAAGCCAAAGAGCTCTCTTCGCCAATACTTCGAGAAGTTCGGTTTTTTTCTCAGAGGCTAAAAAAGCGACCCCATCCGGCATGGCTGTGCTCCATGTTATCTTTCTCAAGATACAGTTTAAGCAAGGAAGTTTTCTTGTTTTTTGATGTTAAAAATCACTATATAACGACATAAATGATCGTATATTTTCTTAAAATGGAAATTTTATGCCAAAAAATGGCTTAGACCAATTTGACCGAAAAATTCTTTCCGCACTTATGGAAGATGCCAGCCTAACTAACGTAGAGCTAGCCAACAAAGTCGGCCTTTCTCCTTCGCCCTGCCTCCGCAGGGTCAAAGCTATGGAAACGAATGGTATCATCCGAGGTCGAAGGCTATTGGTCGACGAAGCTGAGGTTGGCCTTCCTATCAGTGTTTTCCTTCAGGTAACTCTGGAGCGGCAAATTGAGGCTAATCTGGATCGTTTCGAAACAGCTATTAACAATTGGCCTGAGGTAGTTGAATGTCACCTT
This sequence comes from Flavobacteriaceae bacterium, assembly GCA_030834365.1. Classification (GTDB taxonomy): domain Bacteria; phylum Bacteroidota; class Bacteroidia; order Flavobacteriales; family Flavobacteriaceae; genus UBA3478. The sequence goes on along the minus strand of JAURFJ010000120.1, from coordinate 2,583 downwards.
ATGACCGGCGACGCTGACTATCTTCTTCGCGTCGTAGCACCTGATCTCAATGCCTACCACCAGTTCCTTATGGAACGCTTAACCCGCGTTGAAGGAGTTGCGAGCATCAAATCAAGCTTTGCCCTAAAACAGACTAAATATGGCGAACCATTACCCTTATAACAGACGAGGGTTTTCTCATCATATTTTCCGCAGAATCCCAAAAAATCGCTTAATGTTTGGCTGACGCTTTGACTGCAGTTGAAGCGATTATTCGACGATTAGGCGCTGCATAGGCTTCGTGATTCTCATCAATCTCTGACAACTTATAGAGATAATTAATCATTATGCCGGCAGATTGCTTAAGACCATTTTCCGAGAGGTCAGCTGCCCAATTTAATCTCTCCATGCGCGCTCCATTTGAGAGATGGAAATGAGCGACCGGATCAAGCGCACGTCCATCTGTGCGCTTACTGTTGAAAAGGTAATCAGCAGCCAAACGCTTTAGTGGTTGCTCCAAAGCTTGAACGATATCTGGTTTTTTTTGCCAATCCGGTATTTCAAGTGCACGTTCTATGAGTTGCCTATCGCCTGTTTTATCCTCCCCATGTGCCGACGATGTATTTATTTTTGGATCCGCTACAGGTTTATTATTAGCTGTCGCCAGAAAACCTTGAAGAACAATTCTTTCGTCATCAGACAGTAGGGTTCCTGCAGCAGAACTGGACTCGCTCCGCATCCAGGCACGAAGACCAGGTATAGGTGATAATGTGGCGAAAGTTTTTATGTTTGGCAGCTCACTAGATAATGAAGCAACCACACGTTTTATGAGAAAGTCTCCAAAGCTAATACCCGCAAGACCAGCTTGGGCATTTGAGATTGAGTAAAAAATTGCAGTATCAGCCGAAGTTGGATCTGCGGGAGAACGCGACTCGTTTAATAATTCCCCCACATCCCCTGCAATACCATTCACAAGCGCCACCTCAACAAAGATCAGTGGCTCATCGGGCATTCTAGGATGAAAAAAGGCATAACATCGCCTATCAAAATCCAAGCGCTTCTTGAGGTCCCCCCAAGAGCGAATGCGGTGTACTGCCTCGTATTTTATTAGCTTTTCTAGCAGTTGCGCTGGAGCGCTCCAGTCAATCTGCTTCAGTTCAAGAAAACCAACATCAAACCAATTTGCTAAAAGTCGTTTTAGGTCTCTTTCCAAGCCACTTAGAGCTGGTTTTTCGCGCTGCCACCTTATTAAATCAGCCCGCAGATCAACTAAAAATTTTACACCATTTGGTAAAGCATTAAATTGACGAAGCACTTCGATGCGAGGCGGCTCAAGCGCTTCTCTCAACCGTTCCTCCGCTCTAACACGAGAAGAGCTATCGGCCGCTGCACGAACTTCGTCCATAACCGCATTGACCTTAGTATCTTCGATATCAAAGCGTTCAGCTAAGATTTCAAGGAAACGTTGGCGACCATCTTTTGACAGACCGAGATAAGCTTGACCAAGGCTAGCTGCACGAGCACGAGCTCGGACCTCCCCACCCCGACGTTGGACACACTCCTGAAATGCACTGACTAGTTTACTTTCGTCAGACTTTGGGACGCTGGGCTTAAGTAAAAATTCGTCTGAATTTCTGCGTGACCCCATTCCCCTGACTGCACGCGCTATTTGAGCCCACGCGCGATCAAGCACCCCCAATTGATCAGCTGAATTTACAGACATTCTGAATTCTTTCAAAAAACTTCAAAATCAGTCGCCGTGGCAAACACAGAGCGAATTTTTTAATAAAAAAGAACCGAAGCGCCTCGTTTGCTACCTGCATTACACTCCGGTGCTATTTATATGGGGAAACTCCTGAGCCTTCTCAAGATTCCATGCAAAAGATAAAGAAAATAATTTAGTCATTTACGTAGTCAGCGGAAAAAACCGAGAAGAACTTTAATCAAGCTAATCTGCGTCGAGATTTGGAGATATTTAATTAGTCGTATTTATTTGACCGCCTGCTGTCCTGGCCTGTAGCCCTTTTTTGGAATTTCAGATTGTGCTCTGACCTCCACCCCAGATACACTCCCTGACTTCAAGTCCTGCATTGAGCAAGCGGCATATTTTCTCTTACTGGAATCAGCCTAAATTATGCGTGTCTACTTCCACATCCCGAACGATGATTTGATTGAGGCAAGAAATGCTTCTGAAGCTGCAGAGGCGGCTGGCTTTGATGGGATCGTTGCCCTGGAAAACGCTCATGGGCCAATCCCACCACTGACTGTCGCCGCTATGGCCACTAGCCGGATACAACTAGGAACTGCTGTAGCAATCGCGTTCCCCAGAAGCCCAACGATTTCCGCCCATTTTGCTTGGGATCTTAATAAAGCAAGCAATGGGCGTTTCGCCCTTGGGCTCGGAAGCCAGGTTAAAGGTCATAATGAGCGTCGATATGGGCTAACGTGGACTCCCCCCGCCCCACGAATGCGAGACTACATTGGCGCTGTCCGTGCTGTATGGCGCTCTTGGGAAACAGGTGAAAAGCTCGACTTTCACAGCGACACCTACACTCTGACGCTTACCACTCCTAACTTCTCCCCAAAACCACTTGGACTACCCAG
>JAURFJ010000011.1 GCA_030834365.1 Flavobacteriaceae bacterium | reverse complement strand
AGATTAAATAATCATTTTATTTGAACTTATTTGCTCTCTAATCGGTTTGAAAAATTCATTATCCCCCATTAGGGGAACAAAATTATCCCCTCATAGGGGATAAGTAAAATTATTACAATTTTTAACTAACTGATAATGAGTATAGTTAGAAGAAAAAATCTCATCGGTTTGTTTCCCTTAACACCCACTAAAGCATAGAAAAAACCGATGCAGTGATGCATCGGTTTTGTGTTTTAGGGCCCGTCTCAAGCTGGCTTGAGCAAGGGCTTTAAAAACAAAACCATAGGCGCCGCGCAAGCGGCGGCTAATCCCTTCCTTTCAATGTGAGGTTTGCTAAAACTTCAAATGCCTAATGGTCTCACCCTTGTCTTTGATCTGCTTGAGCGAATTAATGCCCAACTGCACATGATTAGCATCATATCGTGCCTTGATTTCTGCATCCGTAGCCATAGACTTCACTCCTTCTGGTACCATGGGCTGATCGGTTACTAGTAAAAGCGCTCCAGTCGGAATCTTATTGTGGAATCCTACGGTAAATAGCGTGGCGGTCTCCATGTCGATGGCGTAGGCTCGCACCTTTTTGAGGTGTGATTTGAACTTCTTGTCGTGCTCCCATACACGACGGTTGGTGGTGAAGACCGTACCGGTCCAGTAGCTATATCCACTGTCTTTGATAGTCGACGAAATAGCACGCTGAAGCGCAAAAGAGGGCAGGGCGGGCACCTCTTTAGGTAAGTAATCGTCAGAAGTTCCGTCGCCACGAATAGCTCCGATCGGAAGAATGAAATCACCGATTTGGTTGCGCTTTTTGAGCCCTCCGCATTTGCCTAAGAAAAGAACAGCCTCGGGTTGAACCGCCATGAGTAGGTCCATGATCAGGGCTGCATTGGGGCTTCCGATGCCAAAATCGATAATGCTGATTCCGTCATGTGTCGCCGAGGGCATCACCGAATCTTTGCCCTCTACGGTCGCCCCAGTGAGTTGTGCAAATTTCGAGACGTATTTGTAGAAGTTTGTGAGTAAGATAAACTTTCCAAATTCTGCAGCGGGTTTTCCAGTGTAGCGATGTAGCCAGTCGCTGACGATTTCTTCTTTAGATTCCATACTGTAAAATTATGTAAGTTCGAGATAGGTTTCAGCGACACCTTCAGATCCTATGCCTTTTAATCCAAAGTCTTGAGCAAATCACCTCCTAAATCGAAACGCTTCGGCATTTTTGTCGCCGCGGCATTTATAGGTCCGGGAACCGTAACTACATGCGCCATGGCCGGAGTAGATTTCGGAATAGAACTCCTTTGGGCACTTACACTTTCGATTTTTATTACCTATTATTTTCAAGAGGTCGCTGCGCGCATGGGCTGGGTATTAAAGGCCGATTTAGATCAGATCATCAAGAAACATATTAGCCATCGTTTTTGGCGATCACTCATCTTGGGTCTTATACTTGTTGCCATCTTTTTCGGTAATTCGGTTTATCAGGGCGGAAATTTAAGCGGCACACTCTTAGGCCTGCAGTCGCTAACAGCAACCGATCAGCACAAGTTTTTGATGTTGCTGATCATAGGTGCTATGGTGCTTTTCTTTTTATGGAACGAGCGCTTTGAGGCCATTAAGCGTTTTCTGATACTCATGGTCTTTCTAATGGGGGTTTCATTTACCATCACAGCAATCACCCTAGGCTCAGACTTTATTAACATTTTAAGAGCCAGTCTATTACCTAGTCTAACAACTGAAAATACTTTTATGGTTATTGCGCTTGTAGGAACCACGGTGGTTCCATACAATCTTTTTCTACACACCTCATTAGTCAATCGATCGCATGCGCATATCTCTGGGTTAAAGGCACTGAGAATAGATACAGCAGTAAGCATTGCCGTGGGCGGACTCATTTCTATGGCCATTTTAATCACTGCCGCCTCGGTTCAGGCCGATGGCATTCGCTCTGTAGTCGACCTCATCGCTTTACTCGAGCCCTCTTTTGGCCAAGCTAGTCGATTTATTATTGGATTCGGACTCTTTGCAGCTGGGCTCACTTCTTCAATCACCGCTCCGCTTGCAGCCGGATTGGTGGCTCAATCGGTACTTAAATCAACCCCCTATGACCACAAGTACAGCTCTCGTTATTCGAGTGTAGCTGTTTTCTTGATCGGATTCATCATCGCTTTGGTCGGAAGTGCCCCGGTAGAGATTATCAAATTCGCTCAAATCGCCAATGGTCTTTTATTGCCTATAATCGCTTCTACTCTGCTCATACTTTCATCTAAGGCATCTGTGATGGGTGCCTATGCAAACAGCCCTTTTCAGCGCGCTATAGGGTCACTTTTAGTCTTGTTTACCCTGCTATTAGGGGGCATGGCACTTTATAAAACTCTCGTGTGATTCGTGAATAGAAAACCGTTACATATCAACCTAGACGCCGGAGAAGGATTGGTCGATGAACGCCCACTCTATCCCTATGTTCACGCGCTTAACATTGCATGCGGAGGGCATGCGGGCTCAGTCGAATCGGTTAAGCAGACGCTCGAAATGGGAACTGCATTGGGCTTGCAGCTTGGGGCGCATCCGTCTTACCCAGACAAAATGCACTTCGGTCGCCGCTCTATGCGCCTAAATAAAGAAGCCATAAAAGGAGCTCTCACCGAACAGCTCGATTTGTTTCAGTCGCAAATAGAAGAGCTGGGTCTGCAATGGACGCACCTAAAAGCCCACGGAGCACTCTACAATGATCTAGCCCAAGATCAAGCACTTTCCGAAAACTTTTTATCGGCCATAGCCCCATTTATGAACGATAAAACCCTCTATGTACAGCAGCATTCAGCCTTGGCTCAGTGTGCTGAAGATCAAGGGTTTCACTGTACCTATGAATACTTTATCGACCGCAGGTATCTCAATGCGAGTCAATTGGTCTCTCGTAGTGACCCTCGTGGTGTGATTCATTCAGCCCAAGAATGTCTAACACAGCTTCGATTGATGCAAGAGGGATACCTAATCGATGTAAATCAGCAGAAACACGCTGTAGACGCCCATACCTTTTGTGTGCATTCAGATCACCCCAATACGCAACACATTCTTCAGACTATTCATGGGGCTTAAGTTTCGCACATACCCTATTGGTCAAGATGTCTTGACTCTTGAATTTCAAGGATTAACCCCCTTGTTTTTAAGGCAAATAATGAGTGGCTTAAGAACGCATTTTGGCCAGTATCTAGATATATTGGCTGTGAATGGTAGCCTCACCCTTTTCGAAAAAGATATCTCGAATAATCAAACGGATATTGAAGAATTTCTGAGTGGTTTTCGTTTGAGCGAGATCGATAAACCCCATTGCTGGGAGCTGGCTGTACATTACAACGGCGCTGACCTTGAGGCCCTTTCGCTTCAGCTTGGTTTAAGCACTCAGCAGATTATAGAGCAGCACCAGTCGCAAACCTATACTATTGAGGGTTTCGGTTTTTTGCCCGGATTTTTCTACGCTTCAGGTCTGCCAAAATCGCTGCACGTATCACGTAAGAACACCCCCGCGCTTCGCGTACCGCCAAGGTCAGTAGCCATTGCAGGTGGCCAAACTGGGGTGTACCCGGTTGAAACCAGTGGAGGCTGGCATGTGCTCGGAGAAACTGCTTTTGATCTTTTTGACCACCGCAGTCAGCCTCCAATGTTTATGAATGTGGGAGACGAGCTGCGTTTTAAGTCGGTTACTAAGCAAGAATTAAACGAATGGTCTCAGGCCTGGATGCAAATTGATGACCGAAAACGACTGTTGTCATGCTCGAGATAATCCGCGCTGGACTTTTTGATACCATTCAAGATCTCGGACGTTTCGGTTTAAGATCGCTAGGTGTCGCCGTTTCTGGCGCGATGCATAAAAAGGCCTTTGCCGAGGCCAATGCGCGATTAGGCAATCACCCAAACGACGCGGCCCTTGAAATCGGCCAGATTGGAGGAGTCTACCGCTTTCACACCCCTACCTTTTTCACCCTCTCTGGCGCAGCCAAAGAAGCTAGACTTAATGGTTTGGCTCTTTCAAGTGGCCCGGTTCATAGGGCCAAGGCGGGTGATGAGCTTTTTATAGGTCGCAGCACAGAAGGGGTCTACACTTACATGGCGGTTAAGGGCGGATTTCAGACCGAATGTATTCTGAATAGTCGCTCAATGCATCCGTCGCTATTTGAGCATCCTAGATTACAGAAGGGTCAGCAATTGGCCTATGATTCGCATGAGCATTTTGAACCGAATTCATTTTCTGAAACGCCTTCAGTTGGGGCCGCAAAAGAATTTGTTCTAGAGGCGCAGAGGGGTCCAGAATTTCATTTTTTACTGCAACCCAACCTAATTGCTCAGCTTAAGTTTAAGGTGGCTGATTTTAACCGAATGGGCTATCGGTTATTACCCTCGACTCATTTAAAAAAATCAACTGAAAGCATTAGCTCTTGTGCGGTCTTTCCCGGAATAGTTCAATTGACCCCTTCAGGAGAGTGTATTGTTTTACATCGCGATGCGCAGGTTAGCGGAGGATACCCCAGAATACTTGTTCTCAGCGATGAAAGTTTAGACCGACTTGCAGGGTGTTCAAGAGACCAATCGGTAAAGCTCTTACTGCGTTAAGTCTGCAGAAAATAAGTACTTTGAGCCACGTAAAAGCATGCAAGAGGTAATCGTAATTATGGGAGTAAGCGGAAGCGGCAAGACCACCGTTGGCAAGCTGTTGGCCGATGCCCTAGGTGCTCGTTTTGTGGATGCTGATGATTACCATCCGATCGAGAACAAGCAAAAAATGCAATCGGGCATAGCCCTTGACGATTTGGATAGATCACCTTGGTTAAAAAGACTCAATACGCTCTGCCTTGAGCCGAGAGAGGGTCATCTGGTTTTGGCCTGCTCGGCCCTTAAGGCCAGCTATCGGGCTATTTTAGAAGAAAACAATCCGATCAAGTGGGTATTCTTAAGCGGCAGTTTCGATCAAATTCGCGAGCGTTTAGAAAGTCGGTCAGGGCATTACATGCCGCCGTCGCTATTATCTTCTCAATTTAACGATCTTGAGACTCCAGAAGAGGCCTTGATTGTCGCAATCGATCAGACGCCAGAACAGCAAGTGAAGTATATACTCAGCCAGTTATGAAGAAGCAATTAGGTATTGTCGGAATGGGAGTCATGGGTAGGTCTTTGGCCAGAAACTGGGCCAAAAATGGGCATAGCTTGTCGCTCTACAACCGCCGTATTAGCGGAAGCGAAGAAGGCGTAGCACTGGCTCTGACCCAGCAGTTTGAAGAGTTGCGCCAGGCGGCAGCCTATGAAGAGCTGAGCGATTTTGTGGCCTCACTAGAACAGCCGCGTAAGATCGTGCTCATGGTTACTGCTGGGCCTGCGGTAGATGAGCTCATCGCCGAGCTTCGGCCTTTGCTGCAGCCGGGCGATTTAATCATTGAGGCCGGAAACGCCCACTACCTAGACACCGAAAGGCGCATGAGTATGCTTAACGTTCACAAAATAAATATGCTTGGTTTGGGGGTGTCGGGCGGAGAGCAAGGAGCGCTCAATGGGGCCTCACTCATGGCCGGGGGCACGCCATCGGCATACGCGCTTGCCGAGCCCTTTTTGAAATCAATAGCCGCCAAGACCCCCTCGGGTCAGTTGGCCCTTAAGCACATCGGACCGGGCGGATCAGGGCATTTTGTGAAAATGGTTCACAACGCCATTGAGTATGCCGAAATGCAGGCCATAGCTGAGGCTTTTGAGTTTATGTATACCCTTATGGGCTTAGATTACGATGCCATTGCTCAGGTTTTGGAAGCGTGGAATGGCTCTAGTCAACAGAGTTACCTGCTTGAGATTACTAGCCGCATTTTAAGAACGAAAAACGAGCAAGGGTATGTGATTGATCGCATAGCCGATCGCGCCGCTTACAATCAAACCGGGGCGGCGACACTAGTCGAAGGAGCACTATGGGGCGCTCCGCTATCTATGGTCGCTTCGGCGCTTTTTGCTCGATTTATTTCCAATAAAAAGGCCCAGCGCCAAGAACTTGCCCAGTACGCTGAGCGCTCTTTAGAGGCAGTTTCGGTATCCCCTGACGAATTGAAACAGGCCTACGCCTTTACCCGAATTATCAATCACTACCAGCATTTCGAAATGATCGCAGCCTTCTCTGAGCGATTGGGTTGGAAGGTCAATCTATCAGATCTCTGTGCGGTCTGGTCTTCGGGTTGTATTATAAGATCAACGCTTTTGCAGCAGCTTATGCCCAAGGTTAATGGTCAACTTTCGGTCCTATTCGATAAGGCCGCTCGAGAGGAACTTTTTGCTCAGAAACCTTCAGTGAAGAAGGTGATCTCTGCAGCCATGGAGAACGATTTGCCCTTGAGTAGCATGCAAGCCGCCCTTATCTATTACCAGCAGTTAACACAAGAACAGTCGTCGGCTGCCCTTGTTCAAGCCCAGCGTGATTATTTTGGTGCGCATGGGGTGTACTTGAAGCAATCTGCCGAAAACTTAACCTTTTACCCCTGGCCCAAATGATAGAGGTGAATTCACTGGTAGCCCTTTTTTTGGGGCTAGCCCTGTTGCTGCTGCTTATTTTGAGGTTTAGGCTTCCGGCCTTTCTCTCGTTGTTGATTTCGACCATAGCCATTGGTTTGCTCTTGGGGCTCAAGGCCGAGGCCATCTTTCAGATAATTGAGAAGGGTATGGGCGGTACGTTGGGCTATGTGGCCACCATAGTGGGTCTGGGGGCCATTTTTGGATCACTACTTGAAATCACAGGGTCTGCTGAGGCCCTTTCGCGTTTTTTGCTTGAGCGGTTTGGCCTTAAGAACGCCTCGTGGACGATGCTTTTTAGCGGATTTATCATCGCCATTCCGGTCTTCTTCGACGTGGCCTTTATTCTTTTGGTTCCCTTGTTGTATTCGCTGCAGCAGCGCACCAGAAAGTCTTTGCTGTATTTCGCGCTTCCCCTTTTGGCCGGATTGGCGGTAACCCATGCTTTTATCCCACCTACCCCCGGACCCATTGCCGTGGCGAGCATTTTGGGTGCCGACTTAGGCATGGTGATTCTGGTTGGATTTTTGGTGGGTATGCCCGCGGCTATTGTTTCGGGTATCTTTTATGGACGATACATCTCTACTAAGATCTTTATAGCTGTAGAGGGGGAGATTTCTCAAGAGCAGTGTCTAAACTATCCGTCAATCATCAAGATTTTGGCCATTGTATTTGTACCCATAGTGCTCATCGTTTTGGCTGCCCTTGCAAAGCTTGAAGTTTGGCCAATGACTGAAGACCTTAAAAGGGTGATAGCGTTTATCGGACATCCGTTTGCGGCACTCATTTTGGCTAACCTACTCGCGTGGATTTTTCTTGGACTAGGCGAAAATCACAGTAAACAAAGTCTTCTAAAGGTGGCCACCAAGTCAATGGAACCGGCTGGAACCATCATCTTACTGACTGGAGCCGGCGGAGTACTGAAGCAATTACTCATCGATTCTTCGATTGGATTAGAAATTGCCGAGGGATTTGCGCGTGCTGACCTTTCGATTTTTGTGGTTGCTTTTAGCGTGGCTGCATTAGTTCGCGTGCTTCAAGGTTCTTCGACAGTGGCCATGATTACTGCCGCGTCAATTGTGGCTCCGTTGGCTACTGATGCGAGTTATTCTTCATTCGCCTTAGCTTTAATCACCGTGGCTATCGCCTCTGGAGCCTCTGTTTTTTCTCACGTTAATGACTCAGGGTTTTGGTTAGTGAGTCAGTATTTGAAACTCAACGAGCACCAGACCTACCGCTCATGGACCATGATGACCACCGTACTTGGATTGACAGGGCTTATAGTAGTGCTTTTACTGAGTTTATTGGTCAGTTAGTTTAACCTTTGCGTTGAGCCTATTTTTTTAATTCACTGATTTTACGTATCTTAACTCTTACCAAATTATTTTTAGCATAAACAAAGTGCATATTGAAGGCCACGCCCTTCCTTAAGTGAAGTACTTTGTTTATGCTTTTTTGTTCTTCTTAAACTCTGTTAATATGGCCCAAACGCGAAGAGATTGGTTACGTTCGTCCTTAGGTATGGGGGGGTTGTTAATGGCCCCTTCAACGCTGTTAACTTCATTTGAAAAAGAAAGGTTTAATCCCAGGGATCTTGACCCGATTGTAAGGCTTAGCTCAAATGAAAATCCTTATGGTCCGTCTAAAGTGGTACAAAAGGCTATTCTTAAAGCCTTCGACCACGCATGCAGATATCCTTATGAGTACAGTGATCAATTAGCTGTCAAGCTTGCTAAAAAACACGGTGTAGACCCTGAGAGTATAATTATAACTGGAGGATCAACAGAAGGATTAAAACTTACAGGTCTCACATTTGCTCATAATGGTGGTGAAATTATATCTGCAGCACCCACTTTTTTGGCCATGATGGACTTCGCCAAACAATGGGGAGCAACTGTTAATTGGGTAGATGTAGATGAATCAAAAGGATACAACCTAGATGAGATCGAGAATCGAATAGGGATTAATACCAAACTAATTTTTCTCTGTAATCCGAATAACCCGACAGGTACTGTAGTTGAGAAAAATAGACTTCTAGATTTTTGCGAAACGGCTAGTCAAAAGGCTATTGTTTTTAGTGACGAAGCCTACTACGACTTTATTGAAGACCCCGACTATCCTTCAATGGATTTTCTTGTACGAAAAGGCGAAAATGTGATTGTTTCCAAAACCTTTTCGAAGGTTTACGGATTGGCAGGTACGCGTATTGGGTACCTTATTGCTAAGCCATCAATCGCCGCAGAGATTCGTAAAAACTTAGTGGCGATGAGTAACGTTTTGGCCATCGCAGCTGCAGAAGCGGCATTGGAAGATCAAGAGTTTTATCATTTTTCTTTGAAAAAAACAAAAGAGTCTAAAATGCGTATCTACGATTTATTGAATTATTTAGGCTTGGCTTATGTGCCCTCAAGTACCAACTTTGTCTTCTTTGAGAGTAAACGGGATATAAGAGAGCTTGGACCTGAATTATTAGAGCTTGGAGTTCGGGTAGGAAGACCTTTTCCTCCATTTTATGATTGGTGCCGTATTAGCACAGGTACAGATGAAGAAATTGATCGCTTTGTAAATGCAATGCTTAAAAGTTATAAGGCATAACTAGCGTCACCTAATCTGTTCAAATTGAATATTTTGTACTTTTACCGACATGAAGACGATACTGTCTAATCTTTTCTCGGTGACCATGGGCCTTTTAGTATTGGCCTCTACGGTGTCGTGGACAGTAGAGAAGCATCTTTGCATGGGTCATGTAGTCAGTGTTGCCTTTTTTTCTGAGGCAGATGGCTGCGGAATGGTTATGGGCGCTGAGAACCATTGCTGCGAAGACGAACGCTTCACCCTAACGGGGCAAGATGATCTGAAATCATCGGTTTTCGAATACGCTTTTGATCAGGCTCCTGTTGTGTTTATCCATTCAGTGGGCTATGACTTTAAACCCTTTTCGCCTCAGCCCCTTGAGGTGATTGCACTGCCAACCTATCATCCGCCCCCCATTTTCGAAGACATTCAGCTGCTTCAGCAGGTTTTTCTCATTTGATTTAATAGCGCTTTAGGTGTCAAGTGCCCAGGCATTTGGCTTCTGTTCCTAATTATTTGTGCCTATTAAATCAGTCAGCTATGCTCAATAAAAGCATTAAGTTTTTTCTCGACCATAAAATTTTCGCCTACCTACTATTAGCTGTTTTGCTGCTTTGGGGATTGCGGTCGCTTCCCCTAATCACTGAATCGAATTGGGTAGGTAGTGATCCGGTGGCTATAGACGCTATTCCAGATATTGGTGAGAACCAGCAAATCGTATTTACCAAATGGCCTGGGAGATCACCTCGGGATATAGAGGATCAAATTACCTATCCGCTTACCTCTTCACTATTAGGAATACCGGGGGTAAAGACTGTTCGAAGTTCTTCAATGTTCGGTTTTTCGAGCATCTACGTAATCTTCGAGGAAGATATAGACTTCTATTGGAGTCGAAGCCGCATCTTAGAAAAGCTCAATTCACTCTCAGATAACTTACTTCCTACCGGGGTTGCCCCAGCCCTCGGGCCCGACGCCACCGCTTTGGGTCAGGTATTTTGGTACACCCTTGAGGGCCGAAGCCCTCAAGGAAAGCCCACCGGTGGGTGGAGCCTGGGTGAGCTTCGCAGTGTTCAAGATTACTACCTTAAATACGCACTGGCATCAGCCTCTGGGGTTTCAGAGGTGGCCTCTATAGGAGGCTTTGTGCAAGAGTATCAGATCGATGTAGATCCTGAGGCCCTCAAAGTATTCAATGTGACCCTTTCTGAGGTGGCTAGAGCGGTTCAACAGAGCAATCGAGATGTAGGCGCTCAAACCCTAGAGATTAATAGTGTCGAATACCTCGTGCGTGGTCTGGGTTATGTGCAGTCGATCGACGATTTAGAAAATGTGGTTTTGCGCAGCGACCAATTTAAATCTACACGCGTAGGTGATGTGGCCAAGGTCTCATTAGGCCCCGCCGAAAGGAGAGGAATGCTTGATAAAGAAGGGGTAGAAGTAGTGGGCGGAGTTGTTGTTGCACGTTACGGAGCCAATCCGCTTCAAGTGATTGGCTCCGTAAAAGACAAGCTCGGTGAGCTCAGCGTAGGCTTACCCTCTAAGACCTTAGCAGACGGCACTTTCTCTCAACTCACGGTGGTTCCGTTTTACGACAGAAGTGGTTTGATTTACGAAACGCTAGACACCCTAAGTCTAGCCCTTATCCTAGAAATCCTGATCACTATTTTGATCGTGGTTGTCATGGTGTACAACCTTCGGGCCTCGATGCTGATCTCTGGATTACTTCCGGTGGCCATATTGTTTGTTTTTATTGCCATGAAGCTCTTTGGGGTAGACGCCAATATTGTCGCCCTGTCAGGTATTGCCATTGCCATCGGAACCATGGTTGATCTCGGGGTTATTTTATCGGAGAATATTCTCAATCATCTTGAAAACCGCAAAGCAGATCAGTCGGTCGACGAGGTTGTTTACACCGCTACAACTGAGGTTTCAGGAGCCTTGGTCACTGCGGTGTTCACCACTATTATCAGCTTTATTCCAGTGTTTACCCTAACTGGGGCAGAGGGTAAACTCTTTAGCCCGTTAGCCTTCACAAAAACGTTTGCCTTGCTTGCAGCAGTTGTGGTGACGCTATTTTTGATTCCTACTTTTGCCGTAGCGGTATTTAAACGTCCTAAAAAAGCCAGTTTAATAAAACTTGCGGTCAATATAGGCTTAGCAGCCTTAGGTGTTGCAGGGCTGATATACGGCTACTGGGCAGCCCTAGTACTCGTTGTTTTTGCTGCCCTTCAATTTTTAACGACCACCGATCGCATAAGTGAACAGCTGCATAATCGTTTGAACATTGGGCTCACCGTTTTCACCATTTTAGGTTTTTTGGCGCATTACTGGAGGCCTCTAGGATTTGATCGCAGTTTGGTCATTAATTATATTTTCGTGGCCTTCTTGTGTGCTGTTGTTCTAGTTACCTTTTACCTCTTTAAGCGCTATTATTCCGCTATTTTGGGCTGGGCGCTCTCTAACAAATTGACCTTTTTATCGCTTCCGCTGGCACTGCTGCTCGTGGGTTACGCCATCATGCGCCAAACTCCAGAAGAGTTTATGCCATCGCTCAACGAGGGGTCTTTCTTGTTAATGCCCACCTCGATGCCGCACGCGGGTGTCTCTGAGAATAGGCGCATTTTACAACAGCTTGATAGAGCGGTAGCTGCCATTCCAGAGGTGGAAATCGTCGTTGGCAAGTCGGGGCGTATTGAGTCGGCCTTAGACCCCGCTCCGCTCTCTATGTTTGAAAATGTGATTCAGTATTACCCAGAATACCAGCTTAATGCATTCGGTAAGCCACAGCGGTACAAAGTAAATCAAGACGGATTATTTGTGCTAAGTAGCGCTCAGCTCGCCTTTAACCCAAATCATGAGCACAAACTAGACTCAGCTAACCAGGCCCTTGAAATTGTTGACGGCCTGGGCATTGACCGCAGCTTGCTCATTGCTGATAAAGACGGAGCGTACTTTAGAAATTGGCGCCCAGATATTCAATCTACAGATAATATCTGGAACGAGATCGTTAGTGCGACAGCAATAGCCGGAGTTACCTCGGCTCCTAAACTGCAACCCATTGAAACGCGCCTAGTCATGCTTCAATCAGGCATGCGCGCCCCCATGGGCATTAAGGTAAAGGGTCAAGATCTCGAGCAGATCGAGCAATTCGGTTTACAGCTTGAGTCTGCTCTAAAATCGGTAGAGGGGGTAAAAACCTCTTCGGTATTTGCCGATCGTATTGTAGGTAAGCCCTATCTATTAATTGATATTGACAGAGAACGTCTTGTGCGCTATGGGTTGCATATTGAAGACGTTCAGCGGGTCATAGAGCTCGCTTTGGGTGGAATGCCTGTTTCTCAATCAGTAGAGGGCAGAGAGCGTTACAGCATTCGCGTGCGCTATCCCCGAGAATTGAGAAATTCGGTGGCCGATATAGAAGACATCTATGTAGATAGTAATGCAAACCAGCGCGTTCGTTTGGGGCAATTAGCCGATATTCGTTTTGAAAAAGGCCCTCAAGCTATAAAGAGTGAAGACACCTTTTTAGTTGGATATGTGCTATTCGATAAGGCAGCTGGCTACGCAGAGGTTGAGGTGGTTGAAAGCGCTCAAAGCTTCATTCAAGATCAAATTCGATTAGGGGCTATAGAGGTGCCCTCAGGTGTGAGTTACGCCTTTACTGGCACCTATGAAAACCAGCTGCGAGCGGCCCGAACACTGTCAATAGTGGTGCCATTGGCCCTAGCCATTATTTTTTTGATTCTGTATGTACAGTTTAAATCGGTGAGTACCTCTCTCATGGTTTTCTCTGGAATTGCTGTGGCTTTTGCCGGCGGATTCATCCTTATAGGCCTTTACAGCCAGCCGTGGTTCTTAAATTTCAGTTTCTTTGGTGAAAATCTGCGCGAGCTATTTCAAATTGGTCCGGTCAACTTGAGTGTGGCCGTTTGGGTCGGATTCATTGCCCTTTTTGGAATAGCCACAGACGACGGGGTGCTTATGGCTACCTATCTCACTCAATCCTTTAGAGGAGGTACACCTAAGACGGTGCAAGAAATACACACTAAGGTGATAGAAGCCGGTGAGCGCAGAATACGCCCTTGTTTGATGACCACGGCTACCACCCTCTTGGCACTTTTGCCCATTCTAACCAGTACAGGGAAAGGAAGTGACATTATGATTCCTATGGCCATACCTAGTTTCGGTGGAATGCTCATCGCTCTAATTACGCTTTTCATCGTACCAGTTTTATACAGTTACAGGCAAGAATGGCAACTTAAAAACACCAAAAATGAACGTTAAGACTTTATTTTTTGCCTTTATCGCCCTCGTTTTTGGAGTGCCTAAAGCTCAGAGCCAGACGCTAGAAGACTATTTGCAGCTAGCCGCTGATAACAATCCAGAGATTCAAGCCTTTGAGCTGAACTACCGGCTGGCGTTAGAGCGAGTAGAAGAGGTCAGTGGCTTGCCTAACCTCGATTTAGGGTTTGGCTATTTTGCCAGTGAACCCGAGACGCGCACTGGCGCCCAAACCGCTCGCTTTGCAGTTACTCAGATGCTTCCTTGGTTCGGAACCCTATCTGCACGACAGCGCTACGCCACTTCGTTGGCCGATAATGAATTTGTTGAGTTTAGCATTGCTAAACGAAAACTCGCCCTATCGGTAGCCCAGGCTTATTACACCTTATACAGCCTGCAAGCAAAGACCCGCATAATAGAGTCTCAAATCAAATGGGTAGCGCTCAACCAAGAGCGTTTGCTTTCAGCCATTGAGGCCTCAAAAGCGTCGCTTTCAGATATGCTCAAGCTCGAGATTCGACTGATCGATCTTAAGCAAAAAAAGCTGACACTAGAGCACCAACTGGCCGCGGAGCGCAGTGCGTTTAATAACCTGTTGAATCGAGAAGCCCAAGCCGAACTGGTCGTAGTGGATAGCCTACCACTTCCTAAAGTTGATTTACCGGAGACCCCTGATTTTTCTAATAACCCCGAGCTTGTAAAGTTCGACAAGCTATTCGCATCAGTGACCCAGGCCGAAGCGCTAAACCAGAAAGAGCGGCTTCCAAATCTGGCTGTTGGTGTTGACTTTTTAACAGTAGAACAGCGCCCAGATCTTGTGTTTGACGACAACGGTAAAGACATCTTAATGCCAAGGGTATCGTTGTCTATTCCGGTGTTTAGCAAGAAGTATAGTTCAGTCTCGGCTCAGAATAAATTAAAGCAAGAACGCATAGACCTTCAAAAACAACAGCGAATAAATGTCCTAGAAGACACCTATTCTAGGGCCTTTGCTCGATTAAAGGAAGCCCAACTCAGCTTTGAGTTACAGTCAGAAAGTTTAATGCGAATAGAGCAAACCGAAACCTTGCTCTTATCTCAATTTGCAGCCAACAGCCTTGCTTTTGAAAAGCTAGTCGAATGGAAAGAGTTACAACTTACTATGCAGCTGCGACTTGTCGACGCCACGGTGCAGTGCTATTCTCAATATGCGTTAATCAATTATTTAATTCACCCTTAATTATTTATTTCATGAAAACACCTTTATTTTTTTCGAAACCTGCATTACTATTGCTTGTATTGGCCTTAACCTCTTGCGGTAACGCCTCAAAAAAGAATGCTGATGCCGATACGGAGACAGCCGCGTCCACTGAAGAACAGATGCAGCACGAAGGTCATGCCATGCAGTCTAATCTTGGTGATACGATGGTTAAAGACGGCCCTGAGTATACCTCTAAATACATTTGCCCTATGCATTGTGAAGGAAGTGGTAGCGACTCAGAAGGAAAATGCCCAGTATGTGGAATGACCTATGTACTAAACGAAGATTTTAAGGAGTCTGCTGAACACGATGCCAACCACACGCACTAAAAAACTGTTTCATAAATGATAAACAGAAAAACCTCACTGCGCATTAGAAAAGTGCATAGGTATCTCGGAATTTTTCTGGGTTTGCAATTTCTAATGTGGACGATAAGCGGACTCTATTTTAGCTGGACCGATATTGATGAAATTCACGGAGATCACTTTAAAAAGATACGAGAGCCCAAAGTTTTCTCTGACTTGAAAGGACTAGGTGATTTTGGAGAGGCGGTCTATTCACTAGAACTCAGAGAAATTGCCGATGAGCCCTACTTCTGGGTAAACGACAGCCAGCTCATTCACGCTACCAGTGGAGTATTAAAATCGAGTATTACCGCTGAAGAGGCGTTGGCCGTAGCTAAGAAAAATATGCGAGATGACCTGAAGGTTTCTGCGATTATGTTGCTCGAAGAAGCCGATGAGCACCACGAGTATAGGGGTAAAAGTTTACCTGCATATGTGATTTCGTATGATTCGAGCGAGCAGATCACGGCCTACGTGGCATTGAGAGATGGTTCTTTTCAGACGGTGAGACATCGTGACTGGAGGTGGTTCGATTTTTTGTGGATGACCCATACCATGGATTACGAAACCAGAGATGATTTTAATACGACACTGCTCAGGGCCTTCTCGCTGCTCGGCCTAATTACGGTGATGAGCGGCTTTTTGCTGTGGGCCGTTTCTTCGCCGACCCTTAGAAAACTTAAAAAAAATAAGATAGAATGAACACGAAACGAAATGTATGGCTGGTAGCGGTTCTCGGAGCTCTCATTATAGGGCTCGGTTTGGGCTATTTGATTAATGGGGGTTCAGCTAATCCTGAATCCACATCTGATGGGGTGCATGCACATCAAGAAGGGGTGAGCTACACCTGCTCTATGCATCCGCAAATTAATCAGCCTGACCCTGGTAGTTGTCCGATTTGTGGAATGGCACTTATACCCGCAGAGACTATAGCGGCAAACACCGATCAATCTGCGGTTGTTGGTTTAAGTGATAATGCTCAGGCCTTAGCACAGATACAAACAGTGGTTTTAAGTGCATCCAAGCAGTCTAAAAGCACTCAACAGCTCTCTGGAACTATTGAGGTTAATGAAGAGCGCAAAACGAACCAAATCGCACAATTTGATATGCGCATCGAACACCTACTGGTCAGTTCTGATGGGCAGTATGTGCGAAAGGGTCAAGAACTGGCGAGAGTGTATTCAGCTTCTCTATTGCAGGCCCAACAAGAGCTGTTAACCGCGGCCAAGCTCAAAGATGAGCAACCAGAATGGTACGAAGCCGTTCGCAACAAGCTGAGGTACATGAAGCTATCCGAAAATTTTATCGATCAAATTGAAGCTAGTGAAAAGCCTCGAGCCCAATTCTCGATCTACGCGGAGTCTGCTGCAACAGTGCTCAAGGTAAATGTCAAGGAGGGCGACTACCTTAAAGCTGGAATGCCCCTTTTTGAATTGGCAGACCTCTCAACGGTATGGTTAATTTTTGATGCTTACGAACAGCAAATAGACCGCTTTGAGTTAGGTCAGCCTATGCGTATTTCGATTGAGGCCCTTAAGGCCGAGGAGTTCGATGCAACCGTTACCTTTATTGACCCGATACTAAATAGTAGATCAAGGGTCACCCGTGTGCGTGCCGAGTTGAGAAACACCAAAGAGCTGCTCAAGCCGGGTATGTTTGTAAAGGCGCGCATAGATGTCGGCTCAACTAGACGTGAAGAGGCCCTTATGGTTCCGTCTTCGGCTGTACTCTGGACGGGTGAGCGTTCTGTGGTTTACGTGCAGCCCGATTCCACTAAGCCTAATTACCAGTTGACGACCGTTAAAATTGGTAGACGATCAGATAATTACTATGAAGTTCTATCAGGTCTTCAAGCAGGCGATCGCGTGGTGGTTAACGGGGCTTTTGTCATCGATGCCTCTGCACAGCTAAAAGGGCAACCTTCTATGATGAACGCTCAAGTTGGTAAGCCTATGCCAGGCACTCACGATCACGGCGACACCTACAATAGTTCAGCTGTATTTTCTGAGTCAGAAAACAGGCTAATTGCTGATCTATTACCGATTTACCTATCTCTAAAGAATGCGCTGGTGGCCTCTGATGTAAATGGCGCTAGTCAATCTGCAACCGCAGCGCTTACCAAGTTGAGCTCGCTTCAGGGACAGAGCGACATCTCCAGTTCGATAGAGGCTCTGGTGTACGGATTTCAGCGCATCTCAGAAGCCGTTTCCATTGAGCTACAGCGTGATGCTTTCATAGCTCTTTCTGAGCAGCTAATCGCTTGGGCATCACATGGCAAATCGACCGAAGAGACCCTATATGTGCAGTTCTGCCCAATGGCCAATAATAATCTTGGTGCAAAGTGGATAAGTACTGAGGCCGAAATTCGCAATCCGTATTACGGCGACGCAATGTTGACCTGCGGAAGTGTGGTTGAGGTGTTATCTTTATAACCACTCTTTTTAGTATCTTTAAGGCTATGCTATTGAATCGCAACATGCGCTGGGCTTTATTGACTTTTGCAGGGCTGTTTTTGGCCATCAAACTGCTGGGCTTGCACGTGCTTACGCATCAAAGCGATCAGTCGGCGGCTGACCAGTGTGAAATCTGTCATATTATCACGGCAGATGTTCAGCATGCATCTATTTCAGCGGATGCTGACACCTCTTTTCTGTATACCAATACCCTGATTCTTCAGAAAGAAATTAGCACGGCTTACGCCTATCAACGCATTTCTGATACCTGTTCAAGCGTTCTCTTCTCGCGACCCCCACCTTTCATTTAATTACTTTTTACTTCAGCCCATTCTTCTAGTGTGGTGGGTCTGATGCGTATTTTGTAGTAATTAATTGAAGCATGAAGGCGTTTATTCTATTGCTATTTTTTGGGCTTAGTTTGCCGTTAACCGCTCAAGAATCGTTTACGATTCGCGGGCTGGTGGTTGATCGAATGACTCAGCAACCTTTAGAAGGTGTCAATATCGTTGGGGTCAGAAGCGCTGCTGTGTCTGATGCGAACGGGGCTTTCTCGTTAGAGGTGCCAGCGCAGCGGGTGTACCGATTTTCGGTCACCTATGTCGGTTATGCAGATGCGCTAGTTACATTCGATCCGCGAGATGCAGACGAGTTGCTTCTTATTGCACTCGAGCCTGAGGTGACTAGTCTAGACGAGGTAGAGCTGTTCGGAAAGACTCCGCAGCAAAAGGCCCAAGAATTGTCGGCCATTTCAGTGGGTGTCTCTAAGGCATTTTTAGAGAACAATAGAGAAAACAGCCTCATGCAGACCCTTAAAAAGATCCCTGGGGTGAGTACCATTACCATCGGATCAGGTCAATCAAAACCCGTCATTCGCGGTTTGGGTTTCAATCGGGTTTCGGTGGTGCAAAATGGAATCAAACACGAGGCCCAGCAATGGGGTAACGACCACGGTCTTGAAATTGATCAGTATGCGGTTGAAGACCTTCAGATCATCAAGGGCCCAGCTTCATTGCTATACGGCTCTGATGCCATTGGTGGGATTGTAGATATACGTCCGCCGAAAATTCCGGCCGCTCAATCGTTTGGAGCTGAGGTCAATTTGGCTTCAGAGACCAATAATGATTTGGTGAGTGTATCTGCGGGCTTCCAGGGCAGGGGTGAACAGTGGTACTATCGCGGGAGAATGACTTATCGCGACTATGGCGATTACCGGGTTCCGACCGACCGCATTAATTACGAGAGTTATGTATTTGAGCTTTTTGAAAATCAGCTCAGAAACACAGCAGGTAGTGAGGCCAATGCCAGTTTTAGTCTAGGATACGTCAAAGACGACATTAAGTCGGAGACCCTGATCAGCAACGTCAACGCCCAGAACGGATTTTTTGCCAATGCCCATGGTCTAGAGGTGCGAACCTCGAACATCGATTACGACCGATCAGATCGCGACGTTGACTTGCCGTTTCACCAAGTGAATCATTTCAAATTAATTCACAACACTACGCTTTATAAAAAGGCGCACACCCTTCAGTTCGACCTGGGGTATCAGAATAATCAGCGAGAAGAACATTCTGAAGCGGTGGCACATGGATATATGCCCGTTCCGCCTAACACTAGAGAACGCGTGTTCACCAAAAACACGTTTTCATTAAATGCACAAGACACCTTTAAGCCCGACGCCGATCACGACGTATCTATGGGCCTCAATACCGAGCTTCAGAAGAATCAGATAGGTGGATGGGGATTTTTGATACCTGCCTATACGCGATTCACAGCGGGCGTTTTTGCCTTCGATCACTACAGAGTGAACGAAGACCTTCACGTTCAAGGAGGACTTAGATACGATTGGGGGCTCATTCAAACCGAAGAGCATTTCGATTGGTATCGATTGGTGGTTAACAACCCTGATCAGACCACCTCTTATGTGTTCACTCAACGTGCGCGAAACAGAACACTCGATTTTGGAAATTTCAGCGCTTCGGTCGGAATGAGTTACAGGGCAAACTTTACCACTTTTAAAGTGAATCTCGGAAAGAGTTTTAGAATGCCTTTAGCAAACGAGCTTGCCTCAGACGGGGTCAATTACCACATGTACCGATTCGAACGTGGAGCCATTGATCTCGACTCTGAAGAGTCGTATCAGATTGATTTAGACATCGATCACGCGAAGGGCTCTTTTGTGTTGGGTTTAAGTCCGTTTTTTAACTATTTCGACAATTTCATTTATCTGAATCCGACCACTGAGTATTACCAAACCCTGCAGATTTATCAGTACATGCAGACTAGGGCCATACGCTTCGGAGGAGAGGCCTGGATAGGGGACAACCTCACGGCAGACCTGCGTGTTGATGCGTCAATCGAATACGTCTATGCCGAGCAGACTAGCGGGCCAAAACAGGGATTTACCTTGCCGTTTAACCCCCCTCTATCGGGTTTGATTTCACTAAGTCAAACCCTGCATCGCGTGTGGTTCGTTAAGGAGATGCATCTCATGGCCGATTTGCGCCACACGGCGGCTCAAAACCGTATTGTTCCGCCCGAAGAGAAAACACCCGGCTATCAGCTGCTCAATCTGTCGCTAAATACCCAATTCAAATGGAACGCTACGGCTGAGCCGGCACGACTGCGTTTAAAGGTGAACAATGTGCTCAATACTCAATTTTTTGATCATACGAGCTTTTACAGGCTCATTGATGTTCCTGAACCCGGAAGAAATATCGCCATTGCGCTAAATCTACCGATATAATGTTTAACATGAATAGAACAACAAACTATACAGCTAAGAAAACACTTTTTAAATCTTTACTGCTTTTTGCCCTTGCGGCCTTTGTATTGCAATCGTGCTCAGATGATGACGACGATGTTGTTGTTGGGGCTCCGGTGATTTCTAACTTCGAAGTCGGTGGCGCATATGATGAACATGGAGATGAAGACCTTGAAAACGATGATCACGATCATGGAGATGAAGGTGTGGTTCATAAAGGTGAGGGCATGCATGTCGGAGCCGATATTTTGGCTCAAGTTCGAGTCAGTAGTATCACCTTGGAGATTCACGGACACGATTTGGTAGCCGCATCGGGTCAGGTTGAATGGGACTTTGAGCAGGTCTATGCCGACCCAAAATACCTCGTGCTTAACCCTGAATTTCATGAAGACATCATGGTTCCTGCGAACATACCCTCAGGGGAGTATCACGTGAAGCTAACCGTGACTGATGAAGCTGGTAACAGCACGGTGGCAGAGGTCGATGTAAATATAGTCGACGACGAAGAAACCGTTTAATTTAACGTATGCCACACGCCTTTTCTCTGGGCATGTGGCTACTTTTACTTTATGAAACTATTTTTCAATTTGCTTACGGTAATCGGTTTAATGACCCTGCTTGCCTCGTGCACCGATACGGAGACGCTAGACGAAGAAAAGCCGACAATAACGGTGAATTATGCTCAAGGTTTTCCGCAAGCATGTGCCGTATTGCGGCGCGGACAAACCTACACTTTTCGCGCCAGGGTTTCAGACAATTTAGCGCTCGCTTCATATAGCCTAGGGATTCACCACAATTTTGATCAGCACACTCATGACGATCAGGCTGCCAATTGTGAAATGGATGCAGTGAAGTCTCCGACCAATCCGCTGACGCTTATGAATACGTATACGATC
>JAURFJ010000119.1 GCA_030834365.1 Flavobacteriaceae bacterium | reverse complement strand
ATATCGCCTCGGCCGGATTAGGGGCAGATTTAAAGCTTTCTAGTGCTTTAAGACTAAAAATAGGCTCTGAGTTTACCAGCGGATTGAACCAAAACTTCTTTGACTTTCTGGCCTACACCGCCGGATTAAGCTACCGTCTCAAGCCCGCAAAGGCGAGTAAGGCAGCGCCTGAAGACTATGCCGACCGAGATCTTGACGGCGTTTCAGATGAGAACGATCGTTGCCCCGATGACTTTGGCCTTGGGGCGAATCTAGGGTGTCCTGACAAAGACGGTGACACGGTGGTCGATCGGGATGATGCCTGCCCAATGGAGTCAGGTGATCCCGAAAATCAGGGTTGTCCAATTGAGGATGTAGACAAAGATGGCGTAGCCGACGCCATAGATCAGTGCCCCAACTTGAAAGGAAGCATAGGCAATAAGGGCTGTCCGGAGCGCCTCATAGCCCAAATTACCATTGACTTTAACAGCCGCGCCAAGCGCCTACCCTTCTCTAGGGGCGACGGAGATTTCACCGGTCCAGTAGACCAACAACTAGAAGCCGTTGTTCGAAGTATGAAAAAAAATGTGCTCGAACAGTACCTTATCTTGGGTTTCACAGATGCCATTGGTCCTTCAGATTTGAATCAACGACTGTCTGAACAGCGTGCTAGGGCATTCTACGATTATTTAGTCTCTCGAGGAATCGATGCAGGGCGACTGCGCTATGAGGGAAGAGGAGAATTGCCCGAAGACCCAACGCTCAATGGAGTAGAGCCGCATCCGCATAGACGCGTCGAAATACACCTCATACCCAAAGAATAGCCGCTTTAATGGAATCCTTTATACGACATACCCTAAGTCAACTCGAGCAATACGCCAGACTCGATGGCTTTGTCTATGTGGTTCCGAATAGACGAAGCGTTTCTGCCGTATACAGCGCCATTGCTGTAAAGATTCAGGCCCCCATCTGGGCACCTGAATGCCTTACTATAGATGAATTATTCGAACGCATTGCGGGCTATAAGCTCTTGTCATCAACTGACCAACTCTTTGAATTACACAAGGTGTACAACAGCGCCGTTAGCCAAGCAGAGCGGCTTACTTTAAAGGCCTTTCAGAGCTATGGTAAATTACTGCTTCAAGACTTTAACGACATAGACCTTTCACTCAGTGATCCCGAAATGCTCTTCAAAGAGTTGAAGCAGCTTATTGAACTAGACAGCACATTTGCTCCTGAAGAACAAACCGAGCTTATGCGCTCTCACCTCAATCGTGTTCGCCGCATATCTGCCGTCTACCGTGCGCTAGTGGCGCATTGTGATAGCCAAAAAAGGGCCTATCAAGGTCTGCTTTACAAAAGAGCCTATGAACAGCTTCCTGCTTTTGTTGAGTCTCAACAGACCCCCTTTGTTTTCATAGGATTCAATGCCTTCTCAAAGGCGGAACAAGAGGTGGTAAAAGCGGTACTGACCCGCGTGAGCGAATCCCGCATATTTTGGGACATTGACTGGGACCTGCTACAAGACGATCAGCACGAATCGGGGCTCTTTATTCGGCGCTATCGCGCGGAGTGGAACTTTCTCGAAAAGCAGCGCCCCTTCTGCGTATTTAAGGAAAACAACGCGCTCTTTCACAAAGAACGACAGATAGAAATCATCGAAGCTCCGGGAGTTTTAGCGCAGGTTCACGCCCTAAATGCGCTCTTGGAATCTAAAGAAAGTTTTGAAGACACGGCTGTAATATTGGCCGATGAAAACTTGCTTGAGGCCTTGATGAACTCCTTGAGTTTTCATGCTGAAAAAGGGCCCATCAACATTACCATGGGTAACGGGCTGTCGCACACACCAACCGCTGAACTTATAAGAAGCTTCATTGCATTACGTCAATCGATCTCCGATGACAGTTCACAGGTAAGTGCCGAGAAAATAAAGCATTTTACGAAGCATCCGCTTCAAAGAGAGGCCGTTGCGCTCGTATTAACCGAGACCGAGTCACGAGCGTCGAGAATCAAAAAAAGTAGCCTGCAGCAAAATAAATATATGGCTTACTCCGAAGGGGCACAGCACGAATGGTCACTTTTCCTCCGCTTTTTAGAAGGGCTAGACACCACGACTTCAGATCTCATGCTAACACTCATGAAAGCCCACGAACATCGTGTATTTGAGTCTACCTTTGAAGAAAACGCCCTAGACCGTATAGAGGTGTTATTCAATGAATTGATCGCCACTCAGAAAATCACCTTTAAAGGCGATCCAAAGGCCGGACTACAGCTCATGGGGATTCTTGAGACACGAAACCTCCAATTCGAGACGGTAATTGTGCTTTCTCTCAACGAAAAAATCATTCCAAAAGGACGATCCTACGGCTCATTGCTGCCCTATGATTTAAGGCGATCGTACGACATCCCGACCTATAAAGAGAAAGACGCTATTTACACCTACTACTTCTACAGATTACTTCAAGGAGCCTCAAAGGCACACCTATTATATAACAGTCAGCTGGGCGCGTTTGAAACCAAAGAGAAAAGCAGGCTGCTCTATCAATTAGAGCTAGAGCCTCGATTGGAGAAGCAAATAATATACCGATCGGTATATTTTAATCAATCTTTCTCGTTGGACCGATCTAAGCAGAATCTATTGCCAAAATCTACTTCTCTATTAGAGGCGGTAAGGGCACACTTTAAAAACGGATTGTCGGTGTCGAGCCTTTTGGCCTACTTACACGAGCCTGCCACCTTCTATAGCCGCTACCTACTTCAGGTGTCAGAGACTCGACTGCCCTCAGATCGCATGGAGGCCAACCTGCTAGGCACCCTGATACACGATTCGCTTGACGCGCTCTACGCTCCGCACACTCAAAAACTGCTTAGCCTTGAGCAGCTCAATGCGATCCGTACCGAGATCAAGCCCGCTATTGGCATAGCCTACGACAAGAATCAGCTCTCTACAGAAGCCGAAAACGGAAGGTCAATTCTAATCTACGATGTGATAGAAGCCTATGTGACGGCGGTCGTTCAGGCCGATAGCGAGACACTCGAAAAAGGCTCAACGTTACGTATTTTAAGCCTAGAAGAAACCTATTTTAAAGAGTTGCCTCAAGACCAAACGCAGAAGCTAGGATTGACCACTGTAAAGCTCAAGGGCAAAATCGATCGTATTGATGAAGTCGATGGCGCGTTGCGCATTACCGACTACAAGACAGGATCTGTCTCTACCTCAGATGCGACATTCAAGCAACTAGAAGACGCTTTGGGCACAAAAAAGCAGAAGGTTTTTCAGCTACTATTCTACAACTACCTGCTTTTTGATAATGCAAAATACAGCCCTTATTTCGAGGGTCAACAGGTGAGCGCCTCTATCTTTTCTACCAAGAATAAAAATCATATATCTTTCGTGATTGAATGCTTCTTCTTCTGTAAGATTTGTTTTAAGTCGTATAATTTTACTTTTATCTTT
>JAURFJ010000118.1 GCA_030834365.1 Flavobacteriaceae bacterium | reverse complement strand
GAGCATTTAAAGGAGTTGGAGGAACGCCTATTTTTGTAAAAGAAGCAAAAGGCGCTTACTTATATGATGAAGACGGAAATAGATTGATCGATTATATCAATTCTTGGGGTCCAATGATTTTAGGTCATGCTTATGAACCTGTTGTTGATTCAGTTATTGAAAAGGAAAAAAAAGGAACTTCATTTGGAATGCCTACCGAACTCGAAACCCAATTGGCCGAAATCGCGGTAAAAATGGTGCCGAACATAGACAAAATCCGTTTTGTGAATAGCGGAACCGAGGCTTGCATGAGCGCTGTCAGACTGGCCAGAGGATTTACCGGTCGCCATAAGATCATCAAATTTGCGGGCTGTTACCACGGCCATTCGGATGCCTTTTTGATCCAGGCTGGAAGTGGCGCGGTCACCTTTGGAAGCCCTAACAGCCCTGGCGTCACACCAGGAACCGCTCAAGACACGCTGCTTGCGCGGTATAACGATCTAGATTCAGTGCGCAGTTTAGTGGCAGCGAATGCCGGAGAGATTGCTGGGATTATCGTCGAGCCTGTACCCGGAAATATGGGCTGTATAGTGCCCGAATCGGGTTTTTTGCACGGCTTAAGAGACCTGTGTGACTCGCACAACATTCTGTTGCTTTTCGATGAGGTGATGACCGGGTTTCGTTTAGCCAAGGGTGGAGCTCAAGAAACCACCTCAGTTAGGGCCGACCTTGTGATGTTCGGTAAAGTGATCGGCGGAGGCCTACCCGTAGGAGCATTTGCTGCACGCAGCGAAATAATGAGTCACCTGGCACCCGAAGGTCCGGTGTATCAAGCTGGAACGCTCAGCGGAAATCCGCTCGCCATGGCGGCCGGACTGGCCATGCTGCAAGCTATAGAAAACGACCCTCAGGTATTTAGACGATTGGCCGATAAGGCGGCTGCTCTGCACCGAGGCATCGAGTCTATACTTAGAGAAAAGGGAATTGCCCACACTACAAATCGTTACGGCAGCATGCTGTCTGTTCATTTCGACGAGGAGACAGTGGTTGATTTTGAGTCGGCCGCTAGGGCCAATAACGATACGTTCAAGCGCTACTTTCATCATATGCTTGATCGCGGAGTGTACCTTCCGCCCTCAGCATTCGAAAGTTATTTCTTAAACGACGCGCTTAGTCAAGAGGATATCGATAAAACGCTTACAGCACTGAGAGATTTCTAATAAAAGCCCTTTGATAAAAAAAACCCCCGCTCTAATCTAACGGAGGCTTTTTTCGCGTAAACGTAAACTAAACCCTATTTTTTTGTGGTGATAAGGATAACACCATTTTTTGCCTTTTCGCCGTATTTCTCAACAGCGGCGTCTCCTTTTAAGACTTCGACAGACTTGATGTGATTAGGATCAATATCGTTCATAGACGTTTCTTCTTCAGCTTCTTTTCCGTCTATGATCATTAGGGGTTTTTCTGCGTCGCTCATAAAGATCATGCTGCGTTTACGGCCTGCGGGGCCATCTTCATGCTGCCCGCCAGCTTCATAGCGTTTGGCGATGACCCGCATATTCTGGCGCTGAACGGCAGGGGTATCTTCTTCGTTTTCAAACTTCCACTGCATTAGCCTAACAGGCTTAGCGTGGGGTTCATTAGCTGACCCCTTGTGGTGAGCTTCTCGCATGTTCTCATGCATATCTTTGAATTTAGCATATTGAACTGGATCAAGCAGTTCTTTTAGCTGACGTTGGTGCTTGATCTGCTCATCGAGAATCGCAGACTGCTTCTCAAAACCCTCTGTGCTCTCTCTCAACGTCTGCATCGACTGGTGATGAGCTTGGTTAATAGCAGCTACTTGGCGTTCTTGCTTCTCGTTGAGGTCTAGGTGAAGGGTCATGCGTTTAGTCATGAGGGCTGCGCGCTGTTCAGCGCTTAGTTTTTCATCGGAATCATCGGCTGAAAAGCGAAAGCTTCTAAGGCCTTTGCCTTTTCTCAAGACTAGTGATTCGCTGGCGTCGTTATACGTCACCGAGTCTAGCTCTATCACAATGTGTTGATCGTTGTCAGTGCGTTCAATGATTACCTGAGCCTGACCAAAAAGGGTCAAACTCAAGGCGGTTAGGCTAAGAATTAGTTTCATGTTTCTTTATTTATTTGGCAAATTACGGGCCTAGGTATTTCAATGGATGCTAAAGCGTTGTTAAACTTTTGATAAGGGTATTAAAAAAAATCCCCGGCTGAAGGCCGGGGATAAAGTACATGTGATTCAGGCATGGGTTAGTCCTCGTCAAGCAACTCGTTGATTCTAGATACGGCGTCTTGAAGATGGTAGCGACTCATGGCATCATTTGTAGCTCCTATATTAGCGGTTATGGCCGCTCTGAGGTTCACTAGTTCAGCTCGGGCTACAGAGCGAATATCTGATTGATCGGTGGTTACGGCTGTTGATTTACGGTATCCGCCAGAATCAGGTAGCTTGCGCTGAGAACTAGCCGTGAGCAAATAACCGAGACGCTCGATGTGGCCCTTTTGAAGGTTTCTGCGATAGGTGTCAATGGCCTCACCCGTGTATAGCTCGTTCCAGAGGCCTAGGCGCAAGTCTTTTGTGAACTGCACTAGACTATATGCTTGAGTTCCGTAAAGGGTCTCTTGCTCAACTAGTCTAGCCAATTTTCCGAGCGAGAGCATCGTATCAAGGTAACGCGATTGCAGCGAGCGCATGCGTTCAACAATGCCCGAATATTCAGTATTGGCTATAATGTCTTTGTCGATGAGCCAATAGGGAGTCTCGAACAGTTGCTTGTGCAAGAAGTTCAATGACTCACGCTGCTTTTTTAAGGATACTGGAGTGTACACATTGCCCTTTTGATCGGCTGTTTTGTGGTACTCGTATACGCCACCTATATGATTAGAGACGTGACCCATGTAGCGGCTGAATTGACCGAATACTTGACCGTACATCTCAGCGAGGTCACTGTAGTCTTCACCTTCTTTGGTGGTCCACTCCCTAAGATTGGGCATAATGCGCTTGAGGTTGGCAATACCGTAAGTGCTCGCCTTGACCGCATCGTCTCCTAGGTCTTCGGTTTGAGAACTAGGATCTACGATATCTCCCACTTGCTGATGTCCGAATCGATACATGGGGTCATCGGCATGCTTCAAGATCCACTCATTTAATATCGGTTTTTCTTCTTCGGCGCTTTTATCTAGGATTGGACGGTACCCCCAGCTAATCGCATACTTATCGTATACGCCTATATTCGGCATAAGGGCTACGCCTTCGTCTCCGGGTTGCGCCACGTAGTTAAAACGGGCATAGTCCATGATAGACGGAGCAGTTCCGTATTTCTGAGTGAAACTAGCTGACCGGAGTGAGTCTACCGGAAAGGCGACTGACGATCCCATGTTGTGAGGAAGCCCAAGAGTATGCCCCACCTCGTGAGCAGAGACAAAGCGAATTAAGCGTCCCATGATCTCGTCTCTGAATTCTA
>JAURFJ010000117.1 GCA_030834365.1 Flavobacteriaceae bacterium | reverse complement strand
ATCTAACTTTTAGTAGATAACCTGCTAAAACAATTAGATCTGGCTGGAGGCTTTTAAGCATTTCGAGAAACGCAGGGCTGTCAAGAGCCGCTTTATTGAGGTATGCGGCGGGCACTCCTAGACGTTTGCAGCGTTCAAGAACTCCTGCTTCTTTTTTGTTGGTGAACACAAACGCCACTTGAACGCTGGAGGATTCTTGGAAATAGCTGATGATATTTTCTACGTTAGACCCTGATCCTGAGGCAAAAAGAACTATTTTAGGCATGTAAAGAAGCGAAGGTTCGTATAAAGCGAAGTTAAGGTAAAGCACTAAAAATCCTTAACCTTCTTTGTATAGCAAAGTTTTATACATTTGCCGAGATATAATTTTTAAAAACAAAGATATGTCAGACATTGCATCAAGAGTGAAAGCCATTATTGTTGACAAACTAGGCGTTGACGAAAACGAGGTTGTAGCTGAGGCTAGTTTTACAAATGATTTAGGCGCAGACTCTTTAGATACAGTTGAGCTTATTATGGAATTTGAAAAAGAATTTGACATTCAGATTCCTGATGACCAAGCAGAAAATATTGCCACTGTAGGTCAAGCCATTTCTTATATAGAATCATCTAAGTAAGACCTCAGACGGCTTAAATTACTATCCATGTGCGCCTAGGTGCACATGGATTTTTTATATCTTCAATCGAAATAAACACGGTTATAATGATAAAACTCAAACGTGTTGTAGTAACAGGTATGGGTGCACTAACACCCATTGGAAACAACCTTGAAGCTTATTGGAACGCTCTGATCGAAGGAAAAAGCGGAGCAAACCTGATCACCCGATTTGACGCAGAAAAGTTTAAAACGCGTTTTGCATGCGAAGTCAAAAACTACGATGCACTCGATTATTTCGACCGAAAAGAGGTCAGAAAATTAGATCCATTTGCTCAGTATGCCATGATCGCGGCTGACGAGGCCATTATTCATTCTGGTCTCGACTTAGATAGTATTGACAAATACCGAACAGGCGTCATCTGGGGGGCAGGAATAGGGGGGCTAGAAACCTTTCAAAACGAAATCTTGGAGTTTGCTAAAGGCGATGGAACTCCTCGCTTTAATCCCTTTTTTATCCCAAAGATGATCGCTGATATCGCACCAGGGCATATCTCGATCAAGCACGGATTCATGGGGCCAAACTACACTACAGTGTCGGCTTGTGCTTCATCTTCTAACGCGATCATAGACGCCATGAATACGATTCGATTGGGCTATTGCGATGTAGTAGTGACAGGAGGATCCGAGGCCGCAGTTAACATAGCCGGTGTAGCCGGATTCAACGCAATGCATGCTCTATCGACCAACAACGAGTCATTCGCTACTGCCTCACGGCCCTTCGATGCCACTAGAGATGGCTTCGTTCTTGGTGAGGGCTCAGGGGCTCTTGTACTCGAAGATTTGGATCACGCACTAGCCAGAGGCGCTCGCATTTATGCCGAGGTGATTGGAGGAGGACTTTCAAGTGACGCTTACCATCTTACCGCTCCTCATCCAGACGGTAAAGGTGTAACGCGCGTTATCGAGAACTGTTTGAACGATGCTCGAATTGCCCCCGAAGAAGTGGATGCCATAAATACTCACGGCACATCAACTCCTTTGGGAGATGTAGCCGAGCTGAAGGCAATTAAAACCGTATTTGGTGAGCACACTAAAAACATTAATATTAACTCAACCAAATCGATGACCGGCCACTTATTGGGTGCCGCCGGGGCCATCGAGGCTATCGCTTCTGTGCTCTCCATAGAGCGAGGCATTGTTCCGCCTACCATCAACCACAGTGTAGTTGATGAGAACATAGATCCTAGCCTTAACCTGACACTTAATAAAGCTCAAAAGCGAGATGTCAACGTGGTCATGAGCAACACCTTTGGTTTTGGTGGGCATAACGCCTGTGTAGTCTTGAGAAAATACAACGCCTAGTCCTCATGAAATTTGGCCGTTCTTTTGAACTCCCCTTTTCGACTAATAAGGGAGCTTTCAATATGGCCATGAGCAAGATTTTAGGCTTTAAGCCAAAAGATATTTCATGGTATCAGCGGGCATTTACCCATCGCTCCATGAACCAGAAAGACGCAAGCGGTAACCCTTTGAACTACGAGCGATTGGAGTTTTTAGGCGACGCCATGCTCGGCGTGATTATCTCAAAGCACCTCTTTAAAGAGGTTCCAAACGGAAACGAAGGCTACCTGACTAAAATGCGTTCGAAGATTGTAAGTAGACAGCATCTCAATGAATTGGGTCGAGAACTAGAGCTCGATAAATATCTTGAAAGTCGCATATCTTCAGATCAGTTCGGTGAGAACATTTTTGGAAATCTATTTGAGGCCCTTGTTGGGGCTATTTACCTCGATAGAGGGCACGATTACTGTGAGCGTTTTATTCGCATGCGCGTTATAGAGCCTCATGTAGATATTGAGCGCTTAGAAGGCAAGGTTATGTCGTACAAAAGCCTCATGATTGAATGGTGCCAAAAGCAGAAGAAAGCTTTTCGATTTGAAATTATGGAAGATCAGGGTGTAGATGAAAGGCCTCACTTCTCAGTGCGATTTGTGCTCGAAGAACAAGTCGTCAGCAGGGCTCGTGAGACCTCTAAAAAACGAGCCGAAGAAAAGGCCGCGCAGCGCGCTTTTTATGCACTGCAAGACCGTATTAATGCAAAAACCAATGGCTAAATACACGCTTAAGGTTCCGGTAGATCAAGACGACACAGCGGTATTCGCTATTCACAGCGAATGGCCAGACTATGAGTTAATTTTCTTTTTGAACCGTGAGCTAAGGCTGCAGTTGAAACGTCAGAAAGAAGATCTTGAATTCGGACAGGGGTACTTGTTTCCTTGGTTCGCCTTCGATCATCACAAACACTTTAGTCGCTACACGTTGATTCAAAATACTTTAAAGACAGGAATTAATAGACAGGCCGAGTTAGACTTGTTTGCCGACAATCGCTTTGAGGAAATCTATCATGTGCTGCCTGAATACAAGCGTATTGACTACTTGTTGAAGGTAGAAGGAGAGTCAGAAGAGCATTTGGCCCTCATCTTAGAGAAACTTAAACAACTAGACCAAATCGTAATGGTGTATGCGTTAAATTCGCATCAGATCAAATCAAAAACGAACCTAATCTACTAAACACCTATGCCTTTTCTTAAAAAAACAAAAATACTAGCCACGCTTGGTCCGGCTTGCTCATCTAAAGAAGTACTGCGAGAAATGATGCTGGCAGGAGCAGATGTTTTCAGACTCAATTTCTCTCATGCTGACTACGAAGGCGTTAAAGAGAAAGTTCGATTTATTCGTGAACTCAACGAAGAATTAGGACGCAATACGGGCATCTTGGCCGATCTTCAAGGCCCTAAGCTACGAGTAGGCGCAATGAAAGAAGGTGTAGTTCTTGCGCCCGGAGATCGCATAGCTTTTAAGACTGGTGAGCG
>JAURFJ010000116.1 GCA_030834365.1 Flavobacteriaceae bacterium | reverse complement strand
TGCCAGGAGAAAAGGTTCAGGTGGTCAACAACAATAATGGAGAACGCCTAGAGACTTATGCCATTCCTGGACCAAGAGGAAGTGGAGAAATCACCCTTAACGGAGCGGCGGCGCGCAAGGTAGCAGTAGGAGACATTCTCATTGTAATCACCTACGCCCTAATGACCCCAGAAGAAGCACGCAGCTTTAAACCTTCGCTCATTTTTCCCGATGAAAACAACCGCCTAGCCTGATGGGAAGAGCTTCGCTCTCTTCTATTTTAAAGGCTGTTGCACCCATAGCAATAGGCCTTGGCCTAGTACTCTATTCTTACCTCAGTACCCCTGAAGAGGTTCGCTCTCAAATATATAAGTACGTTACTCAAGCTGACTTGCGCTTTGTAGGCCTATCACTTGTGATTGCCCTTTTGAGCCACCTGTCTAGAGCGATAAGGTGGAACTACCTATTACAGCCCATGGGATACGCTGTGGCTGTTGTTCCGAGCGCTTTATTTGTACTGATGGCGTATTTTGCCAATCTGGGCATTCCAAGGTCGGGTGAATTTTTAAGGGCAAGTTCACTAAAGACCTATGAAAATGTGCCCTTTGAAAAGGCCTTCGGAACGATTGTGACCGAACGTGTAATCGATTTGATTATGCTCTTTCTGCTAATCGGATTGGCCATGCTCATGCAAACCAAGCTCATTCTGGATCTTGTGGCCCAAAACACCTTTACGCTAATCTTCAGCGCCTTATTTCTATTTTTTGCAGTGGTGGGACTCATTTTGTTTGTGCGCGTTTCTTCTAAGGCCAAGGGCAAATGGGGTATGCGCATTCACACCTTTTTTAAGGGTATTCAAGAAGGGCTGACATCGGTACTAAACATGCGTAAAACGGGTAAATTCATCGCCCACACCCTCTTTATTTGGGTGTGTTATGTGGCCATGTTCTATGTCATTAAATTCACGGTTCCTGAAACGGCAGAGTTGGGTATATCTGAATTATTGGTGGCGTTTATAGCCGGATCATTCGCGATGACGGCGACCAATGGAGGGGTTGGATTGTATCCGATCGCCGTCAGGGCATCCCTCGGATTGTTCGGAGTTTCATTCGCCTCTGGAGAGGCTTTCGGTTGGATCGTGTGGACCTCTCAAACACTCATGATTGTAATTTTCGGTGCGATCTCTTTTCTTAGTCTACCTTTATGGTACAGCGTTAGAAAAAAGCAGTAAGGGCAATGGCAAAAACAAAAACCGCGTATTTCTGTCAGCATTGTGGCGCCCAGTCGGCAAAGTGGACCGGTCAATGCTCTTCTTGTAAGCAATGGAATACGCTGCAAGAAGAGATCATCTCAAAACCTGAGACCTCAGGCATCAAAGCAGCCGCAAAGCAAGGGCCACACAAGGCCGTTGCGCTAAATGAGATCTCCTATGAGCTAGAGCCTCGAATAGACACTAAAGACGAAGAGTTCAACCGCGTTCTGGGGTCAGGACTTGTTCCGGGATCGGTCATTTTATTGGGCGGAGAGCCCGGAATCGGAAAAAGCACGTTGCTCTTACAGGTCGCCCTTCAGATAGGGCTTAAGGTGCTCTATGTCTCTGGAGAAGAAAGCGAACGCCAACTTAAACTAAGAGCAGACCGCATCAGCAAAGACCATAGCAATTGCTATATTCTAACAGAAACAGTCACCGATCGCATCGGCCAACAAATTGAGCAACTGGCCCCGAGCCTCATCATAGTCGACTCGATTCAAACCCTTCAGTCTCCCAAACTAGAATCAGCCGCCGGAACAGTCTCTCAAATCAGAGAATGCACCGCCGAGTTGACCTATTATGCCAAGTCTACCGGCATACCCCTCATACTTGTAGGGCACATTACTAAAGACGGACAGCTTGCCGGTCCCAAACTACTCGAGCACATGGTAGATACCGTGTTGCAGTTTGAAGGAGATCGCAACTACGTTTATCGCATTTTACGCTCTCTTAAAAATCGCTTTGGAAGCACTGCAGAGCTTGGCATCTATGAGATGCAGGGTTCAGGCCTTCGAGAGGTAAAAAACCCGTCAGAGCTGCTTCTTTCTAACTACAACGAGCCCCTCAGCGGAGTCTCTGTTGCTGCCAATCTAGAGGGGCAGCGACCCCTACTGATCGAAATTCAAGCACTGGTTAGCTCTGCGGTATACGGAACCCCTCAACGATCGGCTACTGGATTCAACAGCAAGCGCCTCAACATGCTACTGGCCGTTCTAGAAAAGAAGGCAGGGTTTAATCTCGCCTCAAAAGATGTCTTTCTAAATATTACAGGGGGTATATCTGTAGATGATCCCGCGACCGATTTGGCTGTGGTCATGGCCGTACTTTCAAGCAATGCCGACAGCCCGCTTCCAAAAGGAGTTTGTTTTGCGGCTGAAGTTGGATTGGCCGGAGAAATCAGGCCCGTTCAGCGCATCGATCAGCGCATAAGCGAAGCCGAAAAGCTCGGATTTAAAGCCATCTTCGTCTCGTCTTCTGCCAGCGTCTCTGATCAGAAACGCAACATTCGCGTCATTCAACTGGGAAAAATCGAAGAGGTGATTGCCAAGATCTTCTCTAAGGTGCAGGGTTAGGAAAACGCTTGTGTACGGCTTCTAACTGCTCAATAACGGCATCCTCTAACGAGAGCTCAATGCTCGCAATATTCTCGATAAGTTGAGGCATCGAGGTGGCTCCGATAATGGTTGAGGTAACAAAAGGCTTAGTGCGTAAATAGGCCAATGCCATTTGAGGAAGTGATAGCCCGTGCTGGGCCGCAATCTCGGCATAAGCTTCTGTGGCCGTGGTGGCTTCGGGCCCGCTGTAACGGTTGTAGTTTGGAAAAAGCGTCACGCGTGCATCTTGAGGTGACTTACCCCCTAGGTATTTACCCGAGAGCACCCCAAATCCGAGTGGAGAATAGGGCAACAACCCCACCTGCTCGCGATGGCTGACCTCTGCTAGGCCAACCTCATATAGGCGGTTGAGCAAACTATAGGGGTTTTGAACCGTAATCACCTTGGGCAAGCTATAGTCTTTCTTGTACTCCTCTAAAAAGCGCATCACTCCCCAGGGGGTCTCGTTAGAGAGCCCTATGTGCCGAATTCGCCCAGCCTTGAACTCTGCCTGCAAGGTGGTAAGCACTTCGTAAATATTGTCTTCCCACTCATCTGAATGAAAGGCCTCGATCGGATAATCGCGCTTGCCAAAGAAATTGGTGTTTCGGGTAGGCCAATGCAGTTGATACAAATCGATATAATCGGTCTGAAGGCGCCCTAAACTGGCGGTAATGGCCTGAGTTATTGCCTCTGGAGTAAAGTCGGTGGTTCTAATGTGTTTTGTAAAAGGGGCCTTACCGGCGATCTTAGTGGCCAAAACAAGCTCTGAACGTTTTTTGTTCTTTGAGAGCCAATTTCCGATGATACGCTCTGTATCCCCATAGAGTTCAGGAAGGGTCGGAACCGGATATAACTCTGCCGTATCCCAAAATTGAATACCCTT
>JAURFJ010000115.1 GCA_030834365.1 Flavobacteriaceae bacterium | reverse complement strand
ATTGTAGAAGGGCAGGAATATCAACTGATACGAGGTATTCCAGATGAGAAAAGTGATGGCGTAGTTCAGGTTTATGAATTTTTTAATTATGCCTGTGGGCATTGCTACGAATTCCAGCCAGTCATAAAGTCATGGGCGGACAAGCCACCAAAAGGTGTGAAATTTAACTATATGCCTGCTATCTTTAATGAGCGCATGGTTCCGCTAGCTAAGCTCTATTTCACGATAGAGGAAATGGGTTTACTAGGCAGTCTTCATCAAAAGGTATACGATGCCATACATCGGGATGGGGTGACTTTTCCGTCTGACGAGTCAATCCTAGCGTGGGTAGCAAAATCTGGCGTCGATGCGAAGAAATTTGAAAAAACATATTCATCTTTTGGCGTCGGAAATAGGGCTCGAATGGCGATGCAGTTAACACGCAAATATCGAATACCAGGCACGCCATACGTTACAGTTGGTGGAAAATATTTAACTGGGCCATCTATGACGCTACGCAGAGACCGATCTGGGATAGATTCAGTGAAATTCATCGCAACCTTAAATATGTTAGTCGAAATGAGTGGTAAGTAAGCTAATTTCGAGATGCCGACATTTATCCTGTCTTTTGTTTTTATGGGTAGGCTTTATCGGTTTGTCCTACCCGGCTGTAGAGGCTGGTAAGGATTTTGTAGAGGCCCAAAGATCCACTCTGATTGTCCCTGGAAAGATAGAGGTTTTAGAATTTTTTTTCTACGGATGTGGCGGCTGCTATCAAATGCAGCCTGACTTAGATATGTGGTTTCAAAGGAATAAAGATCGGGTCTTGCGAAGGCGGGTTCCCGTGGCTACGCGTTCTCCTTGGGAGAGTCTTGCCAAGTTGTATTTTCGTCTCGAACGTACAAATTTGATTATGGACCTTCATGGCGCCGTGTTTAAAGCGATTCATGAGGAGAGTATTAGTCTTAAAGGTGATGACAACCAGATCAGGTGGATAAGCGAAAAAGGTTTATCAATTTCATCAGAAGAATTTTTTGGGGATGAGCGTGCGGTGGATGAGCGTATTCGTCAAGCCAATGCGCTAGTAGAAAGATATGGTGTAGTAGTGACCCCGACACTCGTGATAGGAGGGAATTACCTGACTACAGGTGGCATGATAGGTAGGTCTGAGCGGTTGCCTCTAGTTCTTGATGCCTTGGTGGATAAGGCTCTATTGATGCAAGGTCAGGGTCGTTAGTAAAAATGAAGATTGTCATTACAGGCGCTTCTAGTGGTTTAGGTCGCGAGCTCGCAATTCAGTATGGCGCGAAGGGTTTTCAGCTTTGTTTGATTGCTAGAAGAGAGGATAAGTTACATGCCCTTAAAAACCAGATCGGTTCTAATTGCGAGGTTTACGTCGGTGATGTGACAAATCGTAATGAAATAGAACGTATAGCAAGTGAGTTTATATCTCGCTATGGCCCACCGGATATTGTGATTGCAAATGCAGGGATCTCTCTTGGAACATATGCTGCAGCGAGACAATCCAATGATGAGTTAAACGAAGTTATGAAAACGAATTTTTTTGGCATGATCTATACGTGCCAGGCTTTCATTGACTCGATGGTGCTCGCGGGTTCCGGGACTTTAGTTGGTATTTCAAGCTTGGCTGGGATAAGAGGTGTTCCAGGCTCGTCCGCTTACTCTTCATCGAAAGCCGGTGCGATATCCTATTTAGAAAGTCTAAGAGTTGAGTTACTGAATTCGGGAGTGAGGGTTTTGACTGTTTGTCCTGGGTATATTCGAACGCCAATGACGGATGTTAATACTTTCAATATGCCTTTTTTAATGGATGTGGAAAGTGCAGCTAAATCTTTAATAGGCGCAGTTGACCGGAAAAAAAGCTTTCATGTAATGCCATGGCAAATGGCATTAGTCGGTTTTATATTAAGGCGATTGCCTAACTGGATATATGACTGGTTTGCTAGCCGAGCCCCACGAAAACCGATAACTCAAAAAAATAAATAGAGATCTTTAGGTCGAATTACTAAAAAGAATATTTTTTAAGTCTTCAATCGCTTGACTACCTGATGTTACTTTTATCGTTGTGATGCCGAGTTCTTTCGCTGGCTTTAGATTCATTCCGATATCATCAAGAAATACCACACTTCTTGGTGAAACTGAGTTAACGGAACAAGCGTACTGATAAAATTCTTTCTGTGGTTTTCTAATACCGATCTTTGCTGATTCAACTACGTTTTCAAATAAGGAAAGTGCGCTATCCCAACTTTCGAATCGTTTTTTTCCGATTAGTTGAGTGATAGTGGTTGATCTAGGAAAATTATTCGTCAAACACGCGAGTTTATACTCCCCTTTTAGCGATGCTAATAGCTCTATCATTTCAGGCCGTACCGGGGTAAAGACAAGTTTTAAAACCTCTAATCCTGATACTTGATGTCCCAGTTCTCTAGATTCGTGACTAAATAAAAGATCGAATTCGTCAGCTGTTATTTCTGCTCTCTCTAATTTTGCCCACGCATTTTGATGGGGGTTCCGTCGGTTGACCGAGCTAATCAATCCCAGCGGAAGCTCTTTTTCGATTTCAAACGTGTTAAAAGCCTCAAACGGGCTTTGCGTAATGACTCCACCGAAGTCAAAGAATATTGCTTCGTACATGGGTTGGTTTAGAAGGTTTACTTTTTCGCTTCGTCTATCGCGGCTTGTAATTCCCTGAGTTCCTCACATGGGATAGGAGAGCAAATTTTTTTTAATTTTGTTAACTGTTTTTCAGCTGACATCAAATCACCAGACTGGATATACGCCTCTCCCAAGTACTCAAGAGCACCTTTATGATCAGGATTAATTTCCAACGCCTTGCCATAGTGTTCGAACGCAAACTTTAGGTTTCCAGACTTTCGATATGCATATCCAAGAAAGTTGTGAAGATCAGCGCTCCCCGAAGTCGCTTTTAGGGCTTCTTCAAAGACTGCTATAGCGCCGTCCCAGTTTTCGTTTTGCAGCTCGGACTTACCTTGAGTGATCAGTGGGTTGTCTAAATCGTCGTCATCTGCGTCACCCAAGTTAGCAGCTGCTGTACCTGCCAATGTCAGTAGAACAAAAACAAATATTGTCTTTAGATTAAGAGTTAGCCGGGTCATTTTTCTAGTCGTTAATGATGATGCCCCAATGATAGCAATAACTTTGACTTTTTACCTTGAACGAAAAGATCGTTTTATTTATGCCAGCGATCGCACATAGCGGCTAAATAATGAGTGACACTCCGTAACCAAGGCATATCGTAGCCCCGTTCATTCACAAACTCTTCTTGTAGTTGGTAGGCCTGCAGTTCTCTTTTTGACCAGCTCTTACAGCCGTCATTTCCACCGTAATTGTAATACTGTAGTACATGCACGAGCTCGTGATAGAGGATACTCTCCCCCAGAATTTCTGCTAAATCCAAATCATCCGCCATGAAGACAGTCGGCCCCTTCGTAAAGGCTGGAGCATCGCATGCCTCGCCCTTGCAGGCCATTTGCTCAATAAAATCTTGATCAACAAAGAGGATCTTGGGGTACTCTGGGCTGTCCTTTTCGGGAATACTCATACCAGTAATTTGATATATTTTTCTAAGATGATCTCTAATCATCATGTCATCCACTTGAGCGGGAAATACTGGACTCATAACCAGTATAAGAAAAAATGCCAAAAAG
>JAURFJ010000114.1 GCA_030834365.1 Flavobacteriaceae bacterium | reverse complement strand
TTGGGAGTTTTTGCAGAGAATTACGCGAAAAGAGGAAACATACATCCGATTATAGGGGCCTGGTTTTCTACCTTTGTTATGCTTCCGGTAAGCATTTACGTAACCCGTATGGCCGTGTTAGATCGAGGCCTAAAAGGCAATTCGCTTAGCTTTGGCTACCTGTTATCTAAATTTAAAAGAGAAGCACCTAATACATGAGTTCAGCCCTAAATACAATAAATGAAGCCATCGAGGCGATTAAAAACGGTGAAATAATCATCGTGGTCGATGATGAAGACAGAGAGAATGAAGGAGACTTTGTAATGGCTGCTGATAAAGTCACAACAGAGGCCATCAATTTTATGTCGAAACACGGAAGGGGCCTCATCTGCGCTCCACTAACCCCTTCGCGTTGCGCAGCACTTGCTTTAAATAAAATGGTTGACGACAACACCGATCCGCTCAAAACGGCGTTTACGGTTTCTGTAGATCTTAAAGGAAATGGAGTCACTACAGGTATTTCTGCCAGTGATCGAGCTAAAACGATCAAAGCCCTTACTCAATCTGAAACCAGACCCGAAGATCTTACTCGACCGGGGCACATTTTTCCGTTAATTGCTAAAGAAGGAGGCGTATTGAGACGAACCGGGCACACCGAAGCGGCCATCGATATGGCTAAACTGGCCGGGCTATCTCCGGCCGGAGTGATCGTAGAAATCATGAATGAAGACGGAAGCATGGCCCGATTTGATGACCTGATCAAGGTCAGAGATCAATTTAACCTTAAGATGATTAGCATCGAACACCTAGTGGCCTACCGCATGATGCACGACAGCTTGATTGAGCGGCAGTTTAGCAAAGAAATCGAAACAGCCTACGGTCATTTTACCCTTACCACCTATAGACAAACGACCAATGATCAAGTGCATATAGCCTTAACTAAAGGTGTATGGAAGAGAGGAGAAACCGTGCTTACCCGCATTCAGCCCTATCACAGTGGGGCTTCGCTCTTTCAATTTTTAAAGGGTTCTGCAGATCACACTCTTGACCGTATTTTTAAAAAGGCCCAGCAAGCCGACAAAGTGGCCCTGCTACTCATTAATAAAAATCCGAACGCAGCTGAATTTTTAGAGCAGTTGTCGGAACTTATTGGAGTAGACAGCCAGAACCTGTCGCGCTCAAAGAATATGGATGAAAAAGACTTCGGTATAGGTGCACAAATTCTACATGACTTAAACCTGATTTCTCTGCGCTTACTCTCAAACTCTGCACCCATTCACCGCGTTGGATTAAGTGGGTACGGATTACATATTGAAGGGGTACAATCGTACTAAAAAAACCAGAGTCGAATAGCCATGAGCACGACTATTACTACGAGTGCTGTGCGTATAAATCCTTCTCCTTTTTTAACAGAGAGTCTAGCAGCTATCCAACCGCCCACCATATTGCCAAAGGCCAAAAGTAGACCAATAAACCAATCGATAACATCATTCCAGATAAAGACCACCAATGCGGCTGAGGTGTAAATAGCGGTTACGAGAACCTTAGTGGCGTTTGTACGAATGAGGTTCATTCCGTTAAAAATATTTAGCCACAAAATCATCAGAAGGCCCATTCCGGCGTTGATAAAACCGCCGTAAACCCCGAGGATAAGAAAAACAAACAAGGTAATCCACAAGGGTCTACCGCTTAGGTACTCCTGATCCAACACCTTTTTCATTCGGGGTTGAAGCACCATAAGTACTACGATCACTATCATAATGATCGCTAGCACGCGATTGAACAATTTTTTATCAAATTCAACGGCTATTAGCGCCCCGAAAACAGATCCGATGGTGGCCGCGATACCTACGTACAAGCTAAAAGGCATCACACTCACTTTTTTACTTTTAAAGCCAGCGGCCGCCGATACCGCAGAAAGCAGAATGCCCAAGCGGTTAGTCGCGTTGGCAACTGTAGGGTCAAGCCCGACTAAAATCATAGCCGGAAGGGTCAGAATAGATCCGCCTCCAGCTAGGGTGTTGACAAAACCCGCAATAAAGCCCACCACGGTAATAAGTATCCATTGCCACTCTTCAATCATGGCGTAAAGATACCTGCATTTAGCTATATTTATATTAAATCATCTCCTATGAGACTACTATATGCGTTTGGGATTCTATTTCTATTTTCTAGCTGTGCCCAACAAAACACCGATGATATAGACGACGAGGTGGGACTGATGCTTTACACCATTAGAGACCAGATGAAAGATAACCCCAAAGAAAAACTTAAGCGTGTGGCAAGCATAGGGTACGATTATATCGAGTCAGTAGGCTACGAAAATGGCACCTATTACGGAATGGCTCCAGCCGAGTTTAACCAATTCATGGATAGTATTGATTTAGAACCCATGAGCTCACACCACGGTTCAATGACCTACGAAAATGCTGATAAAGAGATTGCTGATGCCGTGGCCGCTGGGTTTGAATTTGTAGTTATTCCGGTACCTCCTATGGGCATGTTTACCTATGATTTTGAAACACGATCGATGGGTATGAAAGGAAGCCCCGAAGAATTGGTAACTTTTTTAAATACGGTCGGAAAAAAGGCCAAAAAAGCCGGGCTTGAATTGCTCTACCACAATCATGACTTCGAATTTAAGCCCAACGAAGAGGGTATGGTGCTTGCGGATTATATCCTTGAAAACACTGACCCTCGGTATGTGAACTTTCAACTTGATTTATTTTGGGCGACTTATGCAGATGCTGATATTGAGGCATTTATTAAGCGTCATCCAAATAGGATAAAGGCCTTTCATGTAAAAGATATGGATAGCGAAAGAAATATGGCTCCAGTGGGTAAAGGCACAATAGACTTTGCCTCGATATTCAAACATCAGAAAACGGCTGGCCTTGAAT
The DNA here is from genome assembly GCA_030834365.1 of Flavobacteriaceae bacterium. Classification (GTDB taxonomy): domain Bacteria; phylum Bacteroidota; class Bacteroidia; order Flavobacteriales; family Flavobacteriaceae; genus UBA3478. Next base: position 837 of record JAURFJ010000114.1, on the reverse strand, counting down.
TTTTTGTTGCCGAACAAGACTTTACAGGAGATCTAGACCCCATGGATGCGATAGTCTTGTCGTACCAAGGGTTAAGAGATATTGTAAAAACGTTTAGCACAGACTCGTATTAGGGATTACGCGCTTATCGCGCGTGATCCGCAAGGGAGGATCCTACAACACCAAAAAGCCCTTGCCGCCATAGGCAGCTAGGCTATTTTTACTTTGCCTCCACAATGAGCGAGCTCGAGTGTGCGCAAAGTAAAAAGCCCCCACACTTTCGTGTGAGGGCTTTTTGGTGTTGCGGAGAGAGAGGGATTCGAACCCCCGGAGGTGTGACCCTCAACGGTTTTCAAGACCGCCGCATTCGACCACTCTGCCATCTCTCCTTTCGAGGGGGCAAATATAATTGGATTTGCTGATATAATAAAAAATGCCACGCTTTTTTGCGTGGCATTTTCAGAGACAAAAACATTTACTCTATTTCACCTCTTCAAAATCAACGTCTTCAACGTTGTCTGAACCGCTGTTCTCTGAGCTAGATGAACCGGCAGAAGAAGCTTCAGCGGTATTTGGTTCGCCCGATTCAGCCTGTGCCTTGTACATCTCTTCAGAAGCGTTTTTCCATGCCTCGTTGATTTGCTCCATGGCCGCATCAATGGCCGTGATTTCTTGCGAAGCGTGGGCCTTCTTGAGGTTCTCTAAAGATTCCTCGATGGCGCCCTTCTTATCGCCGAGCTTGTCGCCAAACTCGCTGAGCTGCTTCTCCGTTTGGAAGATCATTTGGTCCGCTGCGTTGAGCTTGTCTACGCGCTCCTTAGCCGCCTTGTCCGAGTCGGCATTGGCCTCGGCCTCCTT
>JAURFJ010000113.1 GCA_030834365.1 Flavobacteriaceae bacterium | reverse complement strand
CGTGCATCGTATACGCTGGGTGGTGCAGGAGCCTCTATTATATACGACCCTGAAAAGTTTGATAAACAGCTCAGCTATGGCCTAGAGATTTCTCCCATTCACGAGGTGATGATTGACAAAGCACTCATTGGTTGGAAAGAATACGAGCTCGAGTTGCTGCGCGATAAAAACGATAATGTGGTGATCATCTGTACCATTGAGAATATGGACCCTATGGGTATTCACACAGGAGATTCAATCACCGTTGCCCCGGCGATGACGCTGTCTGATCGCACCTTTCAGCGCATGCGTGACATGGCGATAAAGATGATGCGCAGTATTGGTGATTTTGCAGGCGGATGTAATGTTCAATTTGCGGTTAGTCCTGATGAAAATGAAGATATCATTGCCATTGAGATCAATCCTAGGGTTTCTCGATCTTCGGCTCTGGCTTCGAAGGCTACAGGTTATCCGATTGCTAAAATAGCCGCAAAACTGGCTATTGGTTACAGCCTGGATGAACTCGAGAATCAGATCACCAAGACTACCTCTGCCCTCTTTGAGCCGACCCTTGACTACGTTATCGTAAAGATTCCGCGATGGAACTTTGACAAGTTTGAAGGGGCTGACCGATCATTAGGCCTGCAAATGAAAGCCGTCGGAGAGGTAATGGGTATAGGTCGTTGCTTTCAAGAGGCGCTGCACAAGGCCACTCAGTCATTAGAAATTAAGCGAAACGGACTGGGTGCCGATGGAAAGGGTTACACGCAGTATGATGAAATTATACAGAAGCTTACCGTCGCCAGTTGGGATCGCGTTTTTGTGATCTACGACGCTATACAGCTGGGCATTCCGCTTCAACGTATACACGACATTACTAAGATTGATATGTGGTTCTTAAAGCAGTACGAAGAACTCTATCAATTGGAAAAAGAGATTTCTACCTTCACCATAGAGACCCTGCCTAAAGCGCTGCTTTTGGAGGCTAAGCAAAAGGGATTCGCTGATCGTCAGATCGCTCACATGTTGAAGTGTCTAGAAAGTGAGGTCTACACCAAAAGGGAATCCTTAGGCGTGAATAGGGTATACAAATTAGTCGATACCTGTGCGGCTGAATTTATGGCTCAAACACCTTATTACTATTCTACTTTTGAAGAAGAGATGCAATTGGCTGATGGCCGAACTGTGGTACAGAATGAATCAACGGTTTCTGATCGAAAGAAGATCGTTGTGTTGGGATCAGGCCCAAATAGAATTGGCCAGGGAATCGAATTTGACTACTGCTGTGTTCACGGGGTGTTAGCCGCTGCTGAATGCGGATACGAGACCATTATGATTAACTGTAATCCGGAAACGGTCTCAACCGATTTTGATACAGCTGATAAATTGTACTTTGAGCCTGTTTTTTGGGAGCATATCTACGACATCATCAAACACGAGAAGCCCGAAGGAGTCATCGTTCAACTCGGGGGACAGACTGCACTTAAATTGGCGGAGAAATTAAGCCGGTACGGAATTCCTATCATTGGAACCTCCTTTGAGGCGCTTGATTTAGCAGAAGATAGAGGAAGCTTTTCTACGCTGCTCAAGAATCTAGACATTCCTTATCCTAGGTTTGGTGTAGCAGAGAGTGCAGACGAGGCCTTAGCCTTATCTGAGACCTTAAACTTTCCATTGTTAGTTCGTCCGTCTTATGTACTGGGAGGGCAAGGAATGAAAATTGTTATCAACCGAGAAGAACTAGAGGCACATGTAGTAGACTTATTGCGCAGCATACCCAACAATAAACTTCTATTGGATCACTATTTAGACGGAGCTATTGAAGCTGAAGCTGATGCCATTTGCGATGGAGAAGAAGTGTATATCATCGGTATCATGGAGCACATTGAGCCTTGCGGTATTCACTCGGGAGATTCTAACGCGACGCTTCCGCCCTTTAACCTTGGTGAATTTGTCTTGCAGCAGATTAAAGACCACACCAAAAAGATTGCACTTGCACTTAAAACAGTTGGGCTGATCAATATTCAATTTGCCATTAAAGACGATACGGTTTATATAATTGAGGCGAATCCGAGAGCGTCGAGAACCGTGCCCTTTATTTCAAAGGCCTACGGTGAACCTTATGTGAATTACGCCACAAAGGTGATGCTCGGTGAGAAAAAGCTTAAAGACTTCACCTTTAATCCGCAACTCGAAGGCTACGCTATAAAGCAACCCGTATTTTCGTTTAATAAGTTTCCGAATGTCAACAAGAATTTGGGGCCAGAAATGAAAAGCACTGGAGAAAGCATTTTGTTCATTGATGACCTTAAAGACGATGCCTTTTACGAGTTGTATACCCGAAGAAAAATGTACCTCTCTAAGTAATAGAGAAGGCAGTTATTCGTCTAGTGCCCTAGCCTTATTGGCTTCGGGTAATTCTTTCTTTGCTTTAGCACCTAGGTTCTGAAGTTTTAGGATGCTGCTGACCACGTTGCCATTGCCGGTGTGTAATTTCTTCATCGCGTCTTCGTACGACTTCTTGGCGTCGTTCATGCGCAGCCCTACCTTGTTGAGGTCTTCGATAAATCCGACAAATTTGTCGTGTAATGCTCCAGCTCGTTGAGCAATTTCAAGGGCATTTTTGTGCTGCCGTTCATTGTTCCACATTGAATCGATTGTGCGCAGTGTAGCTAGAAGGGTAGTGGGCGTCACAAGAATGATGCTGCGCTCAAAGGCCTTAAGATAAAGCTGGGGCTCTTGCTGCAGGGCAGCCGCAAATGCCGGTTCTATCGGAATAAATAAGATCACAAAGTCTGGCGAATCGATTTCGTAAATATCTTCATACCGCTTCTCACTCAGCTCTTTAATATGTCGTTGAAGCGAGTTAAGATGTAGCTTTGAAAGTGCATCTTTCTCTTCTTCATTTGCATTTACCAACTGTTCGTAGTGAACGAGTGAAACCTTAGAGTCAATTACAATCTTTTTGTTGTTGGGAAGGTTCAAAATGACGTCGGGCATCAGCCTGCGGCCATCTTCATTGGTAAAGCTCTGTTGCACTGAGTATTCACTGTCTTTGCGCAGCCCCGACTTTTCCAAAATGCGCTCTAGTACCAATTCACCCCAATTCCCTTGAAGTTTATTGTCGCCTTTAAGCGCTTTGATAAGGTTTGAGGTCTCGTTTTTCATTTCGAGACTCTGTTCTTGCATATGCCTCAGTTGTACCTTAAAGGTTTAGTGGAAAGTCAGATTTTGTTTGTTGTTTTCTTCAACCTTTTGTGAGAAGTCAGTGATGCGTTCTCTCAGAGGGTCTAAAAGCGTTTTGATGTTCTTTTGATTCTCTTCACTGATTTTTGTCGATTTCTCTTCGAATATTTTTTGCGCTAGATTTTCAAATTCGGTTTTAAACTGTTTCTGTAGCGATTCGAGTTCTTCTTGGCGGTGCGTAAACTTCTCGTTTAAAAACTCCAATTCTTTTTGGGTCTCAACAAGGGTAGTGTAGGTCTTTTGATGGGTTTCTCTCAGTTGTTGGTGGGCGGATTTTTCTTGCTCTAGCGTCTCTTTTAAAAATTCGACGCGCTCAGCGAGTCGATCATCGTTTTGAGGTGTAGATCCAAGCTTTTTTCCTAGGGCAAACCCGACACCGGCGAAAACGACAATAAGCAGTGCAAGTACAATTTCTAACATCTTCTAGAATTCAACAAACATTAGCGCTTCTGATGGGCGTAGGTCTTCAGCCGGTTCACCTAACGAACGAGCGGCTCTTTGATTGGTCA
>JAURFJ010000112.1 GCA_030834365.1 Flavobacteriaceae bacterium | reverse complement strand
AAGATTAGATAAAACGTTTTTTCGCGAGGCTGCTCCACAGTTTTGTGTAGCGCACCCGCAATAGGTCACGCTGCGCCTGGGCATCGACCAGGCGCAGCCCTTTTTGGCTTGCGCGGCTGTAGCCGCGCAAGAGCAAAATAAACAGTGATAGATTGCGTTTACGCCAGGCCATTTTCAATGCGCTCATTAGACTAATAAATAGGTCGTAACCGATCTGGTAATAGCTTTCTCCTCGCTTTAGGTAATAGTCTTTAGTTGCGTATTCGTCACTGGTGGGACGCATGTGCTCAACAATGAGACCGGGATTGGTCTCTACGCTAAATCCCCTAGCCTCGGCGAGAAGCGTGTCTATGCTGTCCCATCCCAAACAAGAGATTAGCCCCCCAATGGCCTGAAAACACGATTTCGAATAGAGTTTCAGGGGGCCTCGAACGTGATCGAAATTGGCAATAGCCTCGTACTGAAGTTGGTCATTTCTTTTGACATAGAGTAGACCCGAATACATGCCCAAATCGGGCTGCTGCTCAAAGGCCCTTATGCAGGTTTCGAAGTAGTTTGGGGGTAGCAGAATATCGGCGTCAAATTTGCCGATTAAATCGTACTCTTTTAGGGTTGATAAGCCAAAGTTAAACGCTTGGATCACTTTAGCCCCTGGTGATTTGGAGTGATCACCTGATCGGTGAATGAGTTCTATAAAAGGATAGGCTTGAGCGAATTCTGCGGCAATTTTTGGACTTTCGTCGGTACTAGAATCGTCAACCAGCAGAAGCACGTCTGGTCTTCTGTGTTGAGCGACAAAGCTGTTAAGCGTGCGTTCGATATGGGCAGCTTCATTGTGAAAGGGAATAATGATGCTGACCTGCATGTGTTCTAGTATCGGTAAAGCAAGCAGTTGAGATTCATCCCGGCCCCAACACTGGCTAATAAGATGAGGTCTCCCTTGTTCAACTGGTGCTCAGGGTATACTCCTTTGCGCACCATGTCTAATAAGATTGGAACAGTTGCTACTGAATTATTGCCCACGTCTTTGATATTCATGGGCATTATGTGCTCTGGGGGTTCTGCCTGGTAATGGCGGTAGAGGCGTTTTACCATGGCTTCATCCATTTTCTCGTTGGCTTGGTGTAAGAAGATTTTTTTGAGGTCTTTTATAGAAACCGATGCGGCCTCAAGACATGCAGCCATCGCCTTCGGTACTTCGACAACAGCCAGTTCGTACACCTTTCTGCCAAGCATCTTTATATAGCGCGTTTGGTCGGCAGAATCGCAGTGGTTTCCCTTACCAAAATACAGATAATAGGCCTCTTCGTTCGCTAGGGTAGCTGTGGTATGGGTAAGTATGGCTGACTCTTCTTCGGTTCTCGAAACAATGCAGGCTCCAGCTCCGTCGGCAAAAATCATACTGTCTCTGTCGTTGTGATCTACCACCCTCGAGAGCGCCTCGGCACCTATTACTAGGCAGTTTTGGGCCATGCCTGAACTGATGAAGGCCTTAGCCTGAATGACGGCCTCTATCCAGCCCGGACAGCCGAAGATCATATCGTAGCAGATGCATTTGGGGTTTGTAATGGCCAAGTGGTGTTTCACTCTCGAGGCGAGGCTCGGTAGCATATCGGTTTGGGTTTCGCCGTGGCGAACATCTCCAAAATTATGCGCAAAAATGATGTAGTCAATGGCTTCTTTATCGATGGCTGCGTCTTCAATGGCTTTTTTTGCTGCCTCGTAACCCATATCAGAGGTGAGCATTTTCGGATCAATGTAGCGCCTGTTTTGGATGCCAGTGATCGCTTGAAACTTATCTATTATCTCTTGATTGCTGTGGGTGTATCGCTCTCCTTCTTCAGTGTAGAACTCATGGGCCAAAAAATCTTCATTCGACTGTATTTTTTCGGGAAGAAAGTGCCCTGTACCCTTAAAACATATGTTCATGAATGCCGTCTTCTAGCGAATGAAGTTATAAAATAATGCGCTGTATAAAAATGGTACGCTTAAGATTCATACGCCTCCATAGGTGCGCAGGTGCAAATTAGATTGCGATCGCCATAGGCCTCGTCTGCTCTTCTGACGGTTGGCCAGAACTTGTTATTTTCTACAAAAGGAAGCGGATAGGCGGCTTGTCTCCTCGAATACGGATAGCTCCATTGATCGGCCGTGATCATTGCCAAGGTGTGAGGGGCGTTTTTCAGCACGTTATTTGGCTCTTCGATTTGCGCATGATCAATCTCATCTTTTATAGCTAGCATGGCTTCGCAGAAACGATCAATTTCAGCTAAACTTTCGCTCTCAGTAGGTTCGATCATCATGGTGCCCGCAACGGGGAAAGAGACGGTTGGTGCGTGGAATCCGTAATCCATTAGTCGCTTGGCAATGTCGCTAACTTCAATTCCTTTTTCCTTGAAATCTCTACAATCGATAATGAGTTCGTGCGCAGCACGTCCTTGCTCACCGGTGTATAAAATGGGATAGCTCTCTTGAAGGCGCTCCTTGATGTAGTTGGCGTTGAGAATGGCGATTCGGGTAGACTGAGTAAGGCCCTCATCTCCGAGCATACGTATGTAAGCATAAGATATAAGACAGGCTAGCGCGCTGCCAAAAGGGGCTGCTGATATGGCGGTTATCGCCTGAGATCCACCGGTTTGTATAATCGGGTTTCCTGGAAGAAAGGGTGCTAGCTGAGAAGCTACACAGATCGGTCCTACTCCAGGCCCTCCTCCGCCATGCGGAATAGCAAAGGTTTTGTGCAAATTGAGGTGACACACATCGGCCCCGATGATTGCCGGATTAGTGAGTCCGACCTGAGCATTCATGTTAGCTCCGTCCATGTAAACTTGGCCGCCATGTTGATGGATGAGCGCTGTGATTTGGCGTATAGACGATTCAAAGACTCCGTGTGTCGACGGGTAGGTCACCATGAGTGCTGCCAAATTTGCCGAATGGGCGAGTACCTTTTCTTCAAGATCGGCTAGGTCAATGTTTCCTTTTTCGTCTGTTTTGGTAACCACTACCTGCATTCCGGCCATAACCGCTGAGGCGGGATTGGTGCCGTGAGCCGAAGCCGGGATGATGCACACATTGCGATGCGACTCTCCTCTTGATTCGTGGTAGGCCCTTATGGTCATTAGCCCCGCATATTCTCCTTGGGCGCCTGAATTAGGCTGAAGCGAGGTGGCAGCGAATCCGGTCACCTCATTCAAGTAACGCTCGAGTTCGCTTAATACCGTTTGATAACCTTTGGCCTGATCTTGAGGGACAAAGGGGTGTAGGTTCGCCCACTTGGCCCAGCTGAGTGGAAGCATTTCGGTAGCCGCATTAAGCTTCATGGTGCAGCTTCCTAGCGCGATCATCGAGTGATTTAGCGCCAAGTCTTTTCGCTCTAATCGCTTGATATAGCGCATGAGCTCGGTTTCGCTTTGGTAACTATGAAACACCTCGTGGGTTAAAAAAGGAGTAGTGCGCGCGTGCTCTGCGTTCTCAGTGCTTAGTGTCAAGGTAGAAAGCATCGATTCGACATCTGTGTTTGAACAAGCCGATTCGCTAATGATCTCAACTAGCCTCGCCACATCATGTGCATTTACCGTTTCGCCTAGCGATAGTGAAAGGCTAGAGGCGTCTATATAATTCAAATTGAACGATGCGGCCAAGGCACGGGTTTTTATACGTTGAGTATCTATGCCTGAAATATGCAAGGTGTCAAAGAAAGTAGTGTTGGACACACGAATACCTTTTTGCTTGAGTAAATGCGCTAAAGCTCCAGTCATATGACGAATGTG
>JAURFJ010000111.1 GCA_030834365.1 Flavobacteriaceae bacterium | reverse complement strand
TCCGAAGTATAACTACACCAAAAGCCTTGCCAGTACCGTAATCGATACGGCCCTGCATCAACATTTTCTAGGTAACCACTTTAAGAGCATCACCAACTGTGCCGATGCCAGTCCTACTCAATTTCTCATTGAACTTGTTCGAAAAACAATCGCATGAAAATAGACACAAAAGCCGTCTGGGATCGATTTTTTGGTCTCATCAAACTCGAGAAACGAGACGTTTACCAGGTCTTCTATTATGCCCTCTTCGCAGGGGTGGTCTCGTTATCGCTTCCGCTAGGAATACAGGCGATCATTAACCTTATTCAGGGCGCACAAATATCCAATTCATGGGTCATCCTTGTGGCACTGGTAACCATAGGGGTCATGTTCACAGGTGCTCTTCAAATCATGCAATTGCGCATCATAGAAACCCTGCAGCAGCGAATATTCACGCGTTCAAGTTTTGAACTGAGTTACCGTTTTCCCAAGATTAGAATGAGCCAGCTGCGCAATTACTATCCGCCTGAACTGGCCAATCGGTTTTTTGATACCCTGACGCTACAAAAGGGGCTGTCAAAGATTTTAATCGACGTTCCGACGGCTTTGATTCAAATCATTTTTGCACTTGTTCTGCTGTCGTTTTACCATCCGTTTTTCATCTTTTTCGGACTCAGCCTGATGGTTCTGATGTACTTCGTTTTCAGGTATACGGTGAAAAAAGGGGTAGAAACATCTCTAGTCGAGTCTAAGCATAAGTACCGAGTAGCCCACTGGATACAAGAGGTTGCCCGATCGATTGTCAGCTTCAAGTTGTCTGGAAACACTCAGCTTGCACTAAACAAAAACGACGCCTTAGTCTGCGATTACCTCAAGGCTCGAGAAGACCACTTTAAGGTGATTAAGTTTCAATACATCAAGATGATCGCCTTCAAAGTAACTGTCACTGCCGGACTATTGGTAATCGGAGGGGCACTCGTGCTCAACCAGCAAATGAATATCGGGCAGTTTGTTGCCGCAGAAATTGTGATTCTGTTGGTTATCACCTCGGTTGAGAAGCTAATTGTCAGCCTTGAAACGTTATACGATATGCTCACCGCCATCGAGAAATTGGGTCAAGTCGTTGATTTTAAACTTGAGTCTCAAGAGGGAAAAACCCCGGAGTTCAGCACGCCGTTTAGGCTTGAGCTCGACGATGTGTGGTACTCGGTTGAGGGGCGAGAAGAACCCGTATTAAGCAATATTAGTTTCTGTGTCGAACCTAAAGAAGTGGTGCTGCTCAGGGGGGTTTCGGGCTCTGGTAAGTCAAGCCTCATGAGGGTATTGGCTGGGGTTAACACACCTACCAGTGGGTCAGTTTTTATCGATAACACCAACCTCAAGGCCATTCAATTAAACCACTTCCGCACCCACTTGGGATTATCACTCTCTGACGAAGTACCCTTCGAAGGAACACTTAGAGAGAATTTGACCTTCGGCAATACAGATATCGATGAGCAATACCTAGAAGAGCTGCTTAGCGTTATCGGATTGAAAGAATTCGTTCGCTCATTGCCCTTTGGATTAGATACATTGATCAGTCCAGAAGGTCGCCATATTTCGTATACAGTGACCAAGAAAATCATTTTGATTCGGGCGCTGCTCAAACAGCCAAAGATGTTGTTATTGGAAGATCCGCTCGATCAATTCAGGCCTGAAGAAACCTCAAAAATCATCGACTACTTGTGTGATAAAAAACACAACTGGTCAATAGTGGTTATAAGCAATAACAGCTACTGGAACACCAAATGCACCAAGAGTCTAGAACTCAACGAAGGTCAAATCACCAACTTAAAGAGCTAATCATGTTGAATATTTCAAATAATCCGATATCAAATTTCGACTTTGAACGGTTCAGATCGGCAGATCGGATATTTAAGGTAAGCTACTATAAGCAGTTCAATCGATTTCTGATGATCTTTTCAGGGGTCGTATTCATTGTACTCTTTCTGCCTTGGACGCAAAACATAACCGGAAAGGGCTATGTGACCACTCTAGAGCCTGATAAAAGACCTCAAACCGTTCAGTCTCAGATTCCAGGACGTATTGAGGAGTGGTTTGTTCGCGAGGGAGACTTTGTGAACAAAGGGGATACCATCATGCGCATCTCAGAGGTGAAGAGTGACTTCTTCGATATTGACCTTCTGCTGCGCACTAAAGAACAGGTAGACGCCAAAAAAGGAGCCGTAATAGCCTACAGCAATAAAGTAGAGGCCCTCAGATCTCAGCTAGTGGCTCTACAGCAAGAGCGCGTGCTCAAGCTAGAGCAGGCAGACAATGAACTAAGCCAGACCATTTTATTGGTACAAAACGACAGTATAAATTTTGAGGCGGCCATAACCGATCGCTCTATTGCGCAAACTCGACTAGAGCGTGACCTAGCACTTTATGAGCAGGGGCTCAAAGCCATGCGCGATGTAGAAGAAAAACGCCTCAAACTGAGAGAGACTGAGGCCAAATATATCTCTGCAGAGAACAAATACCAAAATTCAAAGAATGAGGTCCAAATTGCACGATTAGAGATCGAGCGACTTCAGGCTAATTTTGCCGACAAAATCTCTAAGGCTCAGTCGGACCTAGCCACCGCACAGTCAGACGGATTTGAGGCAGCGGGAGATGTAGCCAAGCTCTCCAACACACTAGCCAACTACACGAGTAGAGCGGCACTTCAGTATGTACTGGCTCCGCAGTCAGGATTTATCAACAAGGCCATCAAAGGAGGTCTTGGAGAAACCTTTAAAGAAGGCGACCGCCTAGTATCGATCATGCCCGACAATTATGCGATGGCGGTAGAAACCTATGTGCGCCCAATCGACATGCCGCTTATTCACATAGGTGAAAAAGTGAGGGTCGAATTCGACGGATGGCCCGCGATTATATTCAGCGGTTGGCCTAATGTGTCTTACGGAACCTACGGAGCTAAGGTGGTGGCGGTAGAAAATTTCATTAGTGACAATAACCTCTATAGGGTATTACTGTCACCAGACCCCGAAGACCACCCTTGGCCACAAGAGGTGCGTATCGGATCAGGAGCGCGCACCATTGCTCTACTTACCAATGTACCCGTATGGTATGAATTGTGGCGACAGTTGAACGGATTTCCTCCGGACTATTACGTTCCTAACAACGCGGAGATTCCCAAAATTCCGATTAAAATAAAATAGGCTAATGCGCAGAAACCTCTTTTACTTACTGTTCAGCATGTGTCTGTTTTCGGGCTCATATGCACTTAGCGCACAAGAATCGATAGAGCAACTCTCACTTACCGAATACTTGGGCTATGTAAAAGCCTTTCATCCGTTCGTTAAGCAAGCCAACATCGCTCTTGATGAGAGCGAGGCCAAATTGATGAAGGCCAGGGGTGCTTTTGATCCTAAATTTGGACTCGACCTAAGCGAAAAGACGTTCAAAAATGCCACCTATTACGACCGACTGAATGCCACCTTTGAAATTCCGACCTATTACGGTGTTACTGTGAGAGGCGGTTATTCTGAGGCCGACGGAAACTACCTCAACCCCGAAAATGAGGTGACCGGAGAGGGGCTTTACAGCCTTGGGGCAGAGCTCAATCTCGCCAAGGGATTGCTAGCTAATGAGCGCATGACCACTCTCAAACAGGCCAAGTTATTTACGCAGCAGGCCGAAGAAGAAAATAGCCTTAGGGTCAACGAGATCCTTTTTGAGGCTATAGAGGCCTATCTCGACTGGTATCGTGCCTATCAAGAGTACGAAGTGTTTGGTCAATTCGTAGAAAATGCACGTTTTCGATT
>JAURFJ010000110.1 GCA_030834365.1 Flavobacteriaceae bacterium | reverse complement strand
TGCGGCGAGCCGATTGCTGCCCCTCTTTGAGGCGGTCGTACACCCGATCTGATGCGATGATTAAGGCCCCTTCGTTGGCCAGGTTTTCGTTTCCGCCCGTGTGGTCTCCGTGCCAGTGTGTGTTGAGCACATAGGCCAATGGTTTGTCGTTGATTGACTTTATCTTGAAAAGAATCTTGTCAGATAGCGGGGCAAACTGATCGTCAATTAAGTAGTTCTGTAGCTCGCCAGTGACTAGGGCCATGTTGCCTCCTGCCCCGTAAAGCACATATACATTGGCTGAAAGCTGTTCGGACGTGATCTGCACATTGCTGTAGTCGCGTTGAGCCATTGAAAGTTGAGCGATACCAAGCGCCAACACACTAAAAAGGATTCTCATTTGAATTTATTTTTAAGTAAGTTACAGCATCTAACGCGTACTTAAATCTACTTTAGCATGAAAAAGTTTCTCCGTGCCGTAGCTCTAGGGCTCTTTATGTGGTCTTGCACGCCTGTGTCTGAAGACTCTTCCGTCACCACTTTTTACCTCATTCGCCACGCCGAAAAAGACCGCTCTGAGGGGGTCGGAAAAGACCCGCAACTCACCGAAAATGGCCTAAAGCGGGCTCAGCGCTGGGCAGAGGTTTTGGGGTTAGAGCCCCTTGATGCCGTATACAGCACCGATTACCAGCGAACCCGTCAAACAGCTGCCCCCGCTGCAATGGCCAATGGGCTTGAGATTACTCTTTATGAGCCAAATGCCTTTGATGCGAAGGCCTGGATAGCCCAACACAAAGGCCAGCGGGTGCTCATTGTGGGCCATAGCAATACCACTCCCATGCTCGTGAACAAACTGCTGGCCGAGGAGCGTTTCTCCGATATAAACGACTCGATAAACGGCAACCTCTATGTGGTAACAGTTATAGGTGAGACCGTAGGGGTCGAGCTGCTTTCTGTAGAATAAATGGCTTGCGTCAAGAATTTAGTCTTCTTGAAGTAATCGATAAATAAACACCGCAGTTCGCTGTGTTAGCGCCTCAAAGGTCTTGAGGTTAACCGTTTCGCTAGGGGTATGTGCTCCGCTTCCCATGCTACCAAGCCCGCCTAAGGCTCCATCAACATGAGACGCTACAAATGAGATATCTGCAGCTCCGCGCTTGCCAGGGTCATAGGCCTTTACTTCGCCTTGATTTAGGGCTAAACTTACTTCGCTTAGTTGCTCGAGAAGGGCCAGGTTGCCGTCGGTCGGTGGCATGGCCGGATACGAATCGGTAAACTCAATGCGGGCAGAGGTTTGCGGCAGGTTGCCATTTTCAACAATGGCGCGCATCTTGGCTCGGGCACGCTCTTTTTGCTCTTCGGTGATAAAGCGCAATCCGCCCCGTACCTCGGCGCGTTGAGCGACGACGTTGGTTTTTCCGAAAACGGTGGCCTGACTGCTTTTTGGGTCGTAGTCTAAGAGCGTACCCCCCATTAACAAGCCCGGGTTAAAGGTGAGCAGTTCTTCTCCGCGAACCTCGGTGTAGAATTGGTGCAAGATGCGTGAAAGTTCAAAGATCGCTCCGGCTCCAGTACCCTCAGAGAATACACCTGAAGAATGGGCGCGCTTGCCTTCGGCGACCACGTACCAACCAGATGCTCCTCTTCGCGCCACGGTGGCGTAGTCAAAACCCGTCGAGGTTTCGTAGCCCAAAGCCACGTCTGCTCGTTTGGCAGCATCGATTAGTGATTTGCGCGACACAGATAGGGGCTTTCCAGTACTTTCTTCGTCTCCAGTGAACACTACTTGAATATCGGCGTTGTCAAGGGCCCCCACTTCGCGAAGTGCCTTCAGGGCATAGAGGATCATGACGTCTCCGCCTTTCATGTCGTTTCCTCCTGGAGCCTTTGCTATACTATCGTTAAGCTGCTCAAAAACTTGAAAGGGGCTATTTTTTTCAAAAACCGTATCAAGATGGCCGATGAGTAGTAGTTTCTTGCCTTTACTGCCTTCGATTTTGGCGATAAGATGGCCAGCGCGATTCATTTCGGCTGGCATCTCTTCCCAAAGTGTCTCAAACGCTATCGCCTGAAACTGCTCTTCAAATAAATGGCCGACCTCACGCACCCCCTCTAGATTAAGTGTTCCTGAATTCACGTTGACCACCTGCTCTAAAAAGCCGATAGCTTGGTTGTGGTTAGTGCTGACCTGTTTGACAATCTGTTTTTCGGTTCGACTCAGACGCGTCTGGGCCGCTAACGATCCTACGAACGTTAAAAACAGCAGGCTAAGCAATGAAAGGGTAGTTTTTGATGGGCGCATAGAGGGCTTCTTTGTATATTCAATCTCTAAATCTATAAAAAATCAAGCTATGGCTACTTACACTTGTGATACGTGCAAAATGGCGGTAAATGCTAGCTGCGCAAAATGCGATGTTCCATTAGAAAACGGCACACTGACTCTAGACTCTGGCGCAGAAGTGCAGATCTCTTTCTGCCCCTCTTGCGAAGGAAAAATCAAGTCGCCTCAGTGCTGTGGGTCTGATATGAGCTGCACCCTATGAGACTAAGAATAGATCGATTAAAAAGCGCCGCGCTTGTCGCGGCCTTTTCGCTTTCACTGAATGCCGTGCAGGCCCAGCGCATTTCTTCTGCAGAACTCGACCGATTAACCGAGTCTTATTTTATGCATTCGGCTGAGCTGCTTAAAGAAATGATTGCGGTGAAAAACGATGCGGCTATTGCCGAACACGTCACGGCCAACATCGCTTATGCCCAAAAGGTCTTTTCTGCGCGTGGTTTTAGCATAGAAATGCTCGAGACTTCGGGTATTCCGCTTATGCTTGCCACCTATGAGCCCAAACGCCCTAAACGCACCCTTTTGGCATATGTTCACGTTGATGGTCAGGCGGTAGACCTCTCTAAATGGAACCAACCTGACCCTTATGCCGTAGTGCTCAAGCAGCCCACTGCAGACGGAGGCTTTGAGGAGGTGCCCTGGAACAATTTAAAAGAAGCTTATGACCCTGAACTGCGCCTATTCGGGCGTTCAACATCTGACGACAAAGGGCCCTTGGCCATGTTTTTAGGGGCATGGGATGCCCTTGCCGAAGTGAAGAAATTACCCGAATACCGTATCAAAATGGTAGTTGATTTCGAAGAGGAGCAAGGCTCGCCTTCACTGCCTGAAGCGGTAACCTTGCATCGTGACAAGCTAACGGCTGACGCCATGCTTATTTTTGATGGACCTAGACATGTGAGCAACCTACCGACTTTGACTTTTGGGGCAAGAGGCATTGCCACGGTTACCCTAGAAAGTTTTGGCCCTAAACTCGCCCAGCACAGTGGGCACTATGGAAATTACGCTCCAAACCCCGCATTTATGCTCGCTCAAGCACTCTCTTCTATGAAAGATGAACGCGGAAGAGTACTGATCAAGGGTTTTTACGACAACGTGAATATCTCAGCGGCTGATAAGGCCATTCTAGATGCTGTTCCTGATGACGAACGGGCGATCAAAGAGCGACTTGGTTTTGCCAAGGCTGACGCCGTGGGCCGCACCTATCAAGAGAGCATTCAATACCCCTCACTGAATATTCGCGGGTTACGTTCGGCCTGGGTGGGCGATGAGGTACGCACAATCGTTCCGGCTACTGCCCTAGCTGAAATAGACATTCGACTTGTGCCAGAGGTTAATCCTGAACGCTTGATCAATTTGGTTCGTGGCCACCTAGAGTCTCAGGGGTTCTTGGTTTTGGATAGAGAGCCAACTCAAGAAGAGCGCATGGCCCATTCAAAGATTATGCGCATGCAATCGAGCATTTCGTATCAGGCCTTTAGAACACCATTCGACGCTGAGGTCTCTGTTTGGC
>JAURFJ010000010.1 GCA_030834365.1 Flavobacteriaceae bacterium | reverse complement strand
TGCCCACCTACCAATTGGGAGCTCACTATGCTTACAACATGATGCGAACTATTGATAAAGGTATTCGCTTTCTTCCGCGTCCAACAGACTATGTGTTTCTATACCTTCTCTCAGCCTACCTATTGTTGTTAATATTAGGTATTGATTATAGGGCTGCGGCCCTGGGGGCTGTGGGTTTTGCCCTCGCTACTTATCATATAATTATTCTAGATGTTGGACACAACGCTAAGGCCCACGCTATCGGCTATTTTCCGTTGGTATTAGCTGCGGCTTACGGACTCTTTAGAAAGAGGCAGTCTGCCCTATATACACTGGCTTTAGCCCTTTTTGTTGGATTGGAGATTTATGCCAATCATTACCAAATGACGTACTACCTCTTTTTGTTTATGGGTATTTTGTGGTTAGCTGAAGGAGTTAAGGCCCTCAAAGAGACCAACCTCAGCCTTTTCTTAAAGCGAACAGTTCTTTTAGCATTAGCCATCGTATGGGGGATAGCCCTAAATGCGACTAGCCTCTTTGCTACTAAAGAATATGCTGAATTCAGTACGCGAGGAGAGTCTAATATTCAAGTTGAGCCAGACGGAACCCCTAAATCACGAACCTCAGGTCTATCACTTGACTACATAACGCAATACAGCTACGGAATTGGGGAGTCGTTTAACCTATTAATTCCGCGTTATGTGGGTGGATCGAATGCCGAGCCTGTTGGCGAAGACTCTAAGGTCTACGACTTTTTAAGAGCTAATAATGTACCAAGGGCTGCGGCTGTTGATTTCGTCAACCGATTCCCCTTGTATTGGGGAGAACAACCCATAGTCGCCGCTCCAGCTTATTTAGGTGTGGTAATAGGCGTGCTCGCGCTGATGGGATTCTTTTACCTCAATGGTCTGGGACGTATAACGATAGGTTTTAGCTTTCTTCTTTTTCTTGCACTTTCTTGGGGTAAGAACTTTATGCCCCTAACGGAGTTGATGGTTAACTATTTGCCTTTTTACAACAAGTTTAGAGCCGTTTCTTCTATTCAAGTAATTCTCTCTCTAATGGTTCCTGTGCTGGCTGCCCATGGGGTTTATCGATTTTATCGAGACCCCAATCGAAAGCAATTGAGCTATACGGCTATAGCATTAGGTGCAGTTTTTATTGCTGCCATTATTGCTTCTTTGTTTACCGGATTTTCTGGAGGCTCAGATCCTTTTTATGCTGAGAATTACTCTCAAGAGTTTTTAAATGCTCTGATTGAAGATCGAAAGCGTTTGTTTTACAATGATCTCATAAGGACTCTGATCTTTGGGTTACTTACCCTCAGTGTATTGTGGTTTTACGATTGTATAAACAAGTACCCTGTCCCTTTTTTCGCTTTAATAATGCTTGTTCTTATCGATTTGGGCGGAGTGGCCAAACGCTATATTCGGGCCGACGACTTTGTGAGTGCACGGCAAATTGAAAAACCCTTTAGTGCGAGTGCTGTTGATGCAGAACTACTTAAAGATACGACCTACTATAAGGTCTTTAATCTTAACGAGGGTCTCAATGGTGCTCGAACTTCATACTTTCACCGTTCTTTGGGCGGCTACCATGCAGCAAAACCGGCGTTCATACAAAATATTACCGACTATCTGATTTACAGGGATCGGCCTGAGGTCTTAGATATGCTTAACGTGAAATACCTAATTACAACTGACCAGTCAGGAGAAGAATCTATCATGCCTTATACCTCTAGCTTAGGCCCAGCCTGGTTTGTGGAATCAACCACTGGCGTAGAAAGCGAAGAAGAGGCTCTTCTCGGCTTGAAAACACTGAATTATAAAAGCGAAGCCCTTGTTCTTGAAGCTCCTTCTGCCGTTTTGTCGAATTACTCCTCCTCCGAAGCCGATTATATCGAGATCATTCAGGCTAATGAGGGTGATATTTCTTTTCAGTACAACGCAGAACGTGCTAGATTCGCCGTTTTTTCGGAATGGTTTTACACCCCTAATCCGTCTGATTGGAAATTAGAGGTAGATGGCGAGCTTACAGCTATTTATCAAACCAATTACGCGTTAATTGGTGCTGTTCTTAAGCCTGGTGCGCATCAAGTGAGGCTGTATTTCGATCCCGAGGTGGTTCAAAAGGCCGATTTATTTAGGCTACCAGCCCAGATCTTGTTTATAGTGGCTTTGCTGTTTATTCCCCTATATGAATGGAGGAGAAGCTGAGAAACGTAATTGTAGTCGCTTATTATTGGCCACCTGCCGGTGGCCCAGGGGTTCAGCGTTGGGTCGGTTTAACACGGCACTTTAAGGAAAATGGTCTGAGGCCAATCGTAGTTATTCCGAAGAATGCAGCTTATCCTCAACTCGATTTCACATTAGAGGGGGAAGCTGACTCCGAGCTTGAGCTCATAAAAGTTCCTATTATTGAACCCATACGCTGGGCTAAATGGCTTGGGTTTTCTCAGGCTAAAGACTATTCTAAAGGGCTGCTTCCGTCTAAGCCAAAGGGCCTGTTACAGCGTTTACTTTTTGCTATAAGAGCTCAGTTTTTTGTTCCCGACTCACGTCTTTTGTGGATAAAGCCTCTGCGCAAGGTGTTAGCCAAACTAATTGAGCAGCAAGAGGTTGAGGCAGTAATTACAACGGGTCCGCCCCATAGTGTTCACCTCGCCGCTCTTGATTTGTTAAATCGCCACAAACCACTAACCCTTAAGTGGATAGCCGATTTTAGAGATCCTTGGGTAGAAATTGGTTACCATAAGACCTTAGGTTTAACTAAGCGCACATTAGCGCGCCACCAGAAAATGGAGCAAGCAGTCGTTCAAACTGCAGATCTTGTGCTTACCACAACCCAGTCTCTTGCGCATCATTACACTCAAAATTACGGGGCAAAAACAGCGTGCGTGACTAATGGATTCTCGTCTTACTACGATGACTCCAGCCTTAAAATTACTGAAGACTTTAACTTACTCCATGTAGGTTCTTTATTTGAACATAGAAATCCTGTTCATTTATGGCGAGCTATTGCCGAGCTGATAGCTGAGGGTGCAGATGGAGCCCATCGTATAAAGCTCGTATTTTTAGGTGATGTCTCTGAGGCTGTCAAAGATTCACTGGCCGAAAATGGGTTGGTGACTAACGCTTGTTTTGAGGGCTATGTTCCTAAACAGAGCCTTGACGGTTATGTCAATGGTTCATCTTTGTTACTGCTTTGCGAGGGTGACGACCGTTCTTATGAATTCGCAGTGCCCGGAAAATTATACGAATACTTGTCTATGAAGGCTCCATTGCTTGCGATCGGACCAAAACAATGGGAAGTCGCTCAATTAGTGGCTGATTTAGAAGGCACGCTAGTCGTTTCTCATGAGCAAAAAGACGAGATGAAGCTATTCGTCAGGGCTCTATTGGATCAATTTATAACTTCAAAGCTTCCCCTTAGAGCGTTAAGATCAATTGAAAGATTCGAACACCAAAGCCTGTGTCAACAATTAGCAACCCATATTAAGGCCTTATGATTGCCAAGCAAATTGAACGAAACGGATGGTTCACCGCCCTAGGATTTTTTCTGGGAGCCGTAAATGTGCTGTTGTTGTACACCCGCGTTTTTACTCCTGAACATTACGGAACTATATCGTTTATTCTAGCCTCAGCATCGCTCTTATTCCCGTTTTTATCGCTAGGGATGCAACAAACTATACTGAGGTACTTCGAAGGAGGCAACGACAAAAATCGCAAACAACTAGCCAGCCTCAGTTTGCAGTTGATCAGTATGTTTTCTGTACTACTGCTTTTCATTATTATAGGGTTTGATCAATCAATCGCCGATAAACTGAGTACATCAAATCGAGTAGACACTGAGGCGGTATATGCTATAATGATCGTAGGGATTCTAATGGCTTATTTTGAACTGTTTTTTGCCTTGACAAAGGTCCATTTTAAAACATCAGCCGGAGTTTTTCTAAAGGAGGTATTTCCAAGGCTGGGCATACTTCTTCTTCTTGGTTCGCATTTTGTTGTACAGCCCCTAGAGCTGAACTTTTTTTTGCTCATGCTTGGTATCATTTACCTCATTCGCGCTATAGTCATGGGAATAATTGCCTATAGACTTATGCCCTTTGATTTGGTGCAAAAGGGAACTCAGAGCGACTACAGAAGACTTTTAGGGTACAGTGGGTTAGTTATTCTTGGCAGTGGCCTAAGCTTGGCCTTTTTAGAGATCGATAAGGTGATGCTACACACCCTATCTTCTGCCTCTAATGTGGCTTTGTATACGGTATTTGTTTTTATGGCAACCACCATAGCTATACCGCTTCGTTCAGTGCAACCGCTGTATAACGCCAAATGTGCCGCTTTGCAACACCAACAGAACACCGAAGGGTTGACTGCGTTGATTCAAAAGACTATTTCTATAAGTAGTTGCTACGGAGTACTCATCTTGGCTGTACTGCTCACCTTACAGCCGGTATTGCGTTTTTTCTTGCCTGAAGATTACCACACTGCCTTTTCGGTCTTTCCGTTATTGCTGGCCTTGAAACTTATCGACTCTAGCTTTACCCCATTAAATGCACCTTTTTATTATTCGAAGTTTTACCAAACCTATTTGCTGTTTAGCCTAGGTTTTCTGCTCATCATGGTGGTACTGAATGTACTTCTAATTCCGGTCTACGGAATTTACGGAGCTGCTTTAGCCACCGGAGCCGCAGTTCTTTTATTTTCACTACTTAAAGTTTGGGCCACCACTAAATTTCTTCAAATTAAGGCGCTTAATGCGGGCCATCTAGTGCCGGCTCTTTTCGGACTGGTCTTTCTAGGAGTGGAGCTTACGATTCATGCCCCCTGGTTGAATGGGGTGCGAGTTGGTGTGTTACTATTGCTGTTGTGGGTGTTCTGGAAAAGACGTGTTTTTTCAACAACCTTTTTAGGATACAGCTAGCTTTTCGGCCAGGTAAGGTGCAGTGATCGATTGAGGATCTGTTGCAATTTCTTCTGGGGTGCCCTTGCTTATGAGATATCCGCCAGATGTACCTCCAACCGGTCCTAGTTCAATAACGTAATCTGCGCATTTGATTAAATCGAGATGGTGTTCGATTAAGAGAATGCTGTGTCCGTTTGTAATCAACGCATCGAACGCTTTCTTGAGGGTCTTTACATCTTCGAAATGCAATCCGGTTGTTGGCTCATCGAAAATAAAGAGTGTCGGGGGGCTCTGAGATCCTTTCGAGAGAAAGGAGGCCAATTTAATACGCTGGGCCTCTCCGCCAGATAGGGTAGAAGATGATTGACCGAGGGTGACATACCCCAAGCCAACATCTTTTAAGGGTTGCAGCTTGTGGGCTAACTTGGATTGCCCGTGGAGTTCAAAAAATTCAATGGCTTGGTCAATTGTTAATTGCAGTAGGTCGTAAATTGATTTTTCATGAAACCTAACCTCAAGAATCTCTTCTTTAAAGCGCTTTCCTTTGCAGTCTTCGCAGGTCAGAACTACATCGGCCATGAATTGCATTTCTACGGTAACCGTACCTTCTCCCTTGCAGGTTTCGCAGCGCCCAGCCTCTACGTTGAAGGAAAAGTGTTTCGGCTGTAGGCTAAAGAGTTTGCTCTGTTTTTGACTAGCGTAAAGCGATCGAATATCGTCATAGGCTTTTATGTAGGTGACCGGATTAGAGCGAGAAGAGCGGCCTATAGGATTTTGATCAACAAATTCAACCGCTTTGATTTTTCGAAGGTCACCCTCAAGAGAATCAAGATGCTTAAATGGACCTTGGTATCCACCCAAATAATGCGCTAATCCTTGAAAAACAATGTCTCTGACCAGCGTGCTTTTGCCGCTACCAGAAACTCCGGTAACTGCAGTTATGGCGTTCAATGGAATGGTTACGCTGATATTTTTAAGGTTGTTTAAGCGCGCCCCTGTAAAGGTGATGGCGTGTGTTGATCGTTTGCGTTTAGCGGGAATTTCAATGCTCAAGCGATTGCTCAAATACTGAGCCGTTAAGCTTTCCTTCGTTACGAATTCAGTATACGTGCCCTGAGCAACTACATGTCCGCCGAGGGCTCCAGCCATAGGGCCTATATCTATTATGTGATCAGCTTGTTTCATGATGTCCTCATCGTGCTCAACGACGATCACTGTGTTTCCTAAGTCTCTCAAGGCTTTGAGTACACTGATTAGATTCTCAGTGTCTTTTGAATGAAGACCAATACTGGGTTCGTCTAGTATGTACATAGATCCAACCAAACTGCTGCCCACCGAGGTGGCTAGATTGATGCGCTGGCTTTCACCACCCGACAATGTATTCGATTTTCGGCTTAAGGTCAGGTAAGCCAAGCCCACTCGGTCGAGATAATCCAAACGGGTTCGTATTTCGATCAGAATGCGTTTGGCTACAGACTCTTGGTAGGCGTTTAAAGACAAGTTGTCAAAGACCACTTTAAGTTCTTTAATCGACTTGTTCATTAGGTCAGTTATCGCGTATCCATCAATTTTTACATAGGAGGCTTCCTTGCGCAGTCTGCTGCCTTTACAGCTCGGACATTTTGATTTACCTCTATAACGAGACAGCAGCACTCGGTTTTGAATCTTATAGGTTTTTTCTTCGATCTTGTCGAAAAAGTCGTAAATCCCTTTATAACCAGGTCCGCCATTCCAGACTTTTTCTTGCTCTTGTTCGCTAAGTTGGTGCCAAGGTTTGTGAACCGAAATACCCTGCTTGGTGGCTACCGCCATCAGTTGTTCTTTGTATTTTGAAAACCGCTCCCCATTCCATGGGGCGATAGCCCCTTCGTAAATGCTTTTTCGCGTATCTGGAATAACGAGTTCGGGGTCTATTCCGAGCACATCGCCATAGCCCTCACAGCGCTTGCAGGCTCCAAAGGGATTGTTTGAATTAAAGAGGTGGATGCTTGGCTCGTCAAACAGTATTCCGTCTTTCTCAAACCGATCATTGAAGGCTTTCAATTCGTTGTTATCTAGATTGAGCACCTCACACTGTCCTCGGCCCTCATAAAAGGCATTGTCAACGGCGCTAGAGAGCCTGTTAATAAAGTCTTCATCTGGTTGATTGATTACTACCCGGTCTACAACCAAGCTAAAAGGTGCATTGAAGTCGGGTGTGAGTTGGTCTATACGCAAAACCTCGTTGTTGCAAAAAATACGCGCGAATCCGGCCGAGCCAAGCAACATGGCTTTGGTATACGGCTCTTGTTGTGCTCTTAACGCTATGGGTGAAAGCAACAGTAGCTTGGTGTTATTTTTCTGGCCAAGTATGAAGTCAACTACGTCACTTACCGTGTCGCGTTGAACGGCTTCATTGCTTACGGGAGAGTAGGTCGTTCCTATTCTAGCAAATAACAGTCGCAGGTAATCGTAAAGTTCGGTGCTCGACCCCACAGTAGACCTTGGGTTGGTGCTATTAACCTTTTGTTCTATAGCAATGGCCGGAGAAATACCTTGAATGGAGTCTACATTTGGTTTGTCTAATTTTCCTAAAAATTGCCGGGCATAGCTAGACAAACTTTCTACATAGCGGCGTTGCCCTTCGGCGTAAAGCGTATCGAAAGCGAGTGAAGACTTACCTGAACCCGACAAACCGGTTATAACCGTTAGTTGATTTCGAGGTATGCGTACATCGATGTTTTTTAGGTTGTGAAGGCGTGCTCCTTTTATGTGTATTGCGTCAGATTTCACCCTCGTTTTTTCTTTTTGAAATAGGCTTCAATAACTGATTTTCGGCCAATGGTTTGAGTTATTTTATCGCGATCTAGTACCCATCCTCGGGCTGGAGAGTATTCGCGTCCGTACCAAATCATTTGAAGATGAAGTGTGTTCCATTTTTCTTCTGGAAATAAGCGCTTGGCATCTCGCTCGGTTTGAACCACGTTTTTACCAGACGAAAACCCCCATCGGTACATTAAACGATGTATGTGAGTATCGACCGGAAAGGCTGGGATACCAAAGGCTTGAGAAACAACCACACTGGCCGTTTTATGCCCAACTGCCGGAAATTGTTCTAATTCTTCTATGGTCTGGGGAACCTCACCCTTATACCTTTCTACCAGAATTTTAGAGAGCCCGTAGATTCCCTTTGCCTTCATAGGTGAGAGACCCACAGGCCTGATGATTTCTCGAATTTGATTTTCGCTCAATAAAACCATATCGTACGGGTTGTCAGCCAATGCAAAAAGCTTGGGGGTGATTTGATTAACGCGAACATCAGTGCTTTGAGCCGATAAGAGTACGGCTATCAAAAGAGTGTAGGGGTCTTTGTGATCCAATGGGATAGGAATCTCTGGGTACAATTGATCAAGTGTTTCTATACAGAAAGACACCTTTTCACTCTTCTTCATTTAGCGTAACTTTAAAACAAAAATAGGTATGAATATGCTCAAAGTAGGAGATAAAGCCCCCGAATTTTCGGTCTTAGATGAACAGTCAAACCTGCGCACAAGCGAATCGCTAAAAGGCAGTCGATATATCGTCTTTTTTTACCCTAGGGCTAATACACCTGGTTGCACGGCTGAGGCCTGTAGCCTAAGAGATGGATACGCTTTGCTAAAGGAGAAGGGCTATCAGTTATTTGGTGTGAGTGAAGACAGCCCAAAGAAGCAATTAGCCTTTAAAGAAAAATATGAATTTCAGTATCCGCTGCTTGCCGATACGGAACACCAGTTGATCAAGGGATTCGGCGTTTGGGGTCCAAAAAAGTTTATGGGTAAAGAATACGATGGATTACACCGAACCACTTTTATTGTTAATGAAGGAGGGATTATTACCCACGTTGTCGAGAAGGTGAATACAAAGGATCACGCTAACCAACTACTGGAGTTGATTGGGTAGAATATTTTTGTACGGAAATACATCTTCAGAAACTTGAGTGTCTTTAAATAGATTTTTCTCCTTTATCAGTTCGGCTATTCCATTTGGAAGCATCTGTTCCCACCCTTCGGTTTCACTCGCGATCATCTGAAGCACCTCCCTTGAGTAAATTGACAGGTACGTCTCATCGTAGTCCTCGATGTCTTTGACTTTCTGGTTGTGCTTAAAGAATTTGTACAAATCCTTCATTTGCTCGCTTACTATGAGGTTGTCGCTGTTTATGATCTCTCCGGTATTCGGATCTTTCATAGGGTAGAGGTAGACCTGTACATTCTTGAAAAACAGTTTTCCGAAGGCTTCTAAGATTCCACCGCTTAGGTGGCGATAGTACTTTTCGTCGAATATGTCTACTAAGCTATTGACCCCCATACTAAGGGCAATTTTGCTTTTGGTGTACTTGTCGAAATACTCGACGAGCTTATAGTATTCTTTAAATTTAGAAATCATTACGATATGCCCTAAAGATCCCAATAGATCTACACGGGCAAGAAAGTCGTTTTCGTCTATGTCACCGTGGGCCTTCAAATTCTCTAGGGTGATTTCAAAAATGACCTCTGTATTCGATTTAGTTACTTTTGACGTGTTGCAAAACAACTGCTGCGACTTGTCTAGCATGTCGATGTTGATTTTGGTAACCGGTCGAAAACTACCTCTAAGTGCCAAAATATTCTTTTTGTAGAGCAACGCTGCGGGCAATAAATTGTTGCCGTCGGGGCCGAACATAACCGCCTCGGTCATGTCGTTTTTAATGAGCTGGAGGCTCATTAATCGATTGTCTACTTCTTTAAAATGAGGCCCTGAGAAATTAATCATATCAATTTCTAAGGTGTCTTTGTCGATGTGGTCGTATAAGTATCTAAGTAATTTTTTGGGCTCATGGTACTTATAGAATGCACCATAGATTAAATTCACCCCAACTATGCCACAGGTTTCTTGTTGAAGGCGGGCTTCAGTTTGTTTAAATCGCACGTGTAATACGATCCGATTGTACTCTTTTTGGTCAGGCTCTAATTGAAACTGAATGCCCAGCCATCCGTGTCCTTTGAAACGCTTAGAGAAATCAATTGTTGCAACTGTATTAGCATACGTGAAGAAACGGTATTCGGGGTTGGTTGAGCGGTCAATGCGCTCTTCTAGTAAATTTGTCTCGTGATCGAGCATCTTATTCAATCTCGATTCGGTGACGTAACGGCCATCTTCTTCCCGCCCATAGACCGCATCGCTAAATGACTTGTCGTATGCGCTCATAGCCTTGGCTATAGTACCTGACGCTCCTCCGGCTCTAAAGAAATGTCTAGCGGTCTCTTGACCTGCTCCAATCTCAGCGAATGAACCGTAAATGTTTTTGTTCAGGTTTATGCGAAGGGTTTTGTCCTGTATAGAGGGTAATACTTCGTATTCATTTTCTCTAAAAACAATTTTACTCATAGGTGCACTTCTAATACAGCTACAAAGGTAAGTGTTATGAACCCTTAAGTCTCAGTAAAACACCTATTTTTAACCTAGAAATGAACTTAGCATTAACCTTTTTGGGCACAGGAACTTCTCAGGGAATTCCGGTTATCGGTAGCGACCATCCTGTCTGTAAAAGCCGTGATCCTAGGGATCAAAGGCTTAGAAGTTCTGTGCTTCTCACTTGGCCAAAGGGCAAGCTTATCATTGATTGCGGTCCAGACTTTAGACAACAGTTGCTTCGTAACCCTATTGAACGCTTAGATGCGGTTCTGATCACGCATGAACACGCCGATCACACAATGGGGATTGATGACATACGCCCGTTCTTTTTTAAGCAAGGTGACATTCATTTTTACGCTACTTCACGCGTTTTTGCTGCCTTAGCCAAACGATTTGATTATATTTTTGACCAATCATTCAACTATCCTGGAATACCTGAAATATCCGAACACATCATTCATAAAAATCAACCCTTTCAAGTGAATGATCTCTCTATTTTACCGGTTGAGGTAGATCACGCAGGAATGCCTGTAACTGGTTTTAGATTTGGAGACTTGGCCTATGTAACCGACATTAAAACGATCGGTAAAGAACAAATGTCGCTGCTCATGAATTGTAAGGTTCTGATCATTAACGCGCTTAGAGAGGAGCCCCATCATTCACACCTTTCGTTGAGTGAGGCCATAGAACTTTCACGCGCCTTAAATGCAGAGAATACCTATTTTACGCATATCAGTCACACCTTGGGGTTTCATGAAGAAGTGCAGCAAAGGCTTCCACAGAATATGTTCTTGGCCTATGATCAATTAACCATAACCCTTTAGCCTCCCTTTAGCTATGCTCAAACGCTCGATATTCACCTATTTATTTGTTTTCACCGCCTTAATCTTGCTGTATCAATTAGTTAATTCTAATCGAACGTTTACGTCCTTAATAGCCAAAACACAGCAGCAAGAGCGTGAAATTGCAGCATTAAATCGAACCATAGATTCGTTGCAGTTGCGTTTACAGGATAAGCCTTAAAGGTGGCGTATAAAGTGTACTAAGTCTTTAAAGTTGTCATAGGAGACCGTATGGCCTGAAGGATATTCATGCCAAGAGACGTCTAATCCTTGTTCTTTTAAGAAGTGCACTGACTCCAAAGCCCAATTAAAGGGGATGATGGCGTCTTCACTTCCGTGCGACATAAAAAAGCGTGTGCGTGTTGAATAGGTGGTAGAATCTAAAAGAAGATCTTTATTCAGATACCCGCTTAAGCCGACAACCGCATTGAAAAAGTTAGGATGGTTCAGGGCAAGAGCCAAACTTAAAATACAGCCTTGACTGAAGCCCATAACCACTAATTCGGTCAAGTGGTGAGTGCGTTTAAGTTCTTCAATATTCAATTTAATTTTCTCGAGTGAGCTCCGAGCTTGGTCTAAATCGTTAAACTTATTCTGATCCTCGTCGAAGTGTATGGCGTACCAAGCAAATTGCTCAGCAGTTAAGGAATAAGGCCCTTGAAAAGAAAAGATGTGTAAATCAGACGGTAAATGTGAAGCGAACTGAAACAGATCGTGAGCGGAGCTGCCGTAACCGTGAATTAAGAATAAAGCCTTGCTACTCTGCTCTTTTGGTGCGCGGTAGAGGTGTTCTAAAGACATAAATTAAGGGGTTGAAGACAGCACTAATTCATTGTTGGCAAAAATACCTATGCCACGATGGGAAAATGAAATTCCGTGAAACAAATGCGTTTGGGCTTCTTTTTCGATTATTGTATGCTCTAAGGGTCTGAAAAAAGACAAGTGCGCCCGACTGTGCTCTTTTATTTCTGCACGGTCTAACTCGTAGACCTGATAGGCTCTTTTTAAAAGTTCGACAGTTTCATCTGCGCCGTAAATGGCGCATAGCGCTGGAAAAAGGGCAGAGAGTGTTCTACTGCCAAAAGAAGCCTCAGAAAATTCAATGTCTTTTTCTTCTACTGAAACGTTTTGGTGATCGGCCGTTACGTAATCAATCACACCTGATTGTACCGCCTCAACAAGTACCTCTCTGGTAGCCGAATCGGTTAATCCGGGCAATGTTTTGTAGCGCGAATCAAAAGATTGAAGCCTTTCTTCGTCGAAGTAAAGTAGACCTACACTAACACTACAGCTCAGATCAAGACCTTCTTTTTTAGCGTGTTCTATACGTGTTAGAGAACTGCGATTCGAAATTCCTGAAAGGTGCAACTTTCCTCCAGTATAGCGTAAAAGTGAAATGCTTTGTTGAACAGCGAGTTCTTCACTTAAGTCGGGTATAGCCTTTAGCCCTAATGTGCTATTCGCAATACTTTCGCGAATCTGACCGCCTTTGCTCAGTGAGGGGTCTTGACAGAAGACAGCAAGTCGTCCGCCGAAATTCTGGCTGTATTGAAGGGCTAGTTTCATTAAGTTAGGCTCCAGTAGGGGCCTTTTATAGTCGTAAAAGGCGAGCGCTCCTTGATCGAACAAATCGTACAGCTCGGCAAGTTCTTCTCCTTTATTTTTTAGTGTTAATGACCCAAATGGATGTAAAGAAACCGGATGACGGTCGAAGCCTTTGTAAAACGATAAGGCACTTCCATTGTCAGGGTGCGGAAGCGTGTCACTCATAAGGCCAACAGAAGCTATTCCCAGTTGAGCGGCTTCGTTTAAATCATTCACCAACATCCCCTTATGCTCGTAACCGGGTTGACTAAAGCTCACCTCTGGGTCAAACCAACCGTAAGAGACGGAGGTGCCTTTCAACGGAACCACGGTGTCGGTAGGTTCGACTGTTAGTTGCTCTTTAATGGCCGCAATAATTCCATTACTGATGCGGATATCTACAATCTTGTTGTGAAGTGGATGGGCTTTTTCGTGCAGGGTGACCGATTGTAGTAGCGTGTTCACGTTCAAAAAATAAATCTTACAAACTTACAAATTCAAATGCACCAATCCCAAAAAGTGCAAAATCGTACTTAACGGGGTCATTGGGGTCCATAATTCGGAGTCTTTTGTCTAACTCTTCTAACGTCTTTTGATCGTTCTGTTGCCGATGAATCAAGCCTAGTGAACGCGCTATCCTTCCAGAATGCACATCGAGTGGGCACGACAACTGTGAGGCAGAGAGCGTTTTCCAAATACCCAGATCGACTCCTTTTTGGGAACTTCTTACCATCCATCTCAAATACAGGTGAAGCCTTTTTGCGGCGCTGTTTTTGGTTACATCGGCTAAGTGCTTTTGGCTTCTTTGCTGATGGGGGGTTTGAAGAAAAAAGGAGCGTAAAGCTACTATTCCGTGATTCAGATTAGGTATACCCGGTGAGAAAAGTTGTTCTAGGCTCTTCTTTTCAGTGTAATACCGTTGCAGACTCAGGCAAAAGAAAACCAAATCGTCAGCGTTGAACGTGCGGTGCACAAATCCCTTTGCTAGGCTGTTAATCTCTTTTTCTGTAGCCGTTTTGATCACCTCATACGGGCTGTTGTCTAATCGTTGAATAAGGTTTTCTCCGCTTTTTATGATGGAGGCTCGATTTCCCCAAGCTATTGTTGCGATTAATAATCCAAAAATTTCTTGATCTATTGGAGTAGAAAATCTGTGAAGTAGTCCGAGCGGATCTGCGTCTAAAAAGAAAGGTTTCTCATACTGCTCGGCTTTTTCGTCTAGATAAGATTTAAGCTCGTTAGTCGACCATTCTTCCATCTCGAAGCTTTAAAATTCGATGTGCCTTGCTCGCCAGCTCTTCATTGTGTGTTACCACCACGAAAGCGCAGTTCAAACTTTCAACGAGTTCATAAAAGAGCTCGTGCAGTTGATAAGCATTGGGGCTATCGAGATTTCCACTAGGCTCATCAGCCAAGACAAGCTTAGGGTTGTTAATCAGTGCGCGCGCTACGGCTACGCGTTGTTGCTCCCCACCAGACAAGGCTTGAGGTTTGTGCGTCAAGCGGTGCAAGAGGCCTAGGCGTTCTAAAAGATAGTGCGCCTGCTCCTTGATCTCTTTTTGGGGTTTTTTAGCGATTAGTCCAGGTAGCATCACATTCTCAAGGGCATTAAATTCACTCAATAACCCGTGATGCTGAAATATAAAGCCTATAGAGCGGTTTCGAAGCTGCGCTAAGGCACTGTCAGATAGACCAAGTAGTGAGTGGTCTTCCAATAAAATTGAGGTGTTTTCTCGAGAATCTGGAGGCTCTAGCGTGCCAAGGATCTGAAGTAAGGTCGATTTTCCTGCCCCTGAGGGTCCAGTGATGGCCACAATCTCGGCCGCAGAAACAGTTAAGCTTATGTCTTCTAAAATGCGCACATTTTGTTTGGTTTTATATACATGTGACGCTTTAAGAACCATAAGTGAACCGTTAACTTTGCACAAATTACGAAAGAAAATGAACGGCAATCAAACCATTTATTTGGCAGGGGGGTGCTTCTGGTGCACAGAGGCGGTTTTTTCTAAGGTCAAGGGTGTTTTAGCTAGTTATTCTGGCTATTCGGGCGGATCTATTAAAAACCCTTGCTACCGAGAGGTATATAAGGGAATCACGGGGCACGCAGAATGCATAAAGCTTGAGTTCGATGCTGATGTGATCAATCTGAATAGCATATTGGCTATTTTCTTTGCAACTCATGACCCCACCACCTTGAACAGACAGGGCTATGATGTCGGAACCCAATACCGAAGTGCCATTTTCTACACGAATGAAGCGCAGAAAGCAATCGTAAAGAATTTCATAAATCAACTGGTCGATCAGGCCGTGTTTGATAAACCTATTGTAACAGAGATTAAGCCTTTTGAGACCTTTTACCTAGCAGAGCCGGAGCATCAGCAATACTATAAGCTCAACAGTAACGAGCGCTACTGTACTGCTGTGATTTCACCCAAACTGAATTACTTGAAAAATCAGTTTGCTGACCTGCTTTTATAATTTTACTCCCAAACGTCGGAGCATTTTCTTTTCAAAATTCCAAAAGAAGCGAAACTGTCCGAAGAGCGCACCAAAGAAAACAAGTAGTAATTGGTATAGCGGAAAAATAAGCCCTATTCTAAGGGGCCAATAAATAACCGGGTGCAGGCTTTCGATAGATAAAGAAAACAAATCCATTACGGGTCCGGCTAATCTAGAAGCAGCACTTCCGGTCAGCGCAAAAACGATAAAAATCAGCGTTAGCTGAACGTTAGAGGTAATACCCCACTTTTCTTTAAGGCGTGTAAAATAGTTAGGTCTAGACATGTTTATTCACTTCTTCGAAGGTGTCGGTAAGCCGTTTAACACTTTCAATAGATAACGCATTGTACAATGAGGCTCTGTATCCACCGACCAATCTGTGGCCTTTCAGACCGTGAATATCGTATTTATTGCAATAGTGGTCAAAAAGTGCTGCATGATCGCTGTTGTCAATTGTGAAGGTAACATTCATGATTGATCGGCTTGAGGGGTCGGCAAAGGGTTTAATCCAATCAAAAAGGTCTATAGTTTTGTAGAGCAGGCTGGCCTTCTCGTCATTAGCAGCGTAAATCGCTTCTAGTGTATTAGATTTTAGCCATCTAAGGTTTAGTAAGCTGGCATAGATCGAAAAGACGGTAGGGGTGTTCAGCATGCTGTCGGCTTTAACATGCTGAGCGTAGTCGAGTATTTTAAATCGATTCACTGAATTCGTCGACTCTAAAAGGGAGCGCTTGATTACTACAATTGTAGTTCCAGCCGGTCCAATATTTTTCTGGGCTCCTGCGTAGATAAGGTCAAACTTGGAATAATCACGAGGAGTCGAGAAAATATCCGAACTCATATCGGCAATAAGCGGAATAGGAGCCACCTCAGGGAATTGGTGAAATTGGGTTCCGTAAATGGTATTGTTTGTGGTGAGATGTAGGTAATCAAATTCAGCCGAGATAGGGGGGATGGGCGGAATGATTCGGTATCCCGATTCTTTTGACGAGGCCAGCACCTCAACCGCGGCTATTGTTTGAGCTTCACTGATCGCCTTTTGACTCCAAACACCCGTATCCACATAGGCCGCCTTAGAACGTAAAAAATTATAAGGAATCATGGCGAATTGAAGGCTCGCCCCTCCATGAAGAAAAAGAGCCACATATTCAGAATCGCTCAATCCCATCAGCTCTAAAAGGAGTTGCCTGGCCTCATCAATTACTGCCTCAAAAGACTTTGAGCGATGGCTGATTTCTAGAATAGAAAGCCCATCACCGTTAAAGTCAAGTACAGCCTTAGCTGATTCTTCGAACACCGATTGAGGCAATATGCAAGGGCCAGCGCCAAAATTCAATTTCTTCATTTTAAAGTGCTAATAAAAAGTCTAATGTATCGATTTGGTCGGCATAATCTCCCAACCTCGGTTTTTGTGTATCACCGAATTTTAGATGCCTATCTGATGAGCTGACCACACATTGAATGGCGTTTTGTTGTGCCCTAATGTAGGCGGCGGCTTCTTGCTCGTCATCAACCCATTGGTAATGTATGACACCAATAGGAGAACTGATCAACTGGCTTTCGACTAGTAGAGCGGTGCCGGCGTCTTTAAAGTTTTGACCGTTCATGATGAAGACCGATCGATGGTAATCCACGTTATTCATGTACTTGTTGTGGGTTAGAAGCTCAGTGCATCTATTTAATATTTCTATTAAGCGATTGAGATCAAAGCCCTTTTGCAGCAGTAGATGGCTTACATTTCTGCATCCCAGTCCGAAGTAGTCGAACACGTCGTTGCAGAGCAGTTCAAGGTGCTCCTGCCGCTCAGATTGCTCTAGATAGGCTAAGCTATTTCGGTTTCTGCGAATGATGTGGGGATATTTCTTAAAGTAGTAATCAAAATAACGGCTAGAATTTGTTGATCCTGTGGCTATTACAAACTCAAAATCAGTGGTAGTATTAGTTGTCCAATCAAATAATGATTTGGATTGTGGAGCTATATCTGTCAGCTGGTGAAGAAGATAGCGAAGCAGTACACTGTCTTTTTGAGAGGCCTTAATTACACTAATATGGCCTGATAGGTAGGTGCAGAGCACATCGTGAAATCCGACCAAAGGAATATTTCCGGCCAAAATGAGCAGTACGCGTTTAGGACAAGTTATTTTCAATTCATCATAACGGCCAACCCATTCACCCAGTGATTGGGGGTTCAATTGATCAGCCCAATAGCTCAGAGCTTGTCTCATCGATTCGTGCGTAAACCATCTGTTTTGAGCCATGGCTTGGTCCAAAATCATAGTAAGCTCCAAAGCAGCAGGGCCAGTTGGCCTTAGTGCATCAGTTAAGAACGCCCCTAATTGGCTAATACTTTGAATCCTTTGCTGTATTGGACTGTTTGGCATTTGTTTTTGAGTCAAGTCAGGAGTACTTTTGCAAAAGTAAAGAAAGACTATGGCAATCATAATTACAGATGAATGTATTAATTGCGGAGCTTGTGAGCCTGAATGCCCAAACACGGCTATTTATGAAGGAGCAGACTCGTGGAGGTACAGTGACGGCACGAGTCTAAAGGGCACTGTAGACCTGCTTTCTGGAAAAACTATTGATGCCGATTCGGTTAATCAAGCCGTTAGTGATGAATTTTATTATATAGTGGCAGACAAGTGTACAGAGTGTATGGGCTTTCACGAAGAGCCTCAGTGCGCTGCAGTATGTCCCGTAGATTGTTGTGTTCCGGACCCCAATACTATTGAAACCGAGGAGCAATTGCTGGCTAAGCAACGGTTAATGCATCCAAAATCTTAGCACTTTTTAAATGAAAGCAGGTATAGTTGGGTTACCCAATGTGGGCAAATCAACCCTTTTCAATTGTTTGTCTAACGCCAAGGCACAAAGCGCAAACTTTCCATTTTGTACCATCGAACCCAATATTGGGGTGGTCAATGTTCCTGATCCGAGATTAAAACAGCTAGAGGGGCTGGTAGTTCCAGAAAGAGTGGTTCCGGCCACCGTTGAAATTGTAGACATCGCAGGCTTAGTTAAAGGGGCTAGTAAGGGTGAAGGTTTAGGCAATCAATTTCTAGGAAATATCAGGGAAACTGATGCCATTCTTCATGTGTTACGCTGTTTTGACAACGACAATATTGTGCACGTAGATGGTTCAGTTGACCCGATTAGAGACAAAGAGACCATTGATATTGAGCTACAGTTAAAAGATTTAGAAACGGTTGAAAAACGCCTAGACAAAGTCTCTCGAGCCGCTAAAATTGGCAATAAAGAGGCACAGAGTGAAAAAGCCGTACTCGATCAAGCGAGAGAATGGCTTTTACAAGGAAAATCGGTGCGTGCGTTAACACTTACCGAAGAAGAAAGACAAAGTTTTATTAGTCCACTCCATTTGATCACGGATAAACCAGTTCTTTATGTTTGCAACGTAGACGAATCGGCTGCGAGCTCTACGAATGCTCATGTCGATCGCGTTAAAGAAGCGGTGGCGGCTGAACATGCACAGGTTCTTGTGCTCGCTGTTGGGCTTGAGGCCGATATCGCCGAGCTTGAAAGCTTTGAAGAGCGGCAACTGTTTTTGGAAGATGTCGGCCTAGATGAGCCCGGTGCGGCTAAACTCATCCGCAAGGCTTATGAGTTGCTCAATTTAGAAACGTATTTCACCGCCGGAAAGAAAGAGGTGAGAGCCTGGACTATTCCCGCGGGTAGCACTGCTCCCCAAGCTGCGGGAGTTATTCACACCGACTTTGAGAAAGGCTTTATTCGGGCAGAGGTGATTGCCTTTGAAGATTTTCTTGCGTTGGGTAGTGAGCAGAAAGTTAAAGAAGCCGGAAAAATGCGCGTAGAAGGAAAAGAATACATCGTGAAAGACGGAGATGTGATGCATTTTCGCTTCAATGTGTAAAACTTCACTTTCTATTGTTAATTACTTTCAGCCACCGTCTTTACTTTAAAGGCCTTTGGTCAAGTATCTTGTACCCTCAATTTGATGGCACCCCCTTTCCATGAACGAAACGACCTATACAGAAGATAATATACGGTCTTTAGACTGGCGTGAGCACATCCGCCTGAGGCCCGGTATGTATATCGGAAAGTTGGGCGACGGTTCTTCAGCCGATGACGGAATCTACATTCTACTCAAAGAAATTATTGACAACAGCATTGACGAATTTGTAATGGGGGCTGGAAAGACCATTGAAATTGCCCTTAACGAACGGTATATGAGTGTAAGGGATTACGGCCGTGGCATCCCTTTAGGAAAAGTGGTTGAAGTGGTCTCTAAGATGAATACTGGGGGGAAATACGATAGTCGGGCCTTTAAAAAATCAGTCGGATTAAACGGAGTAGGAACTAAGGCCGTCAATGCGCTTTCTAGCGAGTTTAAGGTCTATTCGTTTAGAGAGGGTAAAGTCAAAACAGCTGTGTTTGAGCAGGGCCAGTTGGTTAACGAATCAGAAGAGGAGAAGCAGCAACGCAACGGCACACTGATAGAGTTTACGCCGGATGCCGCTATATTTAAGAATTACCGATTTAGAGACGAGTACGTTGAGCGAATGCTTAAGAATTACGTCTTTTTAAATCCGGGTTTAACCATTGCCTACAACGGTCAGAAGTTTTTCTCAGAAAACGGTCTAAAAGATCTTCTCGAAGACCAAAACGCTAGCGACGACTTTCTATATCCCATTATTCACCTGAAGGGAGACGATATTGAGATCGCCCTGACACACAGCAAGTCGCAATACAGCGAAGAATACCACTCGTTTGTCAACGGTCAGCATACCACTCAAGGTGGTACGCACCAATCGGCTTTCAGAGAGGCGATTGTGAAAACCATTCGCGATTTTTACGGTAAAAACTACGAAGCTTCTGATGTGCGCAAATCAATTATTTCTGCCATCGCCATTAAAGTGATGGAGCCCGTATTCGAGAGTCAGACCAAAACGAAATTGGGTTCTACAGATATGGGTGGATCGCTTCCGACCGTGCGCACCTACATTAATGACTTTGTGGGTCACCAACTAGACAACTATTTACATCAGCATCCCGATACGGCAGAGGCCATACAGCGAAAAATTATTCAGGCCGAAAGAGAGCGTAAAGAGCTTTCAGGAATACGCAAATTGGCCAAAGAGCGCGCGAAGAAGGCGAGTTTACACAACAAAAAATTGCGTGACTGCCGCATTCACTTGACCGACCTCAAGAATGATAGAAGGCTAGAGAGCACCTTATTCATAACCGAGGGAGACTCTGCCTCGGGGTCTATAACGAAATCAAGAGATGTGAACACTCAAGCGGTATTTAGCCTTAGGGGTAAGCCGCTGAACTCCTTTGGAATGAGCAAGAAAATTGTTTACGAAAATGAAGAATTTAACTTGCTCCAATCAGCACTCAATATTGAGGAGTCTATGGAAGATCTGCGTTATAACAATATCGTTATAGCTACAGATGCCGATGTTGATGGCATGCACATACGCCTCTTGCTGATCACCTTTTTTCTTCAGTTCTTCCCAGAGCTAATCAAAGAGAATCACCTGTACATTCTTCAAACACCCCTCTTTAGAGTGCGCGATAAGAAACAGACGATATATTGTTACAGCGAGCGTGAGCGCAGGGCGGCCATTGAAGTGCTTAGTGGAAGACCAGAAATTACCCGATTCAAAGGGTTAGGTGAAATTTCGCCCGATGAGTTTAAGCATTTCATAGGAGAAGAAATTAGATTGGAGCCCGTGCTGCTTGACAGAGCGATGAGCATAGATCAGCTTCTCGATTTTTACATGGGCAAAAATACCCCAGAACGCCAAGAATTTGTAATCGAAAACCTTAAGGTAGAATTAGATGTAATCAATGAGTGATGACGGCTTAACACCCTTAGGGCATTCTTCTGAAGATGCCGGTCAAGAGCGCATGATCACCGTAACAGGCATGTACAAAGACTGGTTCTTAGACTATGCCTCATACGTTATTCTTGAGCGGGCGGTTCCGGCGATTGAAGACGGCTTTAAACCCGTTCAGCGCCGCATTATGCACGCCCTCAAAGAGCTCGATGATGGCCGGTACAACAAGGTGGCGAATGTCGTTGGGCATAGCATGCAATACCATCCTCATGGAGATGCCAGCATCGCTGACGCCATGGTGCAGATGGGTCAAAAGGAGTTATTGATCGATACCCAAGGAAACTGGGGTAACATACTTACAGGAGATAGTGCAGCTGCTTCGCGCTACATCGAGGCCCGGCTCTCTAAATTCGCTTTAGAAGTAGTCTTTAGTCCCAAGGTAACTGAATGGCAGCTTTCTTAC
>JAURFJ010000109.1 GCA_030834365.1 Flavobacteriaceae bacterium | reverse complement strand
TGAACATAGACTTGGATAAAAGAATTTAAATGTCCGCCAGACAGATCTTATTTAATTGTTAAGGGGCCTCAGCTGCGCCAATAAATATACTAAATCCCACAAAAAGTAGTGGGGGCGCACAAATTTAAGCTTGCACACATTAATCGCTTCGTACATAAACCGGAATACGGATTTTCCATCCAGATATTCTGTATCGCGGGAGTAGCTCAGGGGTAGAGCATCACGTTGCCAACGTGAGGGTCGAGGGTTCGAATCCCTTCTCCCGCTCCAGGTTTTTTTAGCATGGAAAAAAACTTGGGCTTTTTTGGATATCCGATTTGGATTTCGGTATCCGCGATATAAGCTTCTTCATATGAACAATAGAGACGTCTCATCCGCATTAGTTATCGGTGCCTCTGGAGGTATCGGCTCTTCAATAACTGCTCACCTTCAATCTAAAGCAAAGTATGGACATGTCTGGGCATTAGATCGAAGGAGCATCCCTCGAATAGATCTTCTAGACGAAAGCTCAATCATAGCTGCTGCTAATAGAATTGCAGAAGAAAATAGCAAGATTACGCTATTTATCATCGCAACAGGATTTTTGCATAACATCGAGCACAAGCCTGAGAAACGCCTAGAGGACGTCACAGAAACCTCCCTGATGCACGCGTTTGCAGTAAATGCTGCCGGGCCCGCTATGGTGTTAAAGCATTTTCTTCCATTGGCGCCAAAAAAAGGAAGATCGGTATTTGCATGCCTGTCAGCTCGAGTTGGAAGTATTGAGGATAATACGCTAGGCGGATGGCACTCTTATCGAGCCTCGAAGGCTGCGCTAAATCAGCTTGTCCGAACAATGGCGATAGAACTGCGGAGAACCCGTCCCGATGCTATTCTCGCCAGCATTCACCCTGGAACTACCGCTACAAATCTCTCTGCACCTTTTTCAAAACAAGGCCTTGATGTTCGCTCCCCCGAGGTTGCCGCAGTGCAAATTGTGAATGTGTTAGAAAATCTTACACCTCAAGACTCTGGCAGCTTTTTTGATCACATGGGTAAACCAATCCCATGGTGATAAAGGAAGGCTAATGACGACGCTTAGGTTAGTCTTAGGGGATCAGCTCGACCGAAACCTCAGTTCACTTAGGGGAATAAATAAAGAAACAGACGTCGTCTTAATGGCTGAGGTCGTAAGCGAAGCTACTTATGTAAAGCATCATAAGCAAAAGATCGCCCTCATCTTTTCTGCAATGCGCCACTTCGCAAAAGAAATGGAAAATGAGGGTATAGCAGTCCGTTACATTCAATTGGATGCCGCTGATAATTCAGGTTCGATTGTTGGAGAACTTGACCGTGCAATCACTGAAACTAAATTGACTACAGTCTGCATAACTGAGCCGGCAGAATATCGCCTTTTGAGAGAGCTCAAGGAATGGTCAGATCAGACAGCCTTTGATGCAGAAATTAAGCCGGATGACCGGTTTTTTTCAGACAGAGAATATTTCAAAAACTGGTCCCACGGTCGTAAGTCTTTAAGGATGGAATTTTTCTACCGTGAGCTTCGTCGAAAGACCGGTATTTTAATGAATGGTGGGAAGCCTAAAGGCGGTAAGTGGAATTTTGACCAAGATAACCGAAAGGCATTACCAAAGAGCCTTAAACCACCCGACCGACTGCGCTTTTCCCCAAACTCTCAGGTCAGAGAGGTTTTTGATCTCGTAGAGAAACATTTTGGTGATCATTTTGGTGATTTAAGCCATTTCAATTGGGCTGTGAAAAGAACGGATGCCCTACTCGCCTTAGATCATTTTATAGATGAATGCCTTCCCTTCTTTGGTGATTTTCAAGATGCTATGGCAACTGACGAAGCATTTCTTTTTCATAGCTTACTAGCTCCCTACATTAATATTGGCCTGCTCAATCCAAAAGAAGTTTGCCACCGTGCAGAAGCAGCATATGAGGCTGGAACCGTGCCGATTAACGCGGCAGAAGGTTTCATTCGACAAATTCTTGGTTGGCGAGAGTATGTACGGGGAATTTATTGGCTACAAATGCCAGAGTATTCCGACAGTAATTTTCTGGCTGCGAAACGCTCACTGCCAGAATTTTATTGGACTGGAAAAACTGAAATGGTCTGCCTCGAGCAGGCTATTAATTCAACAGCACAACACGCGTACGCCCACCATATTCAACGGTTGATGATAACTGGAAATTTTGCCTTGCTTGCGGGCATTAGTCCTCAAGAAACCTCAAAATGGTATCTTGCTGTTTATGCAGACGCATTTGAATGGGTAGAACATCCAAATACGATTGGGATGGCTCTTTTTGCAGATGGCGGTTTGTTAGCATCAAAACCATACGCGGCATCTGGGGCATACATAAACCGAATGTCCGATTTTTGCGCTACCTGCAAGTATAATGTGAAGGTGAGAGAAGGCAGCGACGCCTGTCCCTTTAATTATCTTTACTGGGATTTTATGCTTCGGAACGAAGACTTGCTGCGAACTAACCCAAGGCTTGCATTCCCATATAAAACATTGGACCGTTTTACCGAAAAACAAAAAAACATTATCAGCTTTCATGCTATGAATTTTCTCGATAATTTAAAATAAACAAAGTAAATCCAAACAAGATACATCAACGTACAAGCTATAAATCTTGGTTGGATTCTTAATGCCGTTTGACCCCCCATTACCTAGCACTCGCCGTCGAATAGCTGTGATTGGTGCCGGCATTTCTGGGCTAGGCGCAGCGCGTGCCCTCGCCTCCGACCATGAAGTTACTATTTTCGAAGCTCGAAATAGACTTGGCGGCCATGCGTGTACGGTGATGGCTGGGAGCACCAGGGATGTTCCCACAGATATGGGTTTTATCGTCTACAACGATAAGAATTATCCAAATCTTCGTTTACTTTTTGAAGAACTAAATACGCCAACCAAGCCCTCAAATATGTCGTTTTCAGCAAGTTTTGATGGTGGCAACTACGAATACGGACTCCGATTAGGTGCATTGTTTTCACAAAAACAAAACTTAATTAGGCCCAGCTTTTATAAGATGGTCCAAGATATTCTAAAGTTTAACAAACGAGCGCATTTAGCACTTGATCGTTCAGATCTTACCTTAGATGAGTTTCTTAACGAAATCGGAACATCCACGATCTTTAGAGAACGTTATCTATTGCCATTCGCGGGAGCAATTTGGAGCGCATCCCCAGCTGAGATTTTAGAATTTCCTGCAGCGACTCTATGCCGATTTTTTCAGAACCACGGACTATTGGCATCATCTGGCCAACCTGAGTGGCGAACTGTCGATGGAGGCAGCCAAGTTTATGTGTGTCAGCTTGAGGGTTTGATCAAGAAACAAGGCGTAACCATACGAAAAAACGCTAAAATTGAGACTGTTAAAGGGGGATCCTCGCCTACAGTTAAGCCTATTGGACTGCCTTCTGAAGAATTTGATGCAGTAATTTTATCATGCCATTCAGATCAAGCCCTGAAATTAATCGTAGATGCTCCCCTCAAGTTAACATCGGCTCTCGCCGATATTCATTACTCTGCAAATACGGTAGTGATGCATAATGACCACAGGTTTATGCCAAAACGAAAAAGCTGCTGGTCAAGCTGGAATTATTTAGGAAAGCTGGGAAAAGATCCCAAAAAAATTGGCGTAACCTATTGGATGAATAATCTTCAAGATTTGCCAACATCAGAAAATATCTTTGTCACCTTAAATCCCGATCGAACTATCGAGGATTCCAACGTATTTGCTTGTACAGAGTTCTCTCACCCTCAGTTCGATCAAGGTGCAATCTTAGCTCAAAATACCCTAAAAAATATGCAAGGCGATGGAGGTCTGTGGTTTGCAGGAGCCTA
>JAURFJ010000108.1 GCA_030834365.1 Flavobacteriaceae bacterium | reverse complement strand
CAAGTACAATGCTCTAAACGGTATACTCAATCGGGTTACCTACCGTGCCGGATTGCGTTTCGAAGACACCGGGCTCAGGGTGAACGATACTCCGATAGAGGTCTTCGCTATCACTGCAGGGTTTAGCGTACCGATGGGAAGTACGGCTTCAGACCGTTTCTCTAGCCTTAACGTGGCCTTGGAATACGGTAATCGCGGCACATTAGAAAATTCATTGTTGAAAGAAACATTTTTTGGCATAAATGTTGGGTTATCGTTAAATGATCGCTGGTTTGTTAAAAGAAGAATCAATTAAACCCAAAAAATAGTATTTTCACCACCTTAAAATCACTAACACAAACCGTTATGAGAAAGAACGTTTTATTTGCTGTTATGGCTTTGTCGTTGGTCTTTTCATTGGCCTATGGTCAAGCTCAAAACCAAGAGTGTCTGACCAATCTTTCTATTTATGTAGAGAGTGCAAAAGTTAAAAATTACGATGCGGCATATGAGCCATGGAGGCTAACCTACGAGGCTTGCCCAGAGCTTAACCGTGCAAACTATTTGTACGGAGAGCGCATCTTAAAACAC
The DNA here is from genome assembly GCA_030834365.1 of Flavobacteriaceae bacterium. Taxonomy (GTDB): domain Bacteria; phylum Bacteroidota; class Bacteroidia; order Flavobacteriales; family Flavobacteriaceae; genus UBA3478. The sequence continues at coordinate 3,439 of JAURFJ010000108.1, read as the reverse complement.
AAAATTGAGAACAGTGAGGGCGAAGAGCGCGCAGCTTATACAGGCCTTTTGCTCAAAGTTTATGACGATTCTATGAAGTATTTTCAGAGTCGTTATCCATTGGCTGGTGTAGTAATAGACAAGGTGTTGCTTCAGCGTTCAGAGAATATGATTGGAGATGATGAAATCTTCAGCCAACTCGACCAAGCCTTTAAGGCCGATCGTGAGAACTTTTCAAATCCACAGGCACTTTACCTCTATTTTTCAAGTTTAGTTGACCTTAATGCGGCAGGAAAACGCGACATTCAAGAAGTGTTTGATGTGTATGACGAGGTAGTCGCCAAAATAGAAGAAGAAAACAAAAAGCTTACCGATGAAATCGTAAAATTACTTCCTCTTGAAGAAGACGGGAGCATCTCAGGTAAAGACAAACAGCGCCTTCGAGTTTACAGCACCAATTCGTCCTCTTTTGGTAAGGTAGCTGCGAGTGTTGACGCTAAATTGGGTGCCCTAGCCGATTGCGAGAATTTAGTTCCGCTTTACGAAAAGAGCTACGATGCGCGTAAGACTGACGTTAAATGGGTTAAAAGTGCGGTTGGGCGCATGTTTGGTAAAGATTGTACCGACTCGCCTATGTTTAGAAAGCTCTTCGAGGCGCAGATTGCCCTTGAGCCATCAGCCGACGCCTACTTGTATGGAGGAACCCTAAAACAAAAGGCCGGAGACATCACTGGAGCCTTAGCCGACTTTAACAAGTCTGCAGAACTGGAAACTGATAACTATAAGAAGTCGAATATTCTTTACAAAATTGCCACGATTGTTCGCAAGTCGAACAAGGTTCAGGCGCGTAATTACCTTAACCAGTCAATAAAGGCCAACCCTTCAAACGGAAGAGCCTATTTGCTGCTAGCCGCGCTTTACGCAGACAGTGCTAATGAGTGCGGAGAGTCTCAGTTTGACAAACGCGCTGTGTACTGGTTGGCTGCCAAAACAGCTGATCGCGCGGGCCGTGTAGACCCATCATTGAGAGATACAGCAGATAAGGCTGTAGAATCGTATAACGCAAAGGCGCCTTCAAAGACTGACATTTTTAACTCGGGAAGAGCAGGAGAAACCATTACCTTCTCGTGCTGGGTAGGCGGTTCAGTAACCGTTCCATCACTTTAAATCAGTAAATCATGCTCCGCATAAGGAGTCTAACTCAGCTATATTACCAAGCCGCGGCACTAGCCGTGGCTTTGGTGCTTTTGGGGTGCACCGAATCGTTCAAGCGCCCAGAGTTGACCGTTGAGGAGCGCCGACTGCCCGCAGCCATATCAGAGAATTTAAAGCTCTATTACACCGAGGCCGTTCGTCCACTCTCATTAATTGATTCAGACACTACACGGGTGGTCGCCATTCTAGAGAGCACACGCAACGAGAACTACGAAAACCGTACTTTTCGTTTTCAGCGGTTTCCCGAAGGCATTGAAATCACCTTGTTCAACGAATTAAGTCAACCCACTCAAGTTATAGCTGACTCTGCCTTGTATTACCTAGACACCGGAATGCTGAATCTCATGGGCAATGTAAAGGTGTACTCGTTTGACGACAAAAAGCTCTTTACCGATCAGCTGTATTGGGACAGAGAGCTTTCTTGGGTTTTTAGCGAGCGCGCATTCACTTATGAAAACCCAGAAGAGGGCACCCTCATGAAAGGCACAGGTATGCAGTTTAGTCGAGACTTCAGCACCTTTGAAGCACTCAAGACTAGTGGCGTGCTCGAGCTTTCAGAAACCGAACCTATAAATCAAGAAGACTAGTATCTTTACCGTATGATTCGAATTCTTAGATACACCGAATACCTCTACCTCATTGTAGCCTTTTTTGCCGGATTCCGTCTGATTGAGCTGCTAGGCACCGACAGTCAGGAGCGCCTGATCTTTGGTTTTTTCTTTGTTGTTTCAGTGGGTATGTTTTTCTTCAGACGTAACTACCGCAAGAAATTTGAAAAGCGCGAGCGAGAATCCGACCGTTAAACGCCCCAGTTCTTGAACACCTACCTCTTAGTAATTGCGCTATCGCTTGTCTTATCTGCTTTTTTTTCAGGTATGGAGATCGCTTTTGTTTCGGCCAATCGCATACATATCGAGATTGAAAAAAAGCAAGACTCGTTTTTAGCGGGTATTTTAAGACGACTAACGGCCTCTCCGTCGAAGTTTATTGCCAGTATGTTGATCGGTAATAACCTGGCTCTGGTGGTCTACGGATACTACATGGGGAAGGTCTTAATGGCGACACTACCGCAGGGTTTATCGAGTGATCCGTATTGGCAACAATTGGTTTTTGAAGAGTTTCAGCTGCTTACCCACACTGTCATTTCTACGCTGGTGATTTTGTTTACGGCCGAATTCACTCCAAAGGTATTTTTCCAGATTTATGCCAATACGCTGCTCAAGGCACTGGCCGTTCCAGCCTACCTCTTTTTTCTTCTTTTCTCAGGCTTCTCGTGGCTGGTAATTCGAATTTCTGATACCCTACTGAGACTCTTCAAAGCCGGTAGAATCGACCAATCAGATATGTTTAGTAAGGTCGAATTGGGCGATTATATATCGCAACAGCTGCAGTCAGCCAAAGACGATCAAGAGTTAGATTCAGAGATCCACATGTTTCAGAACGCCCTCGAATTTGCAGAGGTGAAGGCCCGTGAGATCATGGTTCCGCGCAATGAAATAACTGCCATTGAGCTACACGACAACATAGACGAACTACGTCAGCTTTTTATAGAAACAGGCTACTCTAAGATTTTGGTATATAGAGATACTATAGACGACATTATCGGGCATGTGCACTCTTTTGACCTTTTTAAAAAACCGCGTTCACTACGCACTATTACCAAGCCGGTTGAATACGTTCCAGAGACCATGTTGGTTCACGACATTCTGAACGCCTTAATCAAAAAGCGTCGGGGTATTGCGATAGTGTTAGATGAGTACGGCGGAACTTCGGGTATGCTCACCATAGAAGACATCGTCGAAGAACTCTTTGGCGAAATAGAAGACGAGCACGACACCATCGAGTATACCGAGGAGCAAATCGGATCTCATACCTTTTTGTTTTCTGGCCGACTTGAGGTCGATTACCTCAATGAAAAGTACAAGCTTGAGCTCCCTGAGAATGACGAGTACGAGACCCTTGCGGGCTTAGTAATGAGCTATACCGAAGAGATTCCTGAGGTAGATACTGAGATACGTCTAGAAAAGTTTGTGTTTACGGTGATTGAGGTCTCGCAAACGCGCATTGAAAAGGTCCGTATGAAAAGGCTTCAAGACGAAGACTAAACATTTCGATTTTTCGCAGAAATTGGTTACTTTCTCTGCTCTTGGATAACCCTATGAAAAGGGCGATTTTAAATACTATTAGAAAGCGCACCACCGTTTTGATCATCGTGATTGGATTGGCGCTTTTCTCGTTTGTGATT
>JAURFJ010000107.1 GCA_030834365.1 Flavobacteriaceae bacterium | reverse complement strand
GCTCTATTGGAGACCTGCATGTTGTAAAAATTACAAGTAGAGACCCCAAGGCACCTCCAGCATCTTACATTGCGCATTCGGGTGGTATTTTTCTTGACATGAGTATTCATGATTTCGATATGGCCCGATTCATTGTGGGCAAAGAAGTTGTTCAGGTATATGCTCAGGGTGCGGTTCGAATTGACCCCGAAATTGGAGCAGCGGGAGACTTAGACACCGCTGTTATTCAGCTCACCTTCAATGATCAAACCATCGCTATCATCGATAATAGTCGTCAAGCAGTCTATGGCTACGATCAAAGACTAGAGGCTTTTGGATCTTCAGGAATGGTTCGAGCCGAAAACAAAACGACAGATCGCCACGAGCTTTTTACTGCAAAAGGTGTGCATGGTGCCTTACCCGAGTACTTCTTTCTTGAACGCTATGCCGAAGCCTATAAGACCGAATTGAAATCGTTTGTTGAACACTTAACTCAAGGCACTGCCATAAGCCCTAATGCTTACGACGGATTGGCCTCTTTAAAAATTGGCCTTGCAGCAAAACGTTCAATTGAAGAACAACGTCCGGTCCATTTAGATGAATTTAAGTCCTAATTAAATCGCCTATGAAAACGATACAACTCACCACCGCACAGGCCATTGTTCGTTATCTCGGAGCTCAACACAGTGAACGCGACCAAAAAAGTCAACGCCTATTTGCAGGATGCTTTGGTATTCTTGGCCACGGCAATATTGCTGGAATTGGCCAGGCATTAGACCAAGAAAAGACGCTAACCTATTATCAGAGTCGCAATGAACAATCTATGGTTCACGCAGCAGCAGCCTATGCGAAGGTCAGCAATCGTTTGAGCACCTTGGCCTGTACTTCATCTATCGGACCTGGTGCAACCAACATGATCACTGCTGCCGCAGCAGCTACTATAAATCGATTACCCGTTTTACTATTACCTGGAGATTTATTTGCAAAACGACAGGTCGCACCCGTATTGCAGCAACTAGAATCACCGTATTCACAAGACATTTCAGTTAATGACTGTTTTAAACCCATCTCAGCTTATTGGGACCGGATTAATCGTCCTGAACAATTACTGACCGCATTGCCTGAAGCAATGCGAGTGCTTACCTGCCCAGTTCAAACTGGCGCCGTCACCTTATCCTTACCTCAAGACGTGCAAATAGAGGCTTTCAAATTTCCTCTATCGTTCTTTGAAGAAACACGATGGACCATTTCTCGACCTAGGCCTGATAGATCGCTTTTGGCAAAAGCCGTAACGGCGATAAAACAGTCTGAGAAACCACTCCTCATTCTTGGGGGTGGGGCCCACTATAGCGAGGCACTTGAAGTTATCAGGGCGCTGGTGGATCAAACTGGAATTCCGGTTGCTGAGACCTTTGCAGGCAAAGGAGGGCTTCCTTATAACCACGAAAGTAATTTAGGGGCTCTAGGCGTGACCGGGACATCCGGAGCGAATCGAATTGCACAAGAGGCCGATCTCATCCTAGGCGTTGGAACAAGGTACTCTGATTTTACTACCGCCTCTAAATCTTTATTTCAAAACGAAAAGGTTCGCTTCATAAACATCAACGTTGCGCCCTTTGACGCCGCCAAGCATCATGGATTAATGCTAACAGGAGATGCGAAAGTAACTGTAGAAGAACTTCACCAAGCACTATCGGATTACAAGGTGTCACCTTCGTATAGTACCAAAGTAAAATCGCTTTGCAAAGCATGGGATGAAAAGGTGTCAGAAGTCTATAACTACAGACATTATCCTCAAATGAGTCAAGGTGAAATCATCGGAGCCGTAAATGATTTAGCGTCAGACGACGCTATAATGGTGGCAGCCGCTGGAAGTTTACCTGGAGATCTGCACAAATTATGGAGAACCAAAAACGCTAAAGGCTTTCATCTCGAATACGGGTATTCTTGCATGGGGTATGAAATCGCCGGTGGACTGGGTGCTAAAATGGCATGCCCAGATAGAGAGGTGTTCGTGATGGTCGGAGACGCGAGTTACCTCATGCTTGCCCAAGAGATCGTAACCTCTGTGCAAGAAGGACTCAAACTGATCATTGTTCTTATAGACAATAACGGATACAAGAGTATAGGGTCTCTTTCACGCAGTATTGGCAGTAATGGCTTTGGAACTCGATTCTTGTTCAGAGACTCGAATTCAGCACAAGTCGAGGGCGATCTGACTTCAGAGGCTTCATATTTGCCCGTGAATTTGGCAGAAAATGCACGAAGTTTAGGAGCCCATGTGATTGAATGCACCGATTACGACTCCTTAACTAAAGGAATAAAAGAAGCACAAGCCCATCCCAAAACAACGGTCATTTACACTACTTGCGACCGCTATCACAGTGTCGAAGGATATGGCTGGTGGGACGTGCCTATTGCTCAGGTGAGCACCTCGAAAGAGGTAAATGAAGCCAGGGAGGCTAATAAACCTCAACAAACTAATCAACGTTTTTATTACTAATTTAAAAGGATGCAAACCGCCCTCACCTTTATCGCTTTTACCGGATTTGTCGCCTTCTTTTCTTGGTACCGATTAAGAAAAGAATCTTTAAGCTCTCAAGAAGGTTATTTTTTAGGGGGGCGGAGTCTAAGCGGTTTAGTAATCGCGGGTTCAATGATTCTGACGAACATTTCGACAGAGCACCTGATTGGAATGAACGGATCATCGTACCGCAATGGGTTCGTCATTATTGGATGGGAAGTGACCTCTGCTCTTGCCTTGGTGGTGGCTGCACTATTCTTCGTTCCGAAATACCTAAAAATGGGACTAACCACTATTCCCGAGTTTTTAGAATACCGCTTTGATGCCACCACACGCACCTTGGTTGCGGCGTTTCTTATGATCTCGTTTGTAGTTACGCTTTTACCTATTGTTCTATACACCGGAGCGATCAATTTAGAAAGCATCTTCTCTGTTTCTGAGCGATTAGGCGTCTCGCATGAAACAGGTTTGTGGATCACCGTTTTTGGAATCGGAATCATCGGTTCTGTTTATGCCATTTTTGGAGGACTAAAGGCGGTAGCATTTTCAGATTCGATTAATGGAATAGGTTTATTGCTAGGCGGAACGGCTATTCCGCTCATTGCCCTCTATCAAATCGGAGACGGTCATATTCTAGAAGGACTTTCGGCGGTGATTGATCATGCCCCCGAAAAATTCAATGTAATTGGCAGTAAAGAATCCGTATTGCCTTTCGAGGTGCTTTTCACCGGATTAATGATCAATCAATTGTACTTCTGGGGAATGAATCAAACCATCATTCAAAGGGCACTTGGAGCAAAAAACCTAAAGGAGGCGCAAAAAGGATTGCTGTATACCGGGGTACTAAAAATCCTTGTTCCTATAATAATCATTCTTCCAGGAGTGATCGGCTTCTACTATTATGGGGATGCCCTCTATGAAAACCAAGATTTAATTTATCCTGAACTCATTAAAAAATTGCTTCCAAGCAGCTTTGTGGGCGTCTTTGCGGCGATCATCATGGGAGCAGTTTTAAGCACCTTCAACAGCGTACTAAACAGTGCGGCTACCATTTTTAGCTTAGACATTTACAAAAAACACCTTAATGCGGCTGCCAACGAGAATCAATTGGTGAGGGCAGGAAAATTAACCTCTACCCTACTTGCCCTTTTTGCAATGTTGGTTGCGCCTCTTGTAGTGAATGCTCCTGAGGGTTTGTATCAGCTTTTACAGCAATTAAACGGAATCTTTTTTATTCCGATCGCCTCAATAATGATCGCCGGATTCTTCATGCGTTCTATTACTGCAAAGGCAGCAAAAGTTGCATTGATTTTTGGACTGATTTTCTATATCGCTACCACCTTTATCTTTAAGGTCGACCTTCATTTTGTGCACCTTTGGGGGATTGAGTTTGTGCTCAATATGATCCTCATGTTTGCCGTATCACAGGGGTCTAAAACCCCACTTACTAAGTTTCCCGAAACCAACATGCCCCTTCTTGATATGCACCCATGGAGGCACACGAAGACCCTATCTTTCATTCTTTGCG
>JAURFJ010000106.1 GCA_030834365.1 Flavobacteriaceae bacterium | reverse complement strand
GTACGGCACCAAGACATTGCTTGATGCGTCGACGGGAACCGACATGTTGCCAACACGAAGGCCCTCCATGGAGGGCAGGCCAACCCCGGAGGACGACGGCGCCTCAGCCTGCGGGAACGGTATTATTGGCGGAAGCCGCAGGCCTCCTTTGTCAGAACTCTCCTTTAGCGCCCAATGAAGCCGAGCCGTTGCAAGCGCAAGGGTCTCGTAGTACTCATCATTGTATTTAATTAGCATCGGGATTCTACGAACAATACCATCGGCATCCACAATTGGATTAAAACTTCCCGATAGCACTGACGAGCTGACGATTCCGGATAAGTTGGATCCAAACCCGCCCCACTCCGGAAAATCGGTCCACGTAAGTTCAAGGTCCTCCGGCATCAGAACCGGGAAAGGCAATTCACCAGATTCAACTGAATCCTTACCGGCATTGAAATAAAAACCTAAGACAACGGGCCGACCCTTTAGCGAATTTTCAAAGCGTCGATCGAAATCAAGCTTAGGGGAAATGCGCTCAAGAATTGACTGAAACTCCCCCGAGTCCTTTAACTCATTAGCAGCGAGCGCCTTGAGGGACTGCAAGCCCGATGAATTGTCTGGCTCTGCAAAGACGACATCAAAAGTGAGAATTCTTATTTTGTAATGGTCGAATAAAATATCCGTGATCTCTGCAAGGCGATCACGACTCCAAGGCCAACGACCCAGTTTAGGAGAACCAAGGCTTTTCTCATCGATGTCAAGAATCAGAATCTTCGGGTCAGGCTCCCCACTGGCCGACAACTTAACCCGCGTGTCATAAACAAGATTCTCCAAGGTTGGCGCTCCAGGAATCGACCAATAGCCAAGACCCGCACCCACGAAAACCGTGCCAATGAGAAGACCGCCAAAAGTGCGCGCGCCGAATTTCTTAATCCACCTAGCCACCCGACTGGGAAGGGTCGCGGACATACGCATTTCCTCGAAAGAAGATAAAGGAGTCCCATTGAAGGGCGACTTGAAGACGCACTACGAATAGACGCCATTGTATAATGGACACTGTTCGTAATACGACAAAACTACGCCTCCGCTAGAAGGAGAGTTTGCGCATTGGATGTCTCATTCTGGGGTGTACGAGGAAGTTTTCCCTGTCCAGGTCCTGACCACCTGCGGTACGGTGGCAATACTAACTGTGTCCTGGCCTTGTGCGACAACCATCCTGTGATTTTCGACTCAGGTACGGGTATTCGACCGCTCGGAGATTGGCTTTTGTCGGAAAACTATAGGCAGGCCGACCTTTTATGTTCTCACGCTCATCTGGATCATATCCTTGGGTTTCCCTTCTTCGCGCCGGTCTATCAGGACAATTTCTTTCTAAAAGTCCATTGCGGTAATCTTTTACCCGAACACACCATCCGCGAAATTTTATCAGCTCAAATGTCGCCGCCTACCTTTCCAATCACGCTAAACCAACTAAAAGCAAATATCAATTTTACTGATTTTCAAGCAGGTCAAGAATTTGTTATTGGGGACAATATTAACGTGAAAACACAAGCGTTGCCCCATCCAGATAGAGCAACAGCATATCGCCTCACATTTCGGGGTCGATCAATTTGTTATGTGACTGACACAGAACACAAGATTAATGATATGAATCTGAATTTGGTGGAATTTATACATGATGCAGATTTACTCATTTATGATTGCACCTACAATGATGAAAATTTCCCAGCACACATCGGCTGGGGCCACTCCACATGGCAAGAGGGCGTTCGGCTTGCACAAGCAGCTAATACCAAGCAGCTTGCTATATACCACCACGACCCAAGCTCTAAAGATTCAATGTTGGACGATATCCAAAAGCAAGCGTCAAAACAATGGAGTGGAGCATTCGTGGCGCGTGAGGGACAATCCTTAAAGCTCTAAAATACCCACGAAGATCAATGTAGCGTACTCACTGAATCAAATCCTTAACAAGCCTGCCATTGTCGATTGTCTGGCAGACATTGTTAAAGAAAAACTGGGTTAGAAGTTTTGAACCTAGGACTTTAAAATCTTCCTTTACATCGGCTCTTCGCTTTATCGCACTCAGAGTTTCTCCAGTGCCGAACGCTTCTTTTTTATGCTCTTGTCTAATTATTAAAATAGTGTTGTTCTTGCAGTCAAACTTTGCCGAATTAATCATTGAAGTGTATAAATTATCCTTTATCTTTCTTGGTGCACTCAATGAAATTATGAAATCAAATGAGCGTATGGTAGGAGTGGCTCTATTAAAGCTTATACTCTCCGATTTCAACAGAATTTGCTCACTACCCAGGTTAAGGAGCTCGTCAAACCCTGCCTTGAAAGCTCCGTTTAACTTAGGCTTTTGATCGTTCGGCAGGCGGCCGATCATCTCAACGAGCTCTACCGATGGCATAGACTCTTTTTGTGACATTGTGCCCCTAATTGCCACAACAGAATAAATACCAGGACTCATCTCTTGAAATAGTTCGTGGGACCTTTTTAACTTTGATAAATCAAGACTCTTCGCCGTATACGTAACGTCAGCTGCGCTTAAAAACTTTACCAATTCCTCAGAGCGCAATGCGAAATTCACATTTTGCAAGGTTTCGGAATTGCGTTTATCTGATCTGCCCTCTAATTTACCGCTAATAAGTCCAATAACTGTGCCATCTGATCCAACGACCGGCCCACCGGAGTTTCCCCGCTGAATAGGAGCACTAAATTGAAACACCCCTGCTTTGGTGGTGAGACCCTCAAGCGAGTTTACGAGCCCCGATGTAATTTTTAGCTCCCGACCCTGTATCGAGGGATTGGGAAACCCAAAGGCAAAGATCTCTAATCCATTTGGAACGGTGTTCCAAATCGCTATCGGATTTGCTTTTGTGACCGCGTCTATCTTTATAAGTGCAAGGTCAAATTTTTTGTTAACTTTAACAACTTTTCCGCGCCATCCCATCGAGCCTTCGCTGGAAAAAATAACAATATCGTCTGCATTTTGAATAATATGGTTCGATGTAATCAAATAGCCCTGCTCATTAACAGCAAAAGCAGTTCCCGCAGATCTTGCTAGGATGAGAGCCTCTTTTTTTTCAGTTTCTGTGTTCGCATGAACTGACAGGGCGGCAAAAAGCAATGAGCCAATAATGAAGAAATGAAGAACCCGCTGTGTGTTTGTTCTAGGCGTTCCATTTATAAGCTTACTGTTCACGAAACGATTCCTTCAGCATTTTAGTAAAGGGAGAGAAAACATATTCATAAATTCGGCGTTTACCAGTAATGATATCTACTTGTGCGATCATTCCGGGGCGTAATTGCAGACGTACATCACCCTTTTCCAGAAATGTTTTCGTCAGTTCAATCTTTACGAGGTAAAACTGGTCACCTTTCTCTTCTGTGATGCTGTCTGAACCAACCACAGAAATATTGCCTTCCAAGGCTCCAAAAACAGACGAGTCGTAGGTGGTTAGCTTCACCAACGCAACCTGGCTTGTACGAACAAAACCAATATCGTTTGGCGAGACCTTGGCTTCTATGACCATGCTTGAATCGGAGGGAACCATTTCTACGACCCGTTCGCCCGCCTTAACGGTGCCACCCTCGGTCGATACGAGAACTCGATTGATTACCCCATCAATGGGCGCACGAATTGCCGTCCTCTCAGCCCTATCAGCCATCACTGCACTTCCACCGACTGCAGTGGCCAGCTCTCCTCGAACTTTTGTTAGCTCTGTGAGTATTGTTGCCTGCATTTCCTGCATGTAACCGGCGAAGGCTGCCTCCGCCTTGTCGCGGTCCTGTCGGGCATTGATCAATGCGGAGTTTGCCTGCGCTGCGGCTTTATCAGCGCGGACAAGTGAAATCTCTGCCTCTAAGCCGCGCTCAACAAGCCTGCGCATAATGTTGAGTTCTTCGATGGCTGCATCATTGGATGTCTTGGCTGCATCAAGCCTTGCCTTTGCGGAATTAATGTCAGATCGTCTTTGGAGTAGTTGCGACTTGTACTGTGCTTGCCGCTCTCTGAGCAGTCTTCTCTCAGAGCGAACGATT
>JAURFJ010000105.1 GCA_030834365.1 Flavobacteriaceae bacterium | reverse complement strand
AAGCGTTACTCATAATTTTTAATGTTGAAAGTTTTCAGCTGAATTTTACAAAGGTAAGAATTGTTTTACGCCTTGTTTTTTAACATAGAAAATCTTCGAAACTGTCTTGCTCCAAGTAGTCTTTTCGATGTATTTTTGCACACAACATTCCTAAGGCTATTTGCACATGTCTCAAGACATTCGAATTAAGAAGGGTTTAGATCTGAATTTGGTCGGAGTTGCCGAACAAACCTTTCAAAAAGAAGTTGCTTCTGCAACATTCGGTTTTTACCTCGATGACTTTCACGCCCTCACCCCTAAGCTTCAGTTAAAAGAAGGGGCAGAAGTAAAGGCCGGGGAGCCATTATTTTACGATAAAAACAATCCCGACATCCAGTTTGTTTCGCCGGTTAGCGGAGAGTTGGTCGCTGTAGAGCGCGGAGAGCGCAGAAAGATTCTCTCTATTCGCTTGTTAGCAGATAAAAATCAAGAATACGTTAAACATCCAAAACTGTCAGTTGGTGAGGCCAGTCGCGAAGAGTTGTTGGGGTATTTTTTGAGCACCGGATTGTGGCCCTTCATCAAACAGCGCCCTTTTGATCTCATTGCCGATCCGAAGCAAACTCCCAAAGCGATTTTTGTCTCAGGACTAAATACAGGCCCACTTAATACTGACCTTGACTTTGTACTTAAAGGCAGTGAAGACAAGCTTCAGGCTGCCCTTTCCGCGCTCAAAAAACTAACACCTGGCGCTGTTCACGTCACCGTAGCTTTTAAAAAGAATTCGGTTTTTTCGACGCTTGATGACATTGAGCTACACCAGATCAATCAATTGCATCCTGCAGGCTTAGTGGGCACTCAAATTGCTCAAATAGACCCGATTAATAAAGGAGAAGTGGTTTGGGTTGTAGGCGCTCAAGACTTGGTCATTATCGGTGAATTACTACTGACAGGCCAGTTTAATGCAACCCGCGCTATAGCTGTGGCTGGTTCTCGAGTAACTAGTCCGAAGTACATCAAAACCAAAATTGGTGCTGAGTTGGGGCCGATTCTTGAAGCAATTGGAGTTCAAGAGGGAGACAATCGATTCATCGCCGGTGATGTGCTGACAGGTGCCCAAGTAAGTTCTAACGGACATCTCAGGTATTACGCCACACAGCTCACCGTGATTCCAGAGGGTAACGATTATGAATTTTTTGGCTGGAACAAGCCGGTTTTCAATAAGATTTCTCCAACAAGGGCTCTTACCTTTTCATGGCTGAACAAAAACAAGGCCTATGATTTAAACACCAACACCAATGGTGAACACCGTGCGTTTGTGGTAACCGGAAGTTACGAAGAGGTTTTTCCGCTAGATATTTACCCTATGCAGTTGCTCAAGGCGTGTATGGTTAAAGACTTAGACGAGATGGAGCAATTAGGTCTCTACGAGGTAGCCCCAGAAGACTTCTCTCTCACCGAGTTTATTTGTATTTCTAAACAATCTCATCAGGCCATCATCCGAGAAGGCCTAGATATACTGAAACAAGAATTAGGTTAATTCGCAGCTATGAAACAGAAATTGCATGAAATCAAAGAACGCGTAAAGGACAAAAAATGGGCTCCTGCGTTCAACGCTATTCACACCTTTTTGTACACCCCAAATGAGGTGACTCACAAGGGCGGAACGCATGTGAAGGCAGCAGACGACCTAAAGCGAACCATGAACACCGTTATTCTGTCGTTGGTTCCGTGTTTGCTTTTTGGAATTTTTAATGCGGGTTATCAGCATTATTCAGCCATTGAAGGATTTCCTCAAGACTTTTCGATTTTTGAGCATTTTGTCAATTGGAGAAACCTGGTAGTCGGATTGACCACTGTACTCCCCTTGCTCATCGTTTCTTATGGTGTAGGTCTGGCTATTGAGTTTGTCTTTGCTGTGATCAAGGGTCACGAGGTTGAAGAAGGATATTTGGTAACGGGTATGTTGGTACCCCTAATTGTTCCTGTAGATACACCACTTTGGATGCTGGCTATTGCCGTAGCCTTTGGGGTAGTCATTGGAAAGGAGGTTTTTGGAGGAACCGGAATGAACATATTGAATCCCGCACTTACCATAAGAGCCTTTTTGTTCTTTGCCTATCCGACTTGGATGAGCGGCGACAAGGTTTGGGTTCACGGGGCGGTTGACGGAGTGACTAAGGCTAACGCCACAGATGCCATTTCGGGGGAGACCATTTTGGGGTATTTGGCCCAGAATAAAACCGATGAAATGACCTACACGTTGAGCGAGATGTTTTACGGGTTTATCCCGGGATCGGTCGGGGAGACCTCTACTTTTCTCATTTTGTTAGGCGGATTGTTCTTGGTTTTCACCAAAATCGCTAGCTGGCGCATTATGGTGAGTGCCGTGTTGGGCGCTTTAGCTATGGGCCTAATGTTTAATGCCGTTGTTGATTTTGGCTGGATACAATCCTATTCAAAGTTCTACAGCCTTATGGCCTTTGATTTTTGGAAACACCTTATCGTGGGAGGCTTAGCCTTCGGAATTGTCTACATGGCCACTGACCCAGTAACTAGCTCGCAAACCAACCGTGGTAAATGGATATACGGTTTTCTGATCGGTTTTTTATCGGTGATGATTCGTGTGTTTAATCCCGGTTATCCAGAAGGTGTTTTCTTGGCCATTTTGTTGATGAATGTTTTTGCACCTACCATCGACCACTATGTGGTTCAGGCCAATGTTAAGCGTAGATTAAAGCGCGCTCAGCATGCAAAGATTTATCCGGCGAATGAGCCCGCAACCCTTGAAACACAAACTGTATAATTTAAGCGCTCAGCGAAATGGCAATAAATACCGATAAAAATACGTACACCGTAGTATTCGCAGTAGTGATGGTTTCTGTAGTGGGTTCGATTTTGGCCTACTTAGCCACTGGTTTGAAAGACCGAATTACTGAAAATCAACGCTTTGAAAAGCAACAGAATATTCTCTACGCTATGGGTGTTCACAACAACGAAGACGATTCAAGTGTGAATTTCATACCGACTAATGAAGTTGGTCAGCGCTTTGATGAGATTATTAAAAGTCAGTACATCATTCAAGAAGGTAAGGCCATTGCTGCAGAAGATGCCTATATGATCGACCTGAAGAAGGAGATCGATCTCATCAAATCGGGTAAGCCTGGTAAGTTGCCGCTTTTCGTTGGAGAACGTGACGGAAGCACCTATTACATTTTTCCCATGTACGGAAAGGGCCTTTGGGACGCCATTTGGGGCTATATGTCTGTAGATGAATCACTCACCATCACAGGAGTCTATTTTGATCACAAAGGAGAGACCCCTGGTCTAGGAGCCAACATCAAGATGCGCTTCTTTATGGATGATTTTATCGGGGAGTCTATTGTGTCCGATTCAGGATACCGCGCTATCGAAGTGGTAAAAGGAAATAACGATCCGTTGAATTCCGATAAGTCGGATGCACAGGTAGATGCACTAGCAGGTGCCACCATTACTGGAAACGGTGTGAGTGCCATGATTAAAGAAAGCATCCGCCTATATGAACCCTATTTCGAATCTGTTCGAGCTGTTAATTAAACCGTAAGTCGTCATGCCCGTACTTTCAAAAAAAGAAACCAAGTTAATTCTTGATCCCTTAGCCGATAATAACCCGATCACCATTCAGGTTCTCGGGATTTGTTCGGCGCTGGCCATCACGGCTGAACTCAAAGCCTCTGTGGTAATGGCCGTATCGGTTTTGTTTGTGCTTGGTGTTGGAAACGTTGTGATTTCGCTCATGCGAAATGTGATTCCATCAAAAATTCGCATCATTGTTCAGCTTATTGTAGTAGCCACTTTGGTTATTGTGGTCGACCAGACCTTAAAGGCCTTTGCTTATGAACTGAGTAAAACCCTATCGGTCTTTGTAGGGCTTATTATTACCAACTGTATCATCATGGGTCGCTTTGAGGCGTTCGCCCTGGGTAACGGTCCGTGGAGGTCTTTTCTAGACGGGATTGGAAACGCCTTAGGATACGGGGTTATCTTGGTGATCGTTGGGTTTTTCAGAGAATTAT
>JAURFJ010000104.1 GCA_030834365.1 Flavobacteriaceae bacterium | reverse complement strand
AGCTCAGAAAAAGTATCGGTAAAAACTTCCAAAGACTTCTCATACAGATGAAAGGTTAAAAGGTCACTATTCTAGAGAAAGCTAATGGAATAATGCGAACCGGAGAAAAATTTAACATCCTAAACAATCTCATTAGCTAGAGAGTTACTCTACCTCACTCCTTGATTTTCATCACAATTTTTTCATAAATCATTACCTTCAGACAGACAACCAAAACCAACAACATGCTCAACAACATCCTCGTTTCGGTAATCGCTGTGGCCATGCCCATTTTAATTGTAGGCTTGGTTTTTTTCTTCGATTACCGCAAAACGCAAGACAAGAATCGCACCCTTATTGAAATAGCGAAAAACGCTAATGATGCGGGTAAAATAGAAGATCTGATTCGCAGCCTTGACCCACCTAAAGCAACCTCTATACAGATGAAACGCGGAGGGCTCACCACACTTTTTGTGGGCGTTGGACTCTTTTTGTTCGGGCTTTTCTTCTTGGGTAATATTCTCAGAGGTGCTGGTCTGCTTGTTCTGTGCATCGGACTCGGCGTCTTTTTAGCCGGATTGTTTTTCCCTGATCAGAACGAGAAGAATTAAACGCATGAAACACCTCATACTTAGCTTAGTAATACTTTTAAACCTGACCCTTCAGGCCCAAGACCTCAGCGTCATCAGCTACAACATTCGTTACAACAGCTCAAACGACGGGCCCGACTTGTGGGACCTCAGAAAGGCAGAACTTGTCGGTCAATTGAAGCAACACGCCCCTTCGACTTTTGGGGTGCAAGAGGCCATGCTGGTTCAGATGCAGTATTTAGATGCCGAACTTGAAAACTACGCCTATGTGGGGGTGGGCCGTGAAGACGGAGACACCGCAGGCGAGTTCAGCGCCATTTTTTACCAGAAAGACCGATTCGAGGTTCAGCAGAGTGGCACATTCTGGCTTTCAGAAACCCCTGAAAAGGTATCGACCGGATGGGACGCCGCACTTCCACGCATCTGCACCTACGCACAATTCTACGATCGCGAACTGGACCAAAGCTTTTGGCATTTCAATACCCATTTTGATCATATGGGTCAGGTGGCGCGCGATGAATCGGCACGCCTCATCCTCACAAAAATCGAGGAACTTACCACTCCAGAAGACCGCGTCATGGTAACAGGAGACTTCAACGCAATGCCAGAAGACGCACCCATACAGCGGATGAAAAAGGCGATGGACGATCCGCTTGAAACCCTGCAACTCGAAGGACCTACAGGCACTTTCAGCGGATTCAAGCTCGACGCCCCGCTAGACCGACTTATCGATTATATTTTTTCACGCAATCTTGAGCCCCGCGCCTACCAGCACCTCAACGAGCGACGCGAAAACGGTCGCTTCATCTCTGACCACATGGCGGTCAAGGCCCTGTTTAATCTATAATAGCCTGGTAGATCAGATTTCTTAAGGTCTGATGATCGTCAACATCTCCGGCCGGAATGAGTTGTGTAAAATAAACTACTACGAGTTCTTCTTCAGGATCAACCCAATAGGTAGAGTGATACGCACCTCCCCAACCAAATTCTCCTAGAGAACCTAGAGTTCCTCGTGCTCCAAGGTCAACGCATACCGAGAATCCCAAGCCAAACCCAGTACCACCAGCCCATCCGTAAAGTTCATCCGGTATATGTACCGATGTCATCAGTTCAACCGTTTTTCTCGAAATGAGACGTTTGCCCTTAAAGATCCCTTTGTCGAGAAAGAGCTGCAAGAAGTTTGCGTAATTCTGAGCGGTACTGGTGAGCCCCGCCCCTCCCGAAAAACTCATCCGAGGTCCGTTCATATAGGCCCCCTGACTCTCCATGGTACCTTCATCTGGCGAGCGTTTAATACCCTGTGGGTCGTGCTTGTAAACCGTAGCTAGGCGTTTTGCCTGGTCACTTTCTATATAAAATTGAGTGTCGTCCATTTCGAGCGGATCGAGTATGCGCTCTCTCAAGAATTGATCTAGAGGTTGGCCTGAGACTACCTCAATCAGAGCTCCCAACGCGTCAGTACTGTATCCGTATACAAATGCGCTTCCAGGATGGGCGTCCATAGGTAAATTCGCCATTCGTTTAACGGTTTCTAAAATAGGCTCTTTAAGATGTGCGAAATACCAGCCTTGGATATCAGCGGCTTTCCACTGATCTGCTGCAGGGCCCAAACCGTAGCCCAATCCTGAACTATGAGTAAGTAGATCGCGTATTGTAATCTTGCGCTTTGCAGGAACTACAGTATAGTTCCCGTCCTCTTGCATCTCAGCTACTGTTGTCTCGTTAAACTCCTGAATGTATCTACCAAGCGGATCATTAATGCGCAGCAGCCCATCTTCTTGAAGCATCATTATGCCCAAACTAATGATAGCCTTGGTCTGCGAAGCAATGCGAAAAATGGCATCCTTTTCCATTAGCCTCTCGGCTTCGATATCCGAGTTACCAATAGCTTCAAAGTATACCGGTTGGCCCTTTCGCGCTACATAAATCACCGCCCCAGAAAGCTTTTTCTGAGCCACATAATCGTTCCATTGACTGGTGATTTTTTGTAAGCGGACAGAAGACATACCGACCTTTTCGGCTGGGATTGTATTCGACTGCGAAAAGCCTAAGGTGAAAGATAAAATCACTCCTAAAAAAGCATGTAAAATCCTGTTTTTCATGGTACTGTAATAAGGTTAAAATAGATTTCAGTATAGTCAAAACGTTCGTAAAGAACGGCTAGCGCATTTGATTGAAGGTATGCCAAATCAGAATAGGCGGCGAAATCTTCGTTTAATTGCTGCACTACCTGCCAGCCGTATCCTCCGTCCATAGACGACCATAAGGTCAGATTTTCTCTGGCAGTTTCAGAATTAGGCCCAAGATGGTAGAGTTTTTGATGTTCAGGCACATACAATAGTGACGATTGACAAACGGGGTTAACCAAATCTTCGGCGCGCTTTTCGCTATCCCAATAGTCGCCGGAAGAAATACTTCTGGCAATGAACTTTCTGCGCTCGGTGCTGTTTTGAATGCGTACTGTCATCAACACCTCCCCACTCGGCAGTTGCGCGGCCATCACCTCGTTAGAACTAGGAGTTTTCAACGATTCAGAGCGCTGCCATTGCTTTCCGTGATCGTCTGAATACAAGACAAAAGCCCGATACTCTCTGAATTCTTCTTGAGCAGGACCTCTTGAAGCATTCGCCGGAACGATCAGCCTGCCTTTATGAGGCCCATAATAAAGTTGCAAGGCGTGGCCCGGAGCATAAGCTAAGGTACGATCGTCTAAGTTTTTGGTTGGATGAAACCGATCGTAATGGGTGGTATCTGAAATCAAGGTAGGTTCAGACCAATGTCTTCCGGCGTCGGTACTGGTTATAAAGTATCCCTGGCGGCGTCCCTTGCCTTCACGTGTCTGCTGCTCTGAAGCACTACCCGTATTGTAAAAAAGAAAAAGACGACCCTCTGGGTAATGGGAATCTGTGCGGTCTACCACTGGTGTAGGGTTCCCGACTTGAAGGGCTCCAAAGTCGGCAACACGTTGCGGATAAGTCCAGGTACGACCTCCGTCTTCGCTGCGCCTCATGAGAATATCAACATCACCAAAATCAGCACACGAATCCTTGCGTCCCTCAGCAAAGGCGATGAGTACCTCTGGCGACAGCGATACCAAAGCTGGAATTCGAAAACAGGCATATCCTAGGTCTCCACTTTTAAATAAGGTCTTTCCTTGAGCACATGCCAAGTTCACCCACCCTAAGAGTATTGATATGGAGAATAAGGATCTCCAAGTAAATCGATACGTCACTGATAATCGCATCTCTTGAAAGTAGTGTTTAAACGCCCTCGAACAAAATATCCGCTCGCGATCGGCGGGTACTGCTTCAATTTTTACTATTTTTTGAGAAAGCTAACCGATGGCCAATACGCGAATTATTTCTCTTGAAACTCGAGATATTCGGTTTCCGACCAGTTTGACCCTTGACGGATCAGACGCGATGAACAAAGACCCTGACTATTCGGCGGCCTATGTCATTCTGAAAACGGATCATCCTGCGGGCCTTGAAGGGCATGGTCTTACCT
>JAURFJ010000103.1 GCA_030834365.1 Flavobacteriaceae bacterium | reverse complement strand
AGGGCTCGATGAACGACTTGGGATATTTTTGCTGGGTTGAACCGTGGTTTGCGATCTGTTGTAACTGGGCTGTTGCAGACTTCTGCTTGAGCGCCCTGCGGGTGACGAGTTGCGGTATGCCGGAGTCGAGCGGTTCTGGTAACTATTTCTTTCGAGCTGCTGCTGATAACTGTTTCGAATACCGTTTTGAGGCGAATACGAAGATCGAGATCTTGAGGGTAATAAATTAGACCGCCCTCTATCTGCTTCCCTAACGTAGTAAGGGTTTGAGCGGGTCGGACCAGTTCGATATCCCCGTGTAACGCGAGGTCTTGTGTTAACGGCTATAAAGGCCCTTCTAGGGGTAAAGCCGTAAACAAGAGGTCTCCCCCAAAATGGATCGTACCAGCCAACACCCCAGCCTCGGTTAAACAATCTTCTGTTGTAGACTCCATTGAACCAAAATTCAGACGGACCAAACACCGGTCCGAAAAATGGATCAAACCAAGGATTTCCCCATGGATTAATCCACGGATCGTTAACGAAAAACGGATTCCACCGAGGACTCCATCCGCCAGCAAAGGGCGTGTTAAATTGGTTGATGGTAATACGTGTTCGCGCAGCGTTTTGCCCTAAGGGTTCATAGGTGGTTACCGCCCCACTGGAGTAGGAATCAATATCGGTAAAGGTCTCTTCAGCACTATTCAACGCCAATTGGGCGGCTTTTTCAGCGAAATAATTGGTATAAAACTGAGCGCCTTCTCGGTCTAACTCTCGATTGGCCTCACCTTGAGCGTAGTTGCGCAGTTCACCTTCTCTGAATTGGTGCGTTCGATACGTTACCGGGTAATAGCTGATGCAAGAGGAAAGCGACAGAAGCCCGATAAGGGCTGCGAATAGTGCGATTGCGGTACCCTGATTTTTGTGCGGATCATTTGTTCTAACTGCCTGCTTCATATCTATAAATTTACTTAGTTTTACCCAATTTTTAAAGGGCAATCTCTATGCCAAAATCACATCAATGAGCAAGAATCTAACTTCTAGAGCCGAAGATTACTCAAAGTGGTACAATGAACTAGTGATAAAGGCTGACTTGGCCGAGAATTCTGGAGTGCGCGGATGCATGGTTATCAAGCCCTACGGCTATGCCATCTGGGAAAAAATGCAGCGTGCTTTGGATCAAATGTTCAAGGATACTGGGCACGAGAATGTGTATTTCCCCCTTTTTATCCCTAAGTCGTATTTTTCCAAAGAGGCCTCCCATGTTTCGGGTTTTGCCAAAGAGTGTGCTGTGGTCACTCATTACCGATTAAAGAATGCCGATGACGGATCGGGCATTGTAGTCGATGAAACGGCCAAATTAGAAGAAGAGTTGATTGTCCGTCCAACCTCTGAGACCATCATTTGGGATACGTATAGAAAATGGGTGCAATCGTACCGCGATCTTCCGCTACTCTACAACCAATGGGCCAATGTGGTACGCTGGGAGATGAGAACACGTCTATTTTTAAGAACATCTGAATTTCTGTGGCAAGAAGGCCATACGGCTCACGCTACCAAGCAAGAGGCGATAGAAGAGGCCGAGCGCATGATGCATGTGTACGCCGACTTTGCCGAACGTTTCATGGCCATGCCTGTAATCAAAGGAACCAAGAGCGAGAGTGAGCGTTTTGCTGGAGCCGAAGAGACCTATTGTATTGAGGCCTTAATGCAAGATGGAAAGGCGCTTCAGGCCGGAACTTCTCATTTTCTAGGCCAGAACTTTGCCAAAGCCTTTGATGTGAAGTTTGCCACCAAAGAAGGTCAGCAAGAATTTGTTTGGGCTACCTCTTGGGGTGTGTCAACCCGTCTGATGGGAGCCTTGGTCATGACGCATAGTGATGATAACGGCTTAGTGCTGCCTCCGTCTTTAGCCCCCACCCAGTTGGTGATTGTTCCCATCTATAAAGGGGAGGAGCAACTCAAGCAGCTTGACGCCCATGTGAAACCTTTAGTTGACGAGTTCAGAAAGCAAGGGGTTTCGGTGAAGTACGACAATCGAGACACTCACAAGCCGGGCTTTAAGTTTAACGAATACGAACTCAAAGGAGTTCCATTGCGCATTGCCGTTGGTGAACGCGACCTTAAAGAGGGTACTTACGAGCTGGCGCGCAGAGATACGCTCACTAAAGAAACAGTGAACGCAGCGCACATCTATGAGCGTGTTCACACCTTGCTGGCAGAAATGCAGCAGGCTTTGTACGATAAAGCGTTAAAGCATCAACTAGCGAACACCGTTAAGGTAGACGATTACACCTCGTTTAAGGCTCAGCTCGAGGACGAAGGCGGATTCGTCTTAGCTCATTGGGATGGAACCGCCGAGACCGAAGCCCGCATTCAAGAGGAGACGAAAGCGACCATTCGCTGCATTCCGCTGGGTGCAGAGGCAGAAGAAGGGATCTGTGTCTATTCGGGCAATCCATCGAGCCGTCGCGTTTTATTTGCAAAGGCGTATTAAATAATGATTTGAGCGTTTGCGAGACTTAAAAATAGTTGTATTTTTGCATCCGCAATTTATTGCGCATTTTGGCCCGTTCGTCTAGGGGTTAGGACGCCAGGTTTTCATCCTGGTAACAGGGGTTCGATTCCCCTACGGGCTACAAATTTTAGTGAATTTTAATTTTAAGGGTTTAATCGGCCCGTTCGTCTAGGGGTTAGGACGCCAGGTTTTCATCCTGGTAACAGGGGTTCGATTCCCCTACGGGCTACAAGATTTTATAACTATGGCAAATCATAAATCGGCTTTAAAGCGCATCAGAAGAAACGAAGTAGTTCGTCTTCGCAATCGTTACCAGCACAAAACTGTGCGTACCGCGATTAAAAAGTTACGTGCAGAAGAAAACAAAGATGAGGCTGAAAAGCAGCTTCCTTCTGTATTTGGGATGATTGATAAATTAGCTAAAAAGCACATCATTCACCACAACAAAGCGGCTAACCTCAAGAGTAAGTTGGCTAAGCAAGTTGCCGAGCTAGCCTAATTGACATTAAACATTTAGTGCACAGAGCATAAAAAAACGCGCCCTTTTTCGGGCGCGTTTTTTTTTATCTATACGATCAGGAGAATTTTACTCATTCATGGTGAGCAAAAACTCCTCATTATTTTTGGTTTGACCAATGCGCTGCCCGATAAATTCCATAGCTTCAACCGGATTCATGTCGGCCAAGTACTTTCTCAATATCCACATGCGTTGAATGGTGCTTTCGTCAAGCAGTAGGTCGTCTCGTCTGGTAGATGACGAGATCAGATCAATTGCTGGGAATATTCGTCGGTTCGAGATTTTTCTATCTAACTGAAGCTCCATATTACCCGTACCCTTGAATTCTTCAAAGATTACTTCGTCCATTTTTGATCCGGTCTCAGTTAGCGCGGTGGCTATGATGGTTAACGAACCGCCGTTTTCGATATTACGGGCCGCTCCGAAAAAGCGCTTGGGCTTGTGCAGGGCATTGGCGTCAACACCTCCGCTCAATACTTTGCCCGATGCGGGTTGCACGGTGTTATAGGCGCGGGCTAGGCGTGTTATAGAGTCTAAAAGAATCACCACGTCGTGCCCACATTCTACTAATCGCTTGGCCTTTTCGATCACGATATTGGCCACGCGAACGTGCTCAGCCGCCTCTTTGTCAAAGGTTGAAGCAACCACCTCTCCGCGAACATTGCGCTGCATGTCGGTAACTTCTTCAGGGCGCTCGTCGATCAGAAGAATAATTTGATAAACTTCGGGATGATTCGCAGCAATGGCGTTAGCGATGTCCTTTAAGAGCATCGTTTTACCGGTTTTGGGCTGGGCTACAATCATTCCGCGCTGCCCCTTTCCGATCGGAGAAAATAAATCTATAATACGTGTAGAGACTGTGCTGCGTACACCAGCCACATTAAACTTTTCTTTAGGAAAAAGCGGAGTCAGGTGCTCGAAGGCGATGCGGTCTCTAACCACGTTGGGGTCGAGCCCGTTGATTTTATGGACCTTGATCAGCGGAAAATACTTTTCTCCTTCTTTTGGAGGGCGAATGCTTCACAAAACAGTATCTCCAGTCTTTAAGCCAAAAAGTCGAATCTGAGACTGTG
>JAURFJ010000102.1 GCA_030834365.1 Flavobacteriaceae bacterium | reverse complement strand
CCAACACCGAAGAACTGCGCAACACTTACCTCGAGATTAGCTCTAAGCCAGAGTTTCAACACGAATTTAAGTCCCTTCTAAAAGATTATGTGGGACGCCCCACACCCCTCTTTTTCGCCTCGCGTTTATCGGAGAAATACCAAACTAAAATCTACCTCAAACGAGAGGACCTTTGTCACACCGGAGCGCACAAAATAAACAACACCATCGGTCAGATTTTATTGGCTAAGGCCCTGGGTAAAAAACGCATTATTGCCGAAACCGGAGCCGGCCAACACGGGGTAGCAACCGCCACCGTTTGTGCCTTAATGGGTATAGAATGTGTGGTGTACATGGGAGCACTTGACATCAAACGTCAAGCTCCTAATGTGGCGCGCATGAAGCTTCTGGGAGCCACCGTTCGCGCTGCAGAATCGGGAAGTAAAACCTTAAAAGACGCGACCAACGAAGCCATCAGAGATTGGATCAACAACCCCGTAGATACCCACTACATCATCGGTTCGGTGGTTGGACCACACCCCTATCCAGATATGGTAGCGCGCTTTCAATCGGTAATCTCGGAAGAAATCGGAGCTCAGCTACTCGAAAAAGAGGGGCGAGAGCTTCCCGACTACGTCATAGCCTGTGTAGGCGGAGGAAGCAATGCCGCCGGCATCTACTACCACTACCTCGACCTACCTCAAGTGAAATTGGTGGCCGTCGAGGCCGCCGGAAAAGGCATTCATTCTGGACATAGCGCAGCGACTTCGGCCTTGGGAAAAGTAGGTATCATTCATGGCAGCAAAACCCTGCTTATGCAGACCTCCGACGGTCAAATCACCGAGCCCTACTCCATTTCAGCGGGCCTAGATTACCCCGGAGTGGGCCCCATGCATGCTCACCTTTATGCGAGCAAACGGGCCCAGTTTATCTCTATTACCGATGACCATGCTATGGAAGCGGGCCAAGAGCTCGCAAAGTTAGAGGGTATTATACCGGCCATAGAGACCTCTCACGCCTTTGCCGTATTCGATCAGCTCGATTGCAAAAAAGAGGATATTGTGGTGATTAATCTGTCAGGGAGAGGAGACAAAGACCTTCAAACCTACATTAACTACTTCAACCTATGAATCGCATAAAACGCGTATTTGAGCAAGAAAAGCCGCTCATTTCTATTTACGCCACTGCTGGGTTTCCGGCATTAAACGATACTGTACAAGTCATTCAATCATTAGAGGCCGCAGGAGCTGACATGATCGAAATAGGATTACCTTTTAGCGATCCTCTTGCCGATGGCCCCACTATTCAACAGAGCTCTACCAAAGCCTTAGAGAATGGAATGTCTACCAAAGTACTCTTTGAGCAGCTCGAAGGCATACGTGATAGCGTGTCTATTCCACTGATCATAATGGGTTACTTTAATCCGGTGCTTCAGTTTGGTGTAGCCGAATTCTGCGAGGCTTGCGAAAAGGCAGGTATAGACGGCTTGATACTGCCTGATCTTCCACTCGAGATATACATCCGAGACTACCAGCAGCTATTTGAGCGCCATGGGCTATCTATGATTTTTTTGATTACCCCTCAAACGAGCGAAAGCCGAATAAGGGCCATAGAAGCCGCGAGTAGCACCTTCATATATATGGTGAGCTCTTCGAGCACCACTGGAAGCACGGCAGGTTTTAGCGAATCGAACATGGCCTATTTTAAGCGCATAGCAGACATGAACCTATCGGTAGAGACCCTTGTAGGTTTTGGAATAGCCGATGCACACACCTTTAGCCAAGCCAGCCAGTATTCAAGAGGAGCAATAATCGGCTCTGCCTTTATAAGACATCTTGAAGAACGAGGCACGGAGCACATTGCCGAATTTATTAATGCACTAAATATCAAGCATGTTTAAGAAATACAAATCTTCACTGTTCAATGCACTGCTTTTCTGTGTGATTCCCGGACTTCTACCTTTTTCGTCAGAGCCCCACATCATTGGAAAAGTGCGCTGGGTACTAGGCGGAGCTAATGGAATGCAAGCACTAGACTACTTTGATCTAGTCATGCACGGAGCCCCTTTTATCTACCTGATTTACGTGCTGATCAAAATGGGCAATGAAGCCCTTCAATCTAACGGGTAAATACCGGTTTTAGTGCGTCTTTGGTCTGCGCCTCGTCTAAGCGGTAGCCCTCTGCTTCAAAGGCATGAATGGCCTCAAGCGTTGGGGTTTTAAGTTCTACTAGGTATCGAGCCATAACTCCGCGCATTCGTTTAGCGTAAAAGGAAATGATCTTGAGATTTCCGTCTTTAAAATCTTTGAACTCGGGATGCACTAAGGGTTGTTTCAGTTTGTTTAAAGCAACCGCTTTGCTGTATTCTTTGCTAGCCAGATTAACTACCAACTCATCGGCACCGAGTTCGTTTTCAAGGGATTTGGTGAGTGTAATGGTCCAAAATTCATAGAGCGAGCGCGAATCAGCAATCGACAGCGATGTACCCATTTCCAATCTATAAGGCTGGATGAGGTCAAGCGGGCGAAGCATTCCGTAGAGCCCAGACAAAATACGCAGCCGCTCTTGCATGGATTTTATCTGATTGGTAGCTAAGCTATATACGTCTAACCCCTTGTATACATCTCCATCAAAGGCGTAAACCGCCGGACGCGAATTTTCTGTAGTAAACGGCATCGAAAAGGCCTCGATCCGCTCTTGATTGAGTGCCGCTAAATCGGCAGAAATATGCATGAGCTGTTGAAGGTCTTTTGCCTTGAGTTTTTTCAATTCGCGATGCACCTTTTTGGTCTGCTCCAAAAAACGAGGTTCGGTAGGTGCAAGAGCAGGAAGCTCAGATTCAAAGTCTAGTGATTTGGCTGGAGAGAGTAAAATTTTCATAGCGTTATTAGGCATTGGTGTACGACCTCCATTTTTCAATACAGGCCACAAAATCTTGAGGTAATTCAGACTCAAAAGTTAAGAATTTTCCAGTAACCGGATGCTCAAAGCCCAGGGTTCGCGCGTGTAGTGCCTGTCTGGGAAGCACTTTAAAACAGTTCTGAACAAACTGTTTGTATTTGGTGAAGGTGGTTCCTTTGAGTATACCGTTTCCGCCATAGCGCTCGTCGTTAAACAACGGGTGCCCAATGTGTTTCATATGGGCCCTAATTTGATGTGTGCGGCCCGTCTCTAAAACACATTTTACCAAGCTTACGTACCTAAACGATTCGATTACCTCATAGTGAGTCACGGCCGGCTTTCCGTAAGTTCCGTCTTCAAAAACATCCATCTGCAGCCTATTCTTTAGGCTTCTACCGATTGCTCCCTCTATGGTTCCAGCCTCTTCTTCGAAGGTTCCCCAAACCAGTGCGATATACTCCCGCTTGGAGGTCTTCTCAAAAAATTGTCGGGTGAGATGAACCAATGCGGAGGCTGTTTTAGCAACCACTAAAAGACCCGATGTATCTTTATCTATGCGGTGCACCAGTCCCGGGCGATTATCTGCGTTTAAAGGCAGCCCATTGAAATGATGCATTAGTGCGTTGAGCAAAGTACCTGAATAATTACCATGACCCGGATGAACGACCATGCCGGCAGGCTTATTGACCACCACCACCTGATCGTCTTCGTAAACCACCTCGATCGGAATGGCCTCGGCCACCAACAGATGCTCGTAGGGCGGATGCTCAAACAGTACCTTCACTACATCGTAGGGCTTTACCTTGTAGTTCTGTTTTACGGGCTTTTCGTTGACCCAAATATTTCCGTTTTTGGCCGCTGATTGAATCTTTGAGCGTGTAGCATGTTCAATAAAATTCATCAAAAACAAATCGACCCGAAGGGGTTCTTGTCCTTTGGCTGCTTCAAAAGCATAATGCTCATGCAGCGCCTCTGCATCTGGCAGATCGTCTAAAAAATCGGGCTGGTTGTCTATCATTGAATACTGTCTTTTCCGTTTCCTAAAACCAGGGTGAGCATGTCATTTTGACCAAGAAGAGTACCCCTCTGAACGGCGGTTTCCCCAATTCTGACCTCATAGACCATGTCTTTTCCAATGGCGTCAATGTAAACGGCAGAGTCATTGACCTGAAGACCTGAAGAATTAAGCTTATTTCTGGCGTTTCGCTCAGTAGATTG
>JAURFJ010000101.1 GCA_030834365.1 Flavobacteriaceae bacterium | reverse complement strand
TACTTAAAGTTCATCGCTTTTTGTACTTTCAAACAGTGAAGTTAAACAGGTATTACTTAGGTCTAGGAAGCAACGAAGACGCCCGTCTTACACACATTCAAACCGCTATTTTCGAGCTCAATGAGCAGCAAATAAACGTGCTTAGCTGTTCTACACTTTACGAAAACGAAGCTCAAGGATTTTCGGGTAAAGCGTTTTACAATGCCTGTATAGCCGTTGACACACCTCTCAGTTCTCATGAGTTACTCGAGCATTGTCTAAGCCTAGAACTAAGCCATGGAAGAGCGCGCACAAATACCTCAACCAATTATCAAGACCGACCATTAGATATAGACCTTTTATTGGGCCCTGAGCCGCTAAATGACGCTGATTTGACCTTGCCGCATCCGCGCATGGCGCAACGGCGTTTTGTGCTTGAACCCTTAAGAGAGGTTGCCGCTGCACTTAATGATAACCTACACCTAGACGAAATTGAACTCTTGCTGAGTCAATGCCGCGACGGTTCAACACTAAACCCGGTGAACATAAACTTGCTGTGCTCGCTGACTGATTTATGGAAAAACTCAGAAATGGTTGTGATTGAGGGTTGCATCGGTGTAGGAAAAACCAGCTTGTGTAACCTTCTCGCTACGCGTTATTCGATTGATACCCATCTAGAACGCTTTGAGTCTAACCCCTACCTGAGTGACTTTTATCAAGACCCAGAGGCGTATGCCCTGCCAACCGAACTTCATTTTTTAGCCGATAGACAACAAGCACTTCACAAATTGAATGAAAAAAAAGGAATAGTAGCCGATTACCATATATCTAAATCGGCGCTTTTCGCTGAGCTAAACTTAAACCCCCAAGACCTAGCCCTTTTCAATCGTTTTTACAGTTGGTCTAGAAAACTTACCAAGGCTCCTGCCCTATACGTGCTGCTCGATGCCCCGGTCGAACAACTTGAAAAGCGCATTAAGCAGCGGGCAAGGTCTTATGAGTCCCAAATAGACAGTACATATCTTGAGCGCATTCGATCAGCCTATCTCAAAGGACACGCCTCAGAAGAAGCTCAGCTCGTCATTGACACCTCTGCCCTTGATTTTGTCCATAAACAGGCTGATTTTGATCGTATTTGCACTGAAATTAACTGGTTGCTATTAGCGCAGCGGTTAACGAATCATAAGTTGGCTTAACTGCTTATTTATTGTGGGCCTAAGGCGCGATAGAAGTGCCAGAGTACGATGCCCGCACTTACCGAAACATTTAGCGAATGCTTAGTTCCAGTTTGCTTGATCTCAACAACCGCATCACAGCGATCGAGAACCGTTTGATCTACTCCGTTTACCTCGTGACCGAATACAAGGGCGTATTTTTGTTTCGGATCTGGAAGATACGCCTGCAAAAAAGTCGACCGCTTGGTTTGTTCGGCCGCAACGATAACGTAGCCCTCTTGCTTTAAGTTTTCAATGGCCTCAGTTGTGTTGTTAGCGTATTCCCATGAAACACTTTCAGTAGCTCCCAAAGCCGTTTTTCGAAGTTCTTTGTGCGGAGGGGTCGCCGTTATTCCGCAGAGAACAATCTGCTGAATACTAAAGGCGTCGGCCGTTCGAAACACAGCCCCCACATTGTGAAGGCTGCGAATATTATCAAGCACCACCACTATGGGCGTCTTCGGCGCTTCTTTAAAGGTCTCTACCGAAACGCGCTCTAGGGCCTCCATCGACTTTTTAGGAAAGGGAGTGTTCACTAGCTGGGATCAAATTTCTATTTTCGATAAAATTATGGCAAAAAATAGCAAAACCACGACTCCGCTGATGCAGCAGTACAATGCGATCAAGAGTAAACATCCTGAGGCACTTTTGCTATTTAGAGTGGGTGACTTTTACGAAACCTTTGGGTCAGATGCCGAAGAAACGGCCAAACTACTAGGGATAGTGCTTACCCAGCGCAATAACGGTGGTGATCAAACACCTCTGGCCGGGTTTCCGCATCATGCGCTTAACACCTACCTTCCCAAATTAGTTCGCGCGGGTAAGCGCGTTGCCATTTGTGATCAACTCGAAGATGCCAAACAGGTAAAAGGCATCGTAAAGCGAGGCGTGACCGAACTGATCACTCCGGGCTTAACGACTACCGATGAGCTTTTAGAGGCCAAGAGAAACAATTTTCTAGGGGCGCTTTATAAGGCAGACGAAAGTTATGCCCTGGCCCTGCTTGACCTTTCAACTGGAGACTTTAAGGTGGCTGAAGGAAATGCCGATTATATCGAAAGCCTTCTCACCCAGTTTGACGCCGCAGAAGTTATTCTTCCCAAGTCTCAACGTCAACAGCTAAGCGAACGTTTTGAGCTTCCAAACCCCTTTTATCTTGAAGACTGGGTGTTCGAGAATCGATTCGCTTTTGACCTGCTTATTGACCATTTTCAAACTGCTAGTTTAGACGGATTCGGACTGCATTCATCTGCCAAATCAATTGGGGTTTCCGGAGCCTTATTGCACTACCTCAATGAAACCCAACACCATCAAAAGGCACATATACGATCAGTGTCGCGACTAGATCGAAAGCAGCACCTTTGGATGGATGCCTTCACCATTAAAAGCTTAGAGCTTTTTCATGCGCTGCACCCAGCAGGCCACTCCCTGCTATCAGTCATCGATCTAACTCAAACCCCAATGGGTGCGCGCACCCTTAGGCAGTGGATTGCTAGACCCCTTACCCAAATTGAATCCATTGTCAAGCGCCACGAAACGGTGGCTTTTTTCAACGAGCAAAAGCTGCTGCGCCAAAGCCTTCGCGATGAGCTAAAGTCTGTAAACGATCTCGAGCGCCTGAGCATGCGTATCGCGACTAGACGCATTGGCCCTAAAGAGCTAAAGGGATTAGAAAAAACGCTACAACATTGCCTAAACATTGAATCAAAATTAGCCCAAACACCCATTGCGCTCGCGGTCAACAAAGCGGCTATTGATGAGGCAAATACGATCATTTCACTTACGCTAAACGAAGAGGTGCCAGCCGTACTTGCCAAAGGAGGAGTCATAGCCAACAAGGTTCACGACGAACTCGACGCACTTCGCAAGTTGGCCTTTCAGAGCGAGGAAGCCCTTAATGAACTGCTGAACCAAGAGATCAACGAAACGGGAATCAGCTCGATGAAAATCGACTCGAATTCGGTCTTCGGTTATTATTTCGAGGTCAGAAACACCCATAAAGACAAGGTACCCCCTCACTATGTGCGAAAACAAACGTTGGTCAATGCAGAGCGCTATGTCACCGAAGAACTCAAAGCATTTGAGCAAAAAATCGAAGAGGCCAAGCAACGCATAGGGCTTTTAGAATTCGAGCTCTACACCCAATTACTCGACCGATTGCAACCGCGCATTGGGGCCATTCAACAGCTAGCACAGGTCATTGCCGCGCTTGATTGTTTGGTGAGTTTTAGTGTGCTGGCGGAGCAGAATAATTACGTGAGACCCCTTATTGATGATCAATCACCTCTGCTCTTAAAGGCTGCTCGTCACCCTGTGATTGAACGCCTACTTGAGTCTAAGCAGGCCTATATCGCTAATGATCTACAATTGGACACCGAGCAGCAGCAAATCATGATGATCACCGGGCCCAATATGAGTGGGAAGTCAGCCTTGCTTCGTCAAACTGCACTGTGCGTGATCATGGCTCAGGCCGGAAGCTTTATTCCCGCCCAATCTGCCCAAATGGGCATTGTCGACAAACTGTTCACACGGGTCGGAGCAAGCGATAACATCAGCGCAGGTGCCTCGACCTTTATGGTTGAAATGAATGAGACGGCGGCCATTCTAAATAACCTCAGCGATCGCAGCCTTGTGCTTATGGATGAAATCGGACGCGGCACGAGCACCTACGACGGCATATCCCTAGCCTGGGCCATAGCGGCTTACCTTCACAATCATCCCATGCGTCCAAAGACGCTATTTGCCACTCACTACCACGAGCTGAGCGGCATGAGCGATCAATACCAGCGTATTAAAAACTACAATGTAGCGGTTAAAGAATCAGGCGATAAGGTGGTATTTTTGAGAACACTAAAACCCGGCGGATCGGAGCACAGCTTCGGCCTCTATGTCGCTAAGCTAGCCGGCATGCCCCAAACGGTGATCCAAAAGGCTGAACAGCTTCTTAAAACACTTGAAAGCAGTGGAGCTCGTGAAGG
>JAURFJ010000100.1 GCA_030834365.1 Flavobacteriaceae bacterium | reverse complement strand
AAGAATTGCACTCCCTTACTCATAGAGTCGGCCACTCCTCTAGAGCGGTTGATCACTTTACCGAAGTCGTAACTCACCGATTCTGCAGATAATCCATAGTCTTCGGCGTGATTTAAGTATTCGAACACTTGGGCCGATTTAAGCAGCGCTTTAGTAGGAATACACCCCCAATTGAGGCATACTCCGCCTAGGTTTTCTTTTTCGACTATAGCCGTTTTTAGACCGAGTTGAGAGGCGCGAATGGCGGCTACATAGCCTCCAGGTCCACTACCAAGCACAATTAAATCAAATTCTTGCATCGGATATCATTAATTAGAGGCCCAAAAGTAATCAATAGAGCCTATACGATTCAATTAGTGGGCCTAAATTCGAGGCAAACCGAGTTAATGCAATAACGTTTTCCGGTACTGTGCCTAGGCCCGTCGTCAAACACATGACCCAAATGCGAGTCGCATGCTCCGCATCGCGTTTCGGTGCGGATCATTCCATGCGAATGGTCTCTTAAATAGGTTATGGCTCCCGGAACTGCAGTGTCGAAAGCTGGCCATCCGCAGCCGCTCTCAAACTTATGCGTGCTTTGAAAAAGCAAGTTTCCGCAGGCCATGCAGTGGTAATCTCCGGTTTCAAAATGCTGGTTAAAGGCTCCAGAAAAGGGGGGCTCGGTGGCTCCATGGCGAAGCACGGCGTAAGCGATAGGAGTCAACCTGCTTTTCAACTTCTCTTCGTTGAGGTCTTTAGACTCATTAGTTCGCATCGGCTATAAATTTCAGTGCTACTCCGTTGATGCAGTGTCTTTTGCCTGTAGTAGCCCTGGGGCCGTCGTCAAAAACGTGGCCCAGGTGTGACCCGCATTTGCCACATTTTTCTTCGGTGCGCTCGTATCCGATCTCGTAATCGACATCGTAGACCAATGACCCCTCAATGGGCCGGTCAAAAGAGGGCCAGCCGCTGTTGGAGTCGTACTTGTTTTCTGATCGAAACACCGGGTTTTCGCAGGCCGCACACACGTAGGTACCCTTGCGTTTTTCGTCAAGCAGCTCGCTGGTGAAGGCATATTCGGTGCCTCCACGTCTGAGCACATAGTACTCCATACCACTTAGCTGCTTTTTCCAATTAGCATCGCTCTTGTAGACCTCAAAGGTCTTGGGGCTTTCTTTTTCTTGCGCCTGAAGACTCAAGACGGTTGTTAAGAGTAGCGCAACGAATACAGTTGATTTCATAGCTTCTTTTTTTTCTAAAATTAGTGAGAAAAGGCGGTAAAATCAGCATCCGTAAGTTCAGTCAGCCCTTGAATGCCTTGAGCAAATTCGGCTGGTATTACGGCTATCTTAAAGCGCTGATTCTCTAGGTCGGCTGAGGTTGCCAATCTGAGGTCATAGGTCGCCTCAACAAATAGGCGCAGATCGGTAAAGGTGTGGTCAAATTGATATTGCAACAGCCCTTGATCGGTAATCAAGGTGAGCGGTAGCGCACGCCACACGACTTGAGTGCCTTGGGGGCTACTTACGGTTTCGTAGGCCAGATAGACCATGATCAGATCGGCCTCAAACACTTCTATTGATGGTGGAAATTCGTAGTATACTTCGTAACCGTTAGATTCGCTGAAATCAGCCTCCAGCTCGATGACTTGGGAGAATAGGGTAGCCCCAGGCGGCCCTTGGGGCCCCTCGGGGCCGGTGCAGGCGGCTAAAGCTATAGCGGCCGCTAGGAAGAATAGATTTTTCATTGTCGTTTTTAAACATTTGTGGTTCAAAAATCAGGCCAAAATGGGTGAATTGGATCAAAATAGGTGTTTGTTTATTATTCGTATTTTGAGTCGCACTAATCTAAGCGCGAATGTCAGTAACGGTTTTTGAGAAGGGGTCTAAGAAGGTATTGAACGCATGGGCCTTCTACGATTGGGCCAATTCAGTCTACAGTTTAGTCATTTCTTCGGCGGTGTTCCCCATCTTCTACGGTGCCTTATTTCGTCTGGCAGAAGTCGAACAGGTATCTGTCTTCGGGGTTATGATCGCTAGGGGGCCGCTGATCAGTTACTTGAGCTCGGCCGCTTTCGTGCTCATAGCGCTTGCAACTCCTCTTATTTCAGGAGTGGCTGACTATATGGGTAATAAGAAGGTCTTTTTAAAGTTCTTTTGTTACCTCGGAGCCTTCTCGTGCATAGGCTTGTATTGGTTTTCATTAGAACACATTTACCTGAGTTTACTGTGTTATTTCTTTGGGCTTGTGGGTTCTTGGTTGAGTATCGCCATTTACAACTCCTACCTTCCGGATGTCGCCTACAAAGACCAGCAAGATCGCGTGAGCGCCAGGGGCTTTTCAATGGGATACATAGGAAGTGTGCTTCTGCTGCTAGTTAACTTGGCTATGGTGATGCGACCGAATTGGTTTGGCATTGAGGGCACAGCAGAAAACCCGGCTGAAATGATGGCTATGCGGTACTCGTTTATCACCGTAGGGTTATGGTGGATTCTCTTTAGCCAGTATACCTTTAAGCACATGCCTAAGGGGTACAAAAAAGAGGGTGATCGTAAGCAGTTGATTCTGGGAGGCTTTAACGAGCTAAAAAAAGTGCGCTTAGAGATCTCCTCACAACTCTTTTTGCGCAAATACCTATGGGCCTTTTTTATTTACAGCATGGCGGTACAGACTATTTTACTCATCGCTGCCTATTTTGGAGAACAAGAAATTGACTGGGGATCTGACAATCAACGCACGGTCGGATTAATTGTGAGCATACTACTCATACAGATCGTCGCTATGGTAGGCTCTGTAATTACCGGGCGCCTGGCAGAACGCCTGAACAACATCAGTATGCTAATCGTAATCAACGGTATTTGGCTTTTACTGTGCGTCTATGCCTATTTTGTAGAAACACCCAAAGATTTTTACCTCGCCGCGGCATGGGTGGGTCTGGTGATGGGTAGCATACAGACTCTTTCGCGCTCGACCTATTCTCAAAACCTTCCGGATACTCAAGACACCACCTCGTACTTTAGTTTTTACGAAGTGGCCGAAAAGGTGGGCATTGTTATCGGCACATTTATTTTTGGATACATCGCCCAGCTAACCGGAAGCATGAGAGGAGCTGCCCTGTTTTTAGGGGTCTTTTTCTTGGTAGGAGCCTTGCTATTAGCCCGATTGAAAAAGTATGTACTTAGGCCTTAAGAAGACTTAATTTTTAGAGCGGATGCGTCCAGACCCGGCAACACTGTGATCTACCTTTTCAGGATTGCCAGAGTAGGTTAAATTTCCTGAACCGGCTATAGATGCTGTCAGCTTGTCGCTCACGTGAATGTGTCCGTTCCCCGATCCAGCTATTTTTGCCTCAACCACCTTGGCGTGAAGTTCATCCGCGTTGATATTTCCGGATCCGGCTATTTGAAGTGTAAGTAGGTCGCAACTACCGGTTAGGATGAGATCACCGGAGCCCGAAACAGAAGCGTTAATTGACCGGGCATTACCAAGGTCGCTCTCGATAGATCCTGATCCGGAGACCACTACTTTTAACTGATCGGCTGCTTTAATAGATCCGCTCAGATTACCCGAGCCCGAAAGGTAAATTCCTTTCAAGCTAGTTGATGGAATCTCTACCGTCACGCGCTTCCCACTTTTTCCGAGGTTCATCCAGTATGAACGCTTTTTCTTTTCTATGCGTAGTTTTTGATTGCGCAAGGTTACAGATATTTCATCTATGGCTTCTTTACTACCCTTAAGTGTCAGGCTCCCTGATGCCTCTTCGGTGAGGATGACGTTAAAGTCTCCGCCGATCATGAGTTCGTTGAAGCTGTCTAAATCGATGCGCTTCTGTTCTTGTGCAACACTCATATTTGTGAGTGCGAGGCAAAAAATCGCCGCAGTTAGATAGAGAAAAGAGTTTTTCATTGACTTGTGGGTTAGCTATAAGACGGTAAACGTTTATAAATGTTACAAAAACATCTTGGCACATTAATTGAACCTATATTTGCGCCCCTTAAAAATGAGGGCGTACGCTGCTTTTCAAGGTGATAAGAGTGACAAAATGACGTAAATGACTTTATGAACTCAAAGATATACTTAGGATTTGACAATTTGTCGGCTCAGTCAATAGAAGATGATGCAGAGCTCATTCCGCTGCTCTCCCCCGAAGACGAAGAGGAGATGGACCGCGAGGAGGTGCCTGAGACCTTGCCCATATTACCGCTTCGAAACACGGTTTTGTTTCCTGGAGTGGTCATTCCGATTACGGCTGGGCGCGATACCTCCATTGCCTTAATCAAGGCG